>DATFIX010000001.1:0-3124 GCA_035269625.1 Natrialbaceae archaeon
CGTCGAGACAGTGCAGGAAGGCGATGCTCCCCGTGTTGACCATGTGGGTCTGGAGGTCGTTCAGGAAGTTCTGATAGCGACTCGGCTCCCGACGCTCGAGCGGGTCGGCCGGGTCGATGATGAGGTTCGCGCCCTCGGGGAGCGCGCGAATGAGTCGGTTGGCCTGGTCCAGCGGTTCGTTGCCGCCGATGTCCCTGACGGTCGGGCTGCCGACGGGGGCGTTGGTGTTCTCGATGGCGTCCCTGACCCCCTGGTCGGATCGCTGAGTCGTGAGGTACAGGGACCCCCGCGCGGCCGTCAGTTCGTAGAGGAGCAGTTCCGACTGGCTGGCCGGTGACGCGGTGAACGCGATGATTCGTCCCGGCGGGATTCCGCCGTCGAGCTTTCGATCGAGAACGTCGATACCGGTTTCCAACCGACCAGCCATGCCATCCCTATATCTAGCGACCGAGTAAATAACACTTTGGCCGATCCATCAATGCACGAAAATTATGTGGGATCGGAAAGTATCTATTCGGTAATTAGTTCCGGAAATCCGAGGTTGCCGTGGTATCCCACCGTCCGCTTCGACCCATGTCGCATCGACTGAACGCTTAAGCCGTCCCTGGTCGTGGGTAGCGGCATGGCGGTCCCGACGCTCACGACCGAGATGCTCGTCGTGTTCGGGCTGGTCGCGTTCGTCGTCGTACTGTTCGTTTCCGAGCGGGTCCCGCCCGACACGACGGCGATCGGGGTGATCGTCGCGCTCGTCGTCCTCCAGGGTTGGACGCGAATGGATACCGACGCGGCGATTGCGGGGTTCTCCAACCGGGCGACGCTGACCATCGTCGCCATGTTCGTCATCAGTGCCGGCGTCCAGCGGGTGGGACTGATCCGGTGGCTGGGTCGGCGGGTGGCCGACGTCGCCGGCGGGGATCCCCGCCGACTCCTGGGGGTCACCATCGGCATCACGGGGCCGCTGGCAGGGTTCGTCAACAACACGCCCGTCGTCGCGATGTTCATCCCGATGGTGACCGACCTGGCCGACCGGTATCACGTCTCGCCGTCGAAACTGTTGCTCCCGCTTTCCTATGCCTCGATGCTCGGGGGAACGCTCACGCTCGTCGGCACCGCGACCAACATCCTCGCGAGCGACCTCGCGGCCGACTTCGCGGCAGCCGATCCCGAACGTTATCCGAACCTCCACCGGATCTCCATGTTCGAGTTCACGGGTCTCGGGTTGATCGTCCTCGGTGTCGGTCTCCTGTACCTGCTCACCGTCGGCCAGCGACTCCTCCCGGAGCGGATTCATCCGGCCGACCTGACCGAGGAGTTCGGGCTCCGTGGATACCTCTCGCGGGTGTACGTCCGGCCCGATTCGCCGCTCGTGGGTCACACGGTCGAGGACGTCTTTGGCGATCACGAACTCGACCTGGACGTGCTCCAGATCGGCCGGGGCGACCGCACGTTCATCGCGCCCGGGAGCGACCAGGAGATCCAGACCCGGGACGTCCTGACGGTCAGGGCGGCCGGATCGGTCCTCGAGCGGTTCGTGGAGGAGTACAACCTTCGTCGATTTCCCCGGGCGACGGTGACCGAGGACGAACTCGACCTCCGCAACGGGCGCGGGACCATCGCGGAACTGGTCGTGGGCCCCGATTCCCGGCTGGTGGGCGAAACGATCGCCACGGCGCGACTCCGGGAGCGGTTCTCGGCGGTCGTCCTCGCCGCCCGCAAGGGTGACGACCTGCTCCGGGAGGAGTTGCCGGACGTCACACTCTCCGAGGGGACGGGGCTGCTGGTTCACGCGACCGAGAACAACCTGCGACACTTCGCCGAGAGTGGCGACGTGGTCGTCACCGAACTGGCCTTCGGGACGCTCGGCGAACGCGAGGGCGAGGGCATCCAGTGGCCCGACGCCGGGATCGCGGTGGCCATCGTGGTCGGGGTCATCGGCCTCGCCGCACTCGGCGTCTTCCCCATCGTGATCACCGCGCTCGGCGGCGTCGTCGCCATGGTGGTGACGGGTATCCTCCGTCCGGGCGACGCCTACGACGCGGTGAGTTGGGAAGTGATCTTCCTGCTCGCGGGCGTCATCCCGCTGGGGACCGCCATCCAGCGGACGGGCGGTGCCGCGTTCCTCGCCGAAACCATCGTCTCGTACGCGGGCGTCCTTCCCGCCGTCGGCGTGTTGCTCCTGTTTTACCTGCTGACCGGATTGCTCGCCAACCTCATCACGCCAATCGCGAGCGTCGTCCTCCTGCTCCCCATCGCAGTCGACGCCGCAGTGAAAATCGGGGCCAACGAGTTCGCGTTCCTGCTCGCCGTGATGTTCGCGGCCTCGACGGCGTTCATGACGCCCGTCGGCTACCAGACGAACCTGATGGTGTACAGCCCCGGCGGGTACCGGTTCACCGACTACGTGCGCGTCGGCGCACCCCTGCAGTTGTTACTGGCACTCGTGACGACCGGCGCGATCACCATGATCTGGGGCGTCTGAACGGGACGATTTCCCGTTGCTTCGAACCCATCGCGGAACGCCCGGACCGTCTCCCTGGGACAGTCAGCGTCCCGGCGGCACGTGACACTTCGTTACAGTGCTGTTGGTGGCGGGCCTAGCCGGAAGGGATTACTACCCCGGGTTTGAACCACGCGGGTATGGTGACGTTCCTGTCCGGGGGCACCGGGACCCCGAAGCTCCTCGATGGCGCGTCGGCGGTGTATTCGCCCGAGGAAACGACCGTCGTCGTCAACACCGGGGACGACATCGAAATTGGTGGACTGATGGTCTGTCCCGACGTCGATACCTTTCTCTATCGGAGCGGCGAGGTACTCGATCGCGACCGCTGGTGGGGAATCAAGGGCGATTCGACCAGGACCCACACCGCGCTGAAGGACATCGCGGACGCGGCCGGTCTCGAAAGTGGCCCGCAGTACCTGCCCGACGAGTATCAAACGCAGGGTCGCCACCTCGCGACCTGGCGGCGCTTCTCGGGTGTCGCCGAGTTCATGGAGATCGGCGACCGCGATCGTGCCGTGCACATCACCCGGACGAGCCTGCTCGATCGCGGCTACACCCTCGCGGAGGCGATCGACCGCCTCGCGGACGGGTTCGGCGTCTCCCACGACCTCCTGCCGATGAGCA
>DATFIX010000002.1:0-2252 GCA_035269625.1 Natrialbaceae archaeon
CCGACCTCCCGGAGTACTTCCGGTACGGGCTCCGGATCGCCGGACCGCTGCTCGCACTCGGGGTCAACTCCCCGTTTTTCCCGCCCGACCTCTACGACGACGTCCCGCCGGACCGGATCGTCGAGGAGGCCTGGGCCGAACACCGGATCAGCGTCTTCGAGACGGCGATGAACCCCGACGGCGTCGAGAAGGTGAGTTTCCCCGAGGACGTCGCCACCGTCGAGGACGCAGTCGACCGGATCGCGGCCGACGAGACGTTCGTCCCGGTCCCGGTCGAGCGCGGCGACCGGTTCGACGACGAGTTCGCTCACTTCCGGACCAAACACGGGACCTACTGGCGTTGGGTCCGCCCGGTGTTCGGCGGGGCGACGCGCTCGAAGGCCAACGCACGCATCGAGTTCCGGTTCCTCCCCGGCCAGCCGACGGTCCGGGACTCGATCGCGTTCCAGGCGGCGATCGCCGGCCTCGTCGAGGGGATGCACGCCCGCAACCACCCGGTCCGAGACATGCACTGGGAGGACGCCCGGGAGAACTTCTACGCGGCGATGCGGGACGGCCTCGACGCCGACCTCCGCTGGATCGACGCCGACGGGGATTCGATCACGGATCGCGAAGCGATGTACGACGACCTGTTCGACACCGCGGCCGAGGGGCTCCGCACTCGTGGCCTCTCACAGGAGGAGATCGCCCGGTACCTCGGGCCGCTCCGGGAACGCGTCCGCCGGGGCGTCACGCCGGCGCGCTGGAAGCGCTGGCAGGTCAGCCAGCGACTGACGAACGGCACCGACCTGGCGGAAGCCATCCACGGCATGCAGCGGGCCTACCTCGGCCGGCAGTCCGAGACGATGATCGACGGGAGTTTCGTGGACTGGCTGGACGACTAGGGCGGTTTCGCCCTCGTGCCGGCGGTTCGTCTACGTCCCGTGGTCCCAGGAGTTCAGGTACTCGCGCTGTTCGGGCGTGAGTTCGTCGATCTCGACGCCCTCGGCCGCGAGTTTGATCTCGGCGACCTCGCGGTCGAGTTCGTCGGGCACGTCGTGGACGCCCGGATCGTACTTCGCGCCGTTCTGGGCCATCTCGCGGGCGGCGACGGCCTGGATGCCGAAGCTCTGGTCCATCACTTCGACCGGGTGGCCGAGGGCGACCGGGGTGGCGAGGTTGACCAGGCGCCCCTCGGCCAGGACGTTCAGTCGCCGGCCGTCTTCCATCTCGTATTCCATGACGCCGTCGCGGGCCTCGCGCTCGGCGACGGCGAGGTCTTCGAGGTCGTCGAGGTTGATCTCGACGTCGAAGTGGCCGGCGTTCGAGAGGACCGCGCCGTCGTTCATCTTCTCGAAGTGCTCGCGCCGGATGACGTCCCTGTTCCCGGTCGCGGTGATGAAGACGTCACCCTCCTCGGCGGCCTCGGCCATCGGCATGACCTCGAAGCCCTCCATGTGCGCGCGGAGCGCCTGCCGGGGTTCGATCTCGGTGACGATGACGCGGGCCTGCTGGCCGGAGGCCTTCTTGGCCAGGCCGCGGCCACAGTAGCCGTAGCCGGCGACGACGACGGTCTTGCCGGCCCACGAGAGGTTCGTCGTCATCGCGATGCTCGACAGCGAGGACTCGCCGGTCCCGTGGATGTTGTCGAACAGGCGCTTCATCGGCGTGTCGTTGACCGCGAACATCGGGTACTCGAGGGCCTCGTCCTCGGCCATCCCGCGGAGGCGGTGGACGCCGGTGGTGGTCTCCTCGCTCCCGCCGACGATCGACCCGATCAGGTCCGGGTGTTCCTCGTGGATTCGGAACACGAGGTCGCCGCCGTCGTCGACCGTGATCGTCGGGTCGTGATCGATGACCGCCTCCATGGCGGCGTAGTAGTCATCGTCGCCCACGGCGCGTTTGGCGTAGGAGGTGATGCCGTCCTGTGCGTCGAGGGCCGCGCTCACGTCGTCGTGGGTCGAGAGCGGGTTGCACCCGGTGATCGCGATCTCGGCCCCGCCCGCCCGGAGCGTCTCGACGAGTGCGGCCGTCGTCGCCTCGACGTGCATCGCCATCCCGATCCGCTGTCCGTCGAGGGGCTGGTCGGCCTCGAATTGGTCCTCGATGGCGTCGAGGATCGGCATGTGTTCGCGCGCCCAGTCGATCTTGCGCTGGCCCTCCTCGCGGGCTGACTCGACGTCGTCGAGTTGCTCGCTGATCGAGGGGTAGTCGGTCGTCATACCCCACACCACGGAGAAGGGATCAAAAACGATGTCGAAGCGCGACCGAAC
>DATFIX010000003.1:0-8812 GCA_035269625.1 Natrialbaceae archaeon
CGTCTTCTCGGTGGAGTACGATCCGGAACTGGCGAGGGCGGCCCGGGAACGACTCGCCGAACTGGGCTATGGAACCATTTCGATCCGCGTGGGCGACGGACGCGAGGGCTGGCCCGAACACGCACCCTACGACGCAGCATACGCCACCTGTGCGGCCCGCGACTTTCCGCCGGCCGTGATCGAGCAGGTCCGGGAGGGTGGTCTCCTGCTCGTCCCGATCGGGATCGTCGACACCCGACTCGTGCTCGCGAAGAAGCTCCAGTCCGGCGATCTCGATCGGCTGGACTGTGGCCCCGTCCAGTTCGTCCCGATGCGTGGGCCCGAGGCTGGTTCCGGCGGGTCTCGAACCTGACCGGCGGGCCGGCTACCCGGACCGACCTCGACGACCACGCTCCTCGAAATGAAACTATTCTTGATTACTTTCTTCGACGGGGTGGCCGAAAGCGAAACCGTCAAGGGCCTCCCGACCAAGAAACGATGACTACGTCAGCCAGACCATGACATATCAGAACGAACAAACGAAGTTGACCTACGACCAGGAGGGGCGACTCGACGAGTACCACGAGGCCTACGAGGGGGCCGTCGAGGCGGTCCGGGACGACCTCGGGGGAACGTTCCCGCTCCGCATCGACGGCGAGGAGGTATCGACCGACGAGACGTTTACCGTCTACAACCCGGGCGATCAGGACGAGGCCATCGGCACGTTCGCCTTCGCGAAGGAGGACGAGGTCGACCGGGCCGTCCGGGCCGCCCGCGAAGCCTTCGAAACCTGGAGTCGGCGTCCCTACGAGGAGCGCGTCGAGATCTTCCAGGACGCGGCCGACGTGATGCGCGACCGGAAGTTCGACCTCGCGGCCCTGCTGACCCTCGAGAACGGGAAGAACCGCGACGAGGCGGTCGCCGACGTCGACGAGGCGATCGACTTCCTGGACTTCTACAGCCAGCAACTCGACGAGAACGATGGCTTCATCGACGACACCGGCGAGCCGAACCCGTGGGAGTCCACCGAGAGCGTCCTCCGGCCCTACGGCGTCTTCGGCGTCATCCCGCCGTTCAACTTCCCCGCCGCCATCACGACGGGGATGCTGTCCGCCGCGGTCGTCACCGGCAACGCCGTCGTGCTCAAGCCGGCCAAGCGAACGCCCCGGATCGCCCACGCCATCGTGGACGTCCTCGACGAAGCCGGTCTCCCGGACGGCGTCGTGAACCTCGTCACCGGCCGGGGCAGCACGACCGGCCAGCCGATCCTCGACCACCCCGGCGTGGACGGCATCGCCTTCACCGGCAGCCGATCCGTCGGGATGGCCGCCAAGCGGAGCATGCTGGAGAAGAACGCCGGCCCCGTCGTCGCCGAACTCGGTGGCAAGAACCCGACGGTGGTCACCGAGACCGCCGACGTCGAGGCCGCCATCGAGGGGGTCTGGAAGGGTTCGTTCAGCTTCTGCGGCCAGAAGTGCAGCGCCACGAGTCGCCTGTTCGCCCACGAGAGCGTCTACGACGAGGTCGTCGAGGGGGTCGTCGAAGGGGCCGAGGCCATCGAGGTCGGCCCCGCCGAGGAGGCCGACCACTTCATGGGCCCGATCATCGAGGAGGACGCCGTCGAAACGTACCGCGAGGCCGTCGAGGCGGCCGAGGAGGCCGGTGCGACCATCGCGGCCGGCGGCGAGGTCCTGACCGACGGCGAGCGCGCGAACGGCTACTACGTCCGCCCGACCGTGATCACGGACCTCCCCGAGGACCACTGGATCTGGCAGGAGGAGCTGTTCCTGCCGATCCTGGCCGTCGACAGCTACTCGGACTGGGACGAGATGATCGAGCGCGTCAACGGCGTCGAGTACGGCCTCACCGGCGGCATCTTCACCGGCGAGGAGGCCGACTGGGAGCGGTTCTTCGACGAGGCCGAGATCGGCACCGTCTACGCGAACCGGCGCTCCAGTTCCACCACCGGCGCGCTCGTCCAGGCCCAGCCGTTCGTGGGCTGGAAGATGAGCGGGACGACCGGGAAGGCCGCCGGCGGGAAGTACTACCTCCAGCAGTTCCTGCGCGAGCAGTCACGGACCGTCTGGAGTCCCGAGGGCGAGTCGCAGGACCCGCCCGGCAAGAAGTAAATCGCGAGAACGGGGCCGAAACGCTCCCGCTCACGAACGCCGCCCGGTTCCGATCGAGTGGAAAGCACAGCGGCGTCGATTTCGATCTACTCGATTTCGATCCGATGGGATTCCTCGACCTCGAGTTTCGGGAGCGTGACCGTCAGCACCCCGTTTTTCATCCTGGCCGTCACGCGTTCCTCGTCGACGGCGTTCGGCAGGTGGATCGATCGTCCCGTGGACTTGTGTTCGCGTTCCTGTCGGATGTAGTCCCTTGCGTCTTCCTCGACGGCCTCCTCGCGTTCGGCTTCGATTCGAAGCGACCGATCGACGACGTGGACGGTGACGTCCTCCTTGTCGAATCCCGGTAGATCGACCGTCGCGACGAACTCGTCGTCGTGCTCGACGAGGTCGACGGCCATCGGTTCGAACCCCAGCGACAACCCGCCGAAGGGGTCCCCCGTCTCCCACATGCGGGACGCTTCGTCGAACTGGCGGCTCATGCGTTCGAAAAGCCGTTCGAGGTCCTCGAACGGGTTTCTTCGTGAACTCATTGTTTGAATCCCCCGGTGAATCTACGACGAGACCGGAGATAAATTCGCTGTCAGTTGGGGGGTATCGCGCGGTTTCCCGCACCGAGTCATTCCGCCTCCTCGCTCTCCTCGAGTTTCAGGGCGTCGAAAAAGCGGGTAGCGATCCGCTTCGAGACGAACGCCACGAGCGCTTCGTCGTCGTCCGCGCCGTTCGCGAAGAGGCCGAGCGGGATCTGTCCGCCGGCCATGTCCTGGTGGCCGCCGAGGCGGCCGACGTCCGCGAACCCCTCGACGAGGACGGTACCGACGTCGACGCGGGGATCGATCGACCGGGCGCTCAGGTGGGTGACCTCGTCCACGATGCCGAACACGAGAACGGTGCTGATCCCCTCCAGGTTCAGGAGGTAGTCGGCCGCCTGGGGGAGCGCATCCCGTTCGGACGTTCGCCCGACGCCCGTGACGAGGGCAGAGCCCCTGGTTTCGCGGTTGCGGATGGCTTCGCCCAGTGCGTCGAGCGTCGCGGAGGAGAAGGCCGCGCCGTACATCTGATCGAGCAATCCCGGATCGACGGTCGGATAGACGTAGCTCGCCGCTTCGTACTCGTTGATCGTCGGACTGCGAACGTAGTCGATGCGCTCGCGATGCAGGGCGAAGAGCAACGCGGACGCGAGCGTCGGCGTGAGTTCGATTTCGAGGTCGCGAAGGTATTCGACGAGGATGGTCGCCGTGGCCCCGTACTCCTCGCGGACGTCGGCGTACGTCGCCGTGACGGGTTCCGAGGGCGGGTGGTGATCGATCACGACGTCGAGCTCCGTTCCTTTGGGGACGGCCGTGTTTTGCCCTGGAACCGAGTGGTCGACGAACGCGAGGAGGGAGAAGTCGTCCAGGTCGGCCGCCTCGATCGGGTCGAGGTCGACCTCGAAGAGGTTGACGAACGCACGGTTTTGCTGGTGTGACACCTCGCCGCCGTAGAGGATCCGGACGTCCTCGACGTCCGAATCCGCGGCGATGGCGTTCAGCGCCAGCGCGCTCGCGAGACAGTCCGGATCGGGATTGTCGTGACAGATGATCGCGAGGGAGGCGGCGGAATCGAGGCGTTCCGCGAGGGCCGCTGCTCGTGTCATGGTCGCGTATTGGGGCCCGATCGGCATGAACCACGCCGTGGACGGGTGACCGCTGGCGATCCCTCGGGGAGCGGGTCCGCTGCTCGACAGTTTCTTGCCCGTTTTCCACGTAGTCGGGCGCGTGACCGACCACACCGACCTCGCGACGCGACTCGGCGAGGACCTTCGCGACCGAGGGGAGACGATCGCCGTCGCCGAATCCTGTACCGGGGGACTCGTCGGCGGCGCGATCACGGCGGTCTCCGGATCGAGCGACTACTTCGATCGCGGGTTCGTCACCTACGCCTACGGGGCCAAGCAGGCTGAACTCGGCGTCTCCCGCGAGGCGCTGGACGAACACGGTGCGGTGTCGGCCCCCGTCGCCCGGGAGATGGCGCAGGGTGCCCGGGACGTCGCCGGGACGACCTGGGGGGTCGCGACGACCGGCGTAGCGGGGCCGACGGGCGGGAGTGAGGAGACACCCGTCGGGACGGTCTACGTCGCCGTCGCCTACGCCGCCCCGTGGGGGAGCGAGGCTTCCTCCGTGACCGCCGAGCGCCACGAGTTCGACGGCGACCGAGCGGTGGTGCGCGAACGGACGGTCGAGCGGGCACTCCGGGCCGTTCTGGAGGAGATAGGCGCGACAGACCGCCCCGAACCGGGCGAGGAGTAGCCTCGGTTTTCGACCGTCGCCGGTCGGTTCGGGTGAGCAACGTTTTTTGTGGCCCCGCTTCGTCGCTCCGTTCGTGAACAAACGTGGACACGTGCTGAACGCGGTCCTGCTGAGCGTCGGTCTCGGATACGTCCTCCATCCGGTCGGCGACGTCGAGACCTTCCGGACGATCCTCGAGGTTGGCGTCCCGGTGACGCTCGGGGCGCTGTTCCCGGACGTGGACACCGAGTTCGGCCGCCACCGGAAGGCGCTGCACAACCTCCCGGTGCTCGTCGGGTTCGTGGCGTTTCCCTACTACTTCGGCAACCTCCAGTTCGTGTGGCTTGGCGTGTTGACCCACTACGTCCTCGACGTGGTGGGGAGCAAGCGCGGCATCGCGCTGTTCTACCCGGTCTGGTCCGAGGAGTTCGGCCTGCCGGTCGGGGTCTCGGTGTCGAGCAAGCACGCGGACGTCGTGACCGTCGCGGTGACCGCGCTCGAACTGGCCGCCGCGTGGCTGATCGTCAACCGGGTCGACCAGGTCGCGCTGGAATACGGCCAGACCCTGCTCTGATCCCCTCCAGCGCTCAGCGATAGCGATCGACGGCCGCCTGCCGGCGTGCGGACGCGTCGGCGAGGCGTTGATGGCGTTTCTCGACGGCATCCCGATCCGTCGCGTACCGGTCTTCAGCGCGGTCGAGTTGGGTAGCGACGGCCTCGGGTGCGGGTCCACCCCTCGAATCCCGCTGCTCGATACTCGTCGCTGGGTCCAGGGCAACGGTCAGTGACTCCCGATCCACCGTCGAATCTAGCGACCCGTCGAGGGTATCCTCCAGTGCAGCGATCAGGGAGCCGACCGATGGCGTCTCCCCACCGTTCGCTTCCGCGGCCTTCGCGACGGCCTCGTGAGCGATTCGGAACGGCACGCCCTGCATGGCCAGCGCGTCGGCGACGCCCGTGGCGGTCGAGAATCCCTCGTCCGCCGCGGCAGCGAACGCCTCGTCCTCCCAGGTCGCCGTCGTGACGGCACCAGCCGCCACCTCAGCCGCCTCGGACGTTGTGTCGACGGCGTCCCAGGCGTGGGGCGTCGCCCGCTGGAGGTCGCGGTTGTAGGCTCTCGGGAGCCCCGTCAGCGTCGTGAGGAGCCCGGAGAGCGTGCCGTGGGCGTCCCCGGCCGTCGCCCGGACGAGTTCGAGCGTGTCGGGGTTCTTTTTCTGGGGCATGATCGAGGAGGTGGAGGCGTAGTCGTCGGCCGGTTCCATCCAGCCGCGGTTCGCGAACAGGAGCAGGTCCTCGGCCAGTCCCGAGAGCGTCGTCGCGAGGGTGGCCAGCGCGCTCGCTGTCTCCAGCAGGAAATTCCGTCCCGAGACGGCGTCCATCGCGTTCTCCACGAGGCCGTCGAACCCCAGCAGGTCGGCCGTCCGTTCCCGGTCCACGTCGAAGGGCGTGCCCGCGAACGCGGCGGCACCGAGTGGGGACTCGTTCACCCGTCCGTAGGCGTCGAGCAGGCGGGCCGTGTCGCGTTCGAGCGCGCCGGCGTAGGAACCGCAGTAGTGAGCCAGGGTGGTCGGCTGGGCGGGCTGGAGGTGGGTGAAGCCGGGCATCACCGTCTCCCGATTCGCCGCGGCCACGTCGAGGAGGCTCCGGCGGAGCGCGAGGGTCGCCTCGACCGCGTCGAGCAGGTCCTCCCGGAGTCGGTACCGGATGCAGGTCGCCACCTCGTCGTTGCGACTCCGGGCAGTGTGCATCCGCGCGCCGGCCGGACCCGCGCGGTCGACGACCGCCGTTTCGATCGCCGCGTGGACGTCCTCGCCGGCGAGGGAAGCGTGGCCGGCTGCCTCCACCTCGTCGAGTGCCGCGAGGACGTCCCCGGCGTCGTCCGCGTCGATGATCCCCTGCTCGGTGAGCATGACGACGTGGGCGCGGTCCACCGCCAGGTCGGCCTCGAAGAGGCGCTCGTCCGCCGCGAGCGACGAGAGGAACTCGCGGGCCGGGCCGCCGCTAAACCGGTCGCGGCGAACGACGTCCGAATCCTTTCCGACGACGTCCTCTGTCACGTCAATCCTCCGACCCGGGTGAGGCGGTTTCGACGGACGTTGCGGGGCCGGTACTGGATTCCTCCACTCCCGCCTGGATTGCGCCCGCCAGGCGCGCCTGATAGCCGTGATACTTCGCGACGCCAGTCGCGTCGGCCTGCTCGATGTCGCCGACGTCCTCGGTGTCGAAGGAGGCTGCATCGGCCGAGTAGACCGCGTAGGGGCTCTCGCGAGCCACCGGGCGGACCCCGCCACTCTCCAGGGCGACGGTCACGCTCCCGGTGACCCGTTCCTGGGTCGCGTCGACGAACGCCTCCAGCGACTCGACGAGTGGCGTGGAGACCAGGCCCTGGTAGGCCTTCTCTGCCCAGGCGTCGTCGACCCGGCGCTTGAACGCGCGCTGTTCCTTGGTGAGCACCAGCCCTTCGAGCGCTTCGTGGGCGGTCAGGAGGACGGTCGCCGCCGGGTGCTCGTAGTTCTCGCGGACCTTGAGCCCCAGCATGCGGTCCTCCATGACGTCCGTCCGGCCGACGCCGTGACCGCCCGCCAGGTCGTTGAGCGTCTCGATCAGCGAGACGGGGTCCATCATCTCGCCGTCGACGGCGACGGGATACCCGTCCTCGAACTCGACGGTCACCGTCTCGGGGGCCGGTGCGTTCGCGGGCGACGCGGTCCAGTCGTAGATCGCTTCGGGCGGAACGGTTCCCGGATCCTCGAGTTCGGCACCCTCGACCGAGCGCGACCAGAGGTTGGCGTCGATGCTCCAGTCGCCCTCGTTGCCGGCCTCGACCGGGAGCGAGCGCTCCTCGGCGTAGTCTTTCTCCCAGGCGCGGGTCAGGCCGAGTTCGCGCACCGGGGCGAGGACCTCGAAGGACGAGTCGCGCCAGACCGCCTCGAAGCGCAACTGGTCGTTCCCCTTGCCGGTGCAGCCGTGGGCCAGCGCCGTCGCGTCGAGGTCCTCGGCCACCTCGGCGATGGCCGCGGCGATGACGGGGCGGGCCAGTGCCGTTCCCAGGGGGTAGCCCTGGTACTCGGCGTTGGCCCGGACGGCGTCGAGGCATTGTGCGGCGAATTCGGCTTTCGCGTCGATCACGTGGTGGTCCAGTCCGAGCGCGGCGGCCGTCTCCTCGGCCTCGGCGAACTCGTGATCCGGCTGGCCGACGTCGACCGTGACGCCGACGACCTCGTCGTAGTCGTATTCTTCTGTCAGTAGCGGTACGCAGACCGTGGTGTCGAGCCCGCCGGAGAAGGCGAGCACGACCGTTTCCGTCGTCATGTGGTATGTTGTGTATCGTGGGGGTGCGGTTCGGGAGCCTCCCGAGCGAAACGAACGGTCGACCGTCGGAGAATGGAGTGGTGACTGGACCTAACGGCCCAGTCGTCGAACGCGGGCGAACTGCTTGCTGGCCCCGCCGCTCGTCGGAAGCGTGCCGACGAGTACGAGGGGCCGAGTCATGTAACTCGCCGGTTTTTCCTCCCGGTAGTTAATCGTTCCGGAAACCGAATCGTCGCAATATCGGGAATCGTTAGGGATATGCCGATTCATACGTCGGAACCGTCACTCGTCCCGGTGGGTGTCCAGGTCGAGGGCCCGGTTGATGGGACAGCGTCGGGCCAGGCCCGTGGTGAGGAGGATCGCTCCCGTCAGGATCAGGAGGCTGCCCACGACGGGGCGCGCGAGGAGCGTCACGACGGCGACGCCGACGAAGAGCGCGATGGCACCGAACCCGAATCGGAGCAGTCGATCCGTCCCGCCGACGTTCACCTCGATCATGCACCGCGATTTGCCGTCGGCCGCTCATAAGCCTTGTCGGTCGGGGCGGGACGGCTGGTATGCACAGTAGTAATCCACCTGTCGCCAGGAATGTATAATAATTATCGACAGTTATATTCGATTGGGAACCGTAGACAGGGATGCAATGAGCACGAACGTCGATCCCGGTGCGACCGGCCCCGAGACTCCCGGCGAGGAACCGTTCGGTCTGAAGCACCCGACGGTCGTCCCCACCAACTTCGAGTCGGAGTCGGACGCCGAGGATCGATAGCCCTCCCCTTTCCGCTCGTTCTTTCGGCCCCACTGGCGAGTGACCCGCTTTTTCGTCGGTACCACTTCGTTTCCCTAAAGGAAAGTTCTTGTATCCGTCGCCGGAAGGCCCTCGCATGGGATTGTTCGATCGGCTTCGCGGCGACGACGCCCCGCGAGTTGCCTTTTTCGGCATCGACGGGGTGCCGTACAGCCTCCTCTCGGAGCATCGCGACGAGTTCGAGCACCTGGCCGCGCTGGCTGACGAAGGCAGTGCCGGCCCGATCGACAGCATCGTGCCGCCGGAATCGAGCGCCTGCTGGCCCGCGCTGACGACGGGGAAGAACCCCGGCGAGACGGGCGTCTACGGCTTCCAGG
>DATFIX010000004.1:0-2616 GCA_035269625.1 Natrialbaceae archaeon
ACTGAATGAGGCCGTCGTGGTCGTGCTCCTCGACGAGGTCACGAAGCGTTTGGAGACGCGTATGAAGCGGGTCGGGCGAGTACGTGGCCGCACCTCCCCGTTCGCTTTTCAGGAGGACGTTCATGTCCACGAGTCGTTCGAGATGTTCCCGCGCCGTGTTCTCCGCGACGTGGGCCTCGTCCGCGATGTACGACGCCGTCCGGGGTTTCGAAACGGTGCTCGCAACCGACCGAACCCTATCGAAGGCGCTCGTCTCACGTTTCCACGCATCGAGTCCGGGTTGGTCGTCGGGCATGCTGAGGGCTTGCGACCCTAGATCAATAAAACTATCTCTAAATAGAATATTTGATTCTCTTTGGGGGCTTCCCCAGACCACGACCTGGGTTCTCGGCCGAGTTTGGCGAATACTGGAGGGAAATCACGCTATCACCGCCATGTGAAACCGGCGGATCGGACACGAGGGACGAAACCCGCGAATTGGCCGCCGTACACCGCACCTGTCAACCTCACGAGCACCCCGTCCTCGAGTTCTGTGTCGATCCCGTCGAGATGGCGGACGTCCTTGCCATCCACGGTGATCGTCAGGTGCTCCCGGCGCTCGCCGTCCGCCAGGAGGTCGAGGTCGCCGTATGCCGCCTCGAGATCCGCGAGGAGGTCGCCGACGGTCGCGCCGGCGTCGAGCTCGCGGACGACGGTCTTCTCGTCGACGGGATCGCGAAGCGGGCCGTAGAACGCACACTCGATCTGCACGGACGGGAATTGGACGGGAACACCTTTTATCCGACGGTCAGCGACTGCCGGGCATCCAGCACCGTCCCCTCGTGGCCGCAGGTCCGCACGAGCGTACAGACGGTCCGGCGGGGTGGCCAGAGGACGGCGACCCGGTCGTCGGTCGTGCGGACCGAGACCTCCTGGCGACGGGTGAGCGTCGGCCCCCGTTCGGAGTGCAGGGTGATCGAGACCGTGACCGTCCCGTTCCCGGCGATCGGAACCACTGCTGGCCCACCAACCCGCTCGACGCCGAGTGTCGTCCGATCGAGTCGGACTCCTTCCGGGGAGAGGGACCACTCGACCGCGAGACGACTGCCGTTTGGTCGGTCGGAGAGGCGGTTCGGGTCGGCGGCATCGCCGAGGCGGTACCGGGTCGTCGTCTCCCCGTTCGAAATTCGGACGACGACGGCGATCGCGTCGGCCGGGACGTCCACGGGCGTGGTGACGTCGAGTTGGGGCGCACGACGGACCGTCAATCGCTGGAGGGCAGGGGTGATCCGCGTTCCGGGCCCGTCCAGCCACTGACCGCGGTAGGTGTAGCGGTAGTAGGTCCGGTTCGGGTAGGCGTCGATCACGGCGAAGTTCCCTCCGCCACGGTCGATCGCGTAGACGACGTCGCCATCGAGACCGGGGCCGTTCCGGAACCGCTGGAACGGGTGGGCCAGCCAGTCGCCGTAGGTCGTGGGGGCGAACACGACGGCGTTCTCGAGTCGGCGATCCGCGAACGGTTCGTACGCCCGGTCGTACCGGTCCGTGTAGGCGAGGTTCCGCTCCATCGGCGGGCGGACGACCGACGCCTCCGCGGCGAGCGCGACTGGCGTCGCGACGAGCAGCAGGGCGAGCAGGACGGCGCGGACCTGCCGGGGCGAAACGCTCTCCGCATTCCGCGCCCGGTCTCGGATCCACCGACCCACAGCGAGCGCACCGGCAGCCCCGAACGCCGACAGCGGCAGGAGGAGGTCGAAGTGGTAGAACGGTCCGAGGAAGGCGATCAGCCCGTTCGTCGGGTCGGTCGCGTCGCCGATGACGTTGACCGTGCCCCAGAAGTAGACGTTGCCGAGGGTGACGGACGCGAGGACGCCGAGGAAGAGGACCCGGAGGGTACGGTCGTCGAGGCCGGTCGGTGACGGACGCCAGTCGGTTCGTCGGAGCGTACGGATGGTGGCCGCGATTCCGACGAGTGCCGCGACGGCACCCAGGACGCCGGCGGTCGTCCAGCGCGTCACGAAGATCCACAGGAGGTGGCCGGTGGCCCGGACCGCGAGTGCCGGGGTGTACCGGAGTTCGTGACTCAGGAGTTGCCGACGACCGAACCCGAGGCCGTCCAGGGGGGCAAACGCCTCGTAGGGGAACAGGAGTGGATCGCCCGTGATCGACCAGTTGGACGCGAGCGTCAGGCCCACGCCGGCGAGACCGAGGAGGGCAGTAGTGCCCTGCCGGAGTGCGACCGACTGCAGCGCCGTGCGGTCGTCCCGGGCAGCCAGTAGCGACCAACAGGCGTGAAGCAGGAACGGAAGGGCGAACAGGACTGCGGTGTAGGGGCGGGCGAAGAAGGCCAGTCCGACGGCCGCCCCGGCGACGCCCGCCCACCGGAGTGACGACCGCCGCGCGGCCCGGACGTAGGCGAACGCGAAGAGAAGGTTCAGGAGGGTCGTCGGCGCGTAGGGCAGAAACGCCGCAGAGGTGAAGAGGAACAGGGGCGACGCGAGGAGGAAAACGACGGCGAGGGTGGCGGTCCGGCGGTCGAAGGCGGCCCGGGCGAGGGCGCAGACCAGCGCCGCGTTCCCCGCCGCGATCAGGCCGAGCGAGAGACGCGGGACGCCCATCGCCATTCCGACGGCAAAC
>DATFIX010000005.1:0-4224 GCA_035269625.1 Natrialbaceae archaeon
GTTGCATTCCAGCGCCGTCGTTGTGGCGGCACTGCTCCGTGTAGAAGCCCAGGTCGAAGGTCACGCTGTCCGTCTGGATCTCGTTGGCGTGATCGACCGGCAGCCACCACGCGAGTCCGAGTGCGTTCGTCGTGGAGTTGACGAAACACTCGCGTGCGTCCGAGGCGGGATCGCTCGGGGCCTCGGCGTCGATGTCGTCGCCTGGCACTTCGTCGAAGGCCGTCGTCCGGTTCCCGTCGAGTGGAATGCCGTTACTCCCCATGCCGAGAGTGTCCAGCAACTCGCGCAGGCTTCCCCGGAAGAACGCCTCCTCGCCGGCGATCTCCTGGGCGATCTGGCTGAAGATTTCGAACAGTTCGTCCTGGGCACCGATGAACGAACTCGCATCGTCGGTCGCCATGTATTCGAGCAGGTCAGCCGAGGTCGATCCGGCGGAAATTCCGCCGAAGCCGACGGTGTACATCGTGACGTCGTGGACTTCCTGCTTCAGGTATTCGGCGTTGTCAGCGGGGTTAGCCTCATCGTATTCGGACCAGAACGGATCACCTGGCTCGTTGTCGTCGTCGTGACCGGGCTCGGGTAGCGTCTGACTCTCGTAGCCCTCGTTCGGCGCGCCGTCGGTGAGGAGCACGATGATCGGCTGGGCGTCGTCGCGGTGGTTCCCGCTGGCGTCGTAGGTCGTGGCGACGTCGTGGCCGTCGAGTTCCTCGTGAGCGATGTCGATGGCTTCCTCGATGTTCGTCCGTCCATTGGCCGTCAGGGCATTCACGGCGTCTCGTGCGTCCTGCTTGTTCATCGTCAACGGCTGATCCATCCTGGCCTGACTGTCGAACCCGACGACCCCGAACTGGGCGTTTCCGCCGACGGTGTCGATCAGTTGGATCGCAGCGTCCTGGGCGGCCGACAGGCCACCGCCGCTCATCGATCCGGAGTCGTCGAGCACGAGAATGATGTCGGCCGCGCCGGATACCCCACCTGGTTCGTAGACGTTGTCACCGTCTTCGTCGTACCACAGCATCGTCTGGACGGCGTCGAGCAGTTCGACGGTGTCGCCCTCTGGGTAGTCCTCGTCGGGATCCTTCATCTCGGGTTCCGTCACGCCATTCTCGCTTGCCTCCACCAGCCCACCGGTAAGCCACACGTAGCCGGGGTTGTCACACAGGTGGTAGCTGAGCGTGAGTTCGCCGAAGTCACCCGGCTTCACGTCTTCCAGGCTGACGAGCGGCTTGTATTCCTCGGCTTCATTGTCGTAGGTGTCCTGGTTGAGCGTCCGGAGCGACCCGTCGGCGGACGGATCGAGATCCTCCGGCATCTGGGCGAAGTCCTCACAGGGAACGTACTGCGACTCGTCGCCCTCCTGGTACACGACTGGGTCCTGGATCCCGTCGTTGTTGCCGTCCGGATACGCCTCCAGTGCCGTGTTGTCCTGGAAGGTCTGAATGTCCTCCTGGGCGATGTACACCATCGGGTTCTCCGGGTCGGGGAATCCCACGTAGGTGGTCTCCGCGTCCTCCCCCGGATCGTCCATCAACACCGGGTACTGGAGCCCCTCGGCCTCGTCGTCGGACCAGTCGGAGTAGTGCTCCTCCCAGTCGAGGGTCAGATCGAGCGAGCCGGCGACCAGCCGGTTGTTCGTGAACGTTTCCACGTCGCTGAAGTACGCCGACGTGCCCAGGCCCACCCCAGCCGAGGCCACGCCGATCGTTCCGAGTCCAGCGAGCACCTTTCGTCGCGAAAGTTCCATTGCGTCGTCTGGCATCTGTCGTTTCCTCCCCCTTTCGGGGACGCCCACCGGCGGAATCGAACCGCCGACGGCGGTACCCCACCACCTGCACCTGCATGGGAATCGGTGTCTCGGTCCACACCTTGACACTTAAACCCTTTATATATTAGCAGCGTTCGCGCTACAACGAGCCCATGCAACCGGACGTTCCAGCGAAACGGCCGACTGATCCGACGAAATCGCCGATTAGTGGTCGTATGGGGTGGTTTGGTCGGGCGTTCGTTCACGCTCTCGTGAAGGTCGGGGATTCCCTGGCACTGGCCCGGAAAGCAATTTGGCGATTTGGATCGATTCTGGGGTGAAGCGTTTCGGAGGGAAGAAACGGTCGGAGAATTTCCGAACCGGTCGTTTCGACTATTCGACGATCACGTCGAAGGCGACGCCTTCGTCCGTCCCGGCGTAGTCGTCCTGGAGCTGGACGGTGACGTCGCCTTCGAGCGCGAACCCCTGGGCGGTGTCGACGCAACTGTCACCGTAAACGAGCCACAGGAGCCCCCGCCCGTCGGGACTGTCGTCCTCGTAGATGCCCAGCGCCTGTCCACTCTCGACTGTCGTGCCGTTCGCGCCCTTCAGGATGAGGTTGCTGACGGAGATACTCGCCTCGTCCGCCTTCAACTGGACGCCGACCTTCCCGCGCGGTTCGGGGACCGGTCCCGAGACCGTCGTCCCGTCGAGCGTGAACGTCGCCGTCGTGCCGTCGTAGCTGTAGCTGAAGGGCACGGTCGCTCCCGACGTCCAGACGTAGTTCGCCTCGTCGATCGTCGGCGGGAAGTCCGGTTCGGCGAGGACGATTTCCCACGCGCCGGAGTCGAGGTTGTCGCCGAATCGACCGCGGGCGAACGACGTCACGGTGCCGTCCTGGAACTGTTGTTGTTTCCCCCACCCCTGTCCGCTCGTGATGTCACAGGTTCCGAGGATTTCGGTTTCCATCCCGACACCGTCGTTGTGGCGGCACTGCTCGGTGTAGAAGCCGAGGTCGAACTGCACGCTGTCGGTCTGGATCTCGTTGGCGTGATCGACCGGCAGGTACCACGCAAAGCCGACGTGCGCGGTGTTCGACGGATCGAAACACTCGCGGATGCCGTACTCGGGATCCGCCTCGTCGCCGATCGCACCGATCTCGTCGTAGGCAGTCTGGCGGTCGCCGTCGAGCGGGATGCCGGTGTCCGTCATCAGCGCGTCGAGGGAGTCCTTCAACGATCCCCGGAAGATGACCTCTTCGTCGTCGTCGAGCACGTTGTCGCCGTCGGTGTCGTACCACCAGACGGTCCGGATGGCGTCCATCAGCTCGACAGTGTCCCCCTCCGGCCCGTCCTCGTCGGGATCCTTTCGTTCCGGTTCCGTGAGGCCGTTCTCGGCCCACTCGACGTTGTCCGCGAACATCCAGACGTAGCCGGGGTTGTCACACAGGTGGAAGCTGAACGTGACCTCCCCGAAGTCGCCCGGCTTCACGTCCTCCAGTGAGACGAGCGGCTTGATCACTCCGTTCTCTGGATCGTACGTGTCCTGGTTGAGCGTCCGGTGTGCCACCTGTTCCACCATCGGGTCGAGGTCTTCGGGCGTGTCGGCACCGTCGTTACACGCGTCGTATTCCCAACCGTCGTATTCAAGTTCCTGAACCCCGTCGTCGTCCGGGTCCGGGAACGCCTCGATCGCCGTGCGGTCCAGATACGTCTCGACGACATCCTCGTGGAGGAACACCATCGGGTTCGTCGGGTCCGGAAACCCGATCCACTCGTCAGGATCGGCGTACGACGGAATCTCGTCGACGACGCCGGGGACCCAGCTGGACTGGGTGTCCTCTTCGATCTGGTAGTACACCTGCTCGTTCGTGAGGTGGTAGTGCTCCTCCCAGTCGACCTTCAGGTCGAGCGACCCGGCGACCAGTCGGTTGTTCGTGAACGTTTCGACGTCGCTGAAGTACGCCGATGTCCCCAGCCCCACACCGGCCGACGCGACGCCGATCGTGCCCAGCCCTGCGAGTACCTTCCGCCTCGAAAGTTCGAATTTTTCAGTCATGGGTGTCCCGTTCTCCCACCGATGGGCAGGCGAACGATAGATAAAATTCACTCTAATGACACTTAGGTAATGACGGGCTCCATCGATTCAACGAGCCATTGGAACCGGGAAACTGGACGCGCGTGACGAGTTTCGCTGAGACGCTTCGCCCGAAACGTCCGGATACAGACGTGCGTTACTGCGTGTTGATCGTCCCTATTCCAGACGCTCGACTGCCCGTTCCAGTTCCTCGCGGGTGTTGACGTTCTCGAACGTCCGCGGATCGGCGTGATTCGCGATCGCCTCGGGACCGATCTCGACGTAATCGAGGTCCGGAAGTGGGGCAATGATCCGGCGCTCCTCGCGTTCGAGCGCGGCCTCACACGCCTCGACCATCGGTTCGGCCCGGTAGACCGCATGGAGCGGTTCGAAATAGCCGTCCT
>DATFIX010000006.1:0-8549 GCA_035269625.1 Natrialbaceae archaeon
CCCGAACACCCGTTCCCGGCGGCGATCGACGACGCCAGGGCCGCGCTCTCGTGGCTCGCGGAAAACGCGGCGTCGATCGGGGGCGACCCGGACCGCCTCGCGGTCGCGGGATCGAGCGCCGGCGGGGCGATCGCCGCGGCGCTCGCTCGCTGGTCGCGCCGCGAGGGCGTGCCGTCGCTGGCGCACCAGCTCCTGCTGTACCCGATCGTCGATCCGGCCGCCGAGGGGACCGCACCGGAAGGACCCTTGCTCTCCCGCGCCGACGTGGACTGGTTCTGGGACGAGTACCTCCGAAGCCCGGTCGATCGCGAGCATCCCTCCGCCGCGCCGGCCGCGGCGACGGATCTGGACGGGCTTCCACCGGCGACGGTCGTCACGGCGGGGTTCGACCCCCTCGGAGAGGAAGGGTCGACCCACGCCGACCGTCTCGACGCGGCCGGCGTCCCGGTCGAGCACCACCACTATCCGAGTCTCTCGCACGGGTTCCTCAGTCTGGCCGACCAAGTCGACGCCGCCGACGAAGCCATGGATGCCGCTACGAACCGGTTACGCGAGGCCCTCGTGAAGGGCTGACCGTGGGCGATTGACTCCGGACGAACGGGGCGCGAAGTATTACCTCGAAGAATACTCTACGGAGAGGAAATTAATGATAAATGATAAATTATTTGGCTCGGAGTGGCCATTGTTCGACCGGTATGTCCGACAAACGGTTCGCGACGCTGGCGGTGTCCGAAGGAGAAGAGCCGACCTGGGACGGAGTCGGCGACGCCGTCAAGCCGATCCACATGGCCTCGACGTTCGCACTGCCGGAACTGGATCCCGAGATGAGCCTCGAGGATCTGAACCCGGACGCGGGGGACTACGTCTACTCGCGACTCTCGAACCCGACGCGCAACGCGCTCGAGCACCGGCTCGCGGCGATCGAAGGCGGCGAGTACGCCTACGCTTTCGCGTCGGGGACCTCGGCGATCTCGACGCTCGCGATGGCCGCCGTCCAGCCCGGCGACCACATCGTGGCGTTCGAGGACCTGTACGGCGGGACCCACACCCTGCTCGAGGAACTGTTCGACGAGCACCTCGGCGTCGAGGTGTCCTTCGTCGACGCGACCGACCCCCAGAACGTGGCCGACGCGATGCGCCCCGAGACGGAGTTCGTCTGGATGGAGACGCCGACGAACCCCCTCATGCAGCTGTGTGACATCGAGGCCATCGCGGAGGTCGTCGGTGACGACGCCATCTTCGGCGTCGACAACACCTTCATGAGCCCGTACTTCCAGCGCCCGCTCGAACTGGGCGCCGACGTCGTCGCCCACAGCACGACAAAGTACATCAACGGCCACTCCGACTCGGTCGGCGGCGCCGTGATCACGAGCGACGACGACCTCGCCGAGATGGTCGAGTTCCTCCAGCAGGTCGGCATCGGCAACATGCTCCCGCCGTTCGACAGCTACATGGTCATGCGCGGGGTCAAGACCCTGCCCGTCCGCATGCCCCAGCACGAGGCCAACGCACAGGTCATCGCGGAGTACCTGGAAGATCACGACCTGGTCACCGACGTCCACTACCCCGGTCTCGAGAGCCACCCGCAACACGAACTGGCGTCCGAGCAGATGTCCGGCTACGGCGGCCTCATCTCGTTCGAACTCGAGGGCGAGATGAGCGACGCCCGGGCGTTCCTCGAATCGCTCGAGGAGTTCACCCTGGCCGTCAGCCTCGGCGGCGTCGAGTCGCTGATCGAACTCCCGGCCGGCATGACCCACGAACCCCTCGACCCCGAGGAGCGGGAGGCCCGCGGCATCACGGACACGCTGATCCGCATCTCCGTCGGCATCGAGGACATCGACGACCTGATCGAGGACCTCGACCGCGGCTTCGAGGCCGTGGAAGCCGAGCGCAGCGCCGTCGCGAGCGACGACTGAGGCCGGCCGAACCGCTCCGCTGCTCGCGACCGAATCGGCACCCTTTGCCGACTATTTTCGAATCGAAACCGCTTTTCGGCTGTTTTTCCCACGTTCTCGCGTGGACGACGAACGAGCGCAGTTCCTGGCGCTGTACCTGACTCGCTTCGCGGCCGGGTTCGGGTTCACGACCCTGCTCACCCTCCTGCCGTACTTCATCGAGGCGCTCGACCCGAGTTCCCTCGAGATCGGCCTGTTCACGACGGGACTCACGATCGCCCAGACGGTGGCCGTGATTCCGCTCGCGTACGCCGGCGACCGCTACGACAAGCGCGGGGTCCTGCTCGGGAGCCTGGTCGTCAGCGTCGGCGCGTACGTCGGGTTCATCCTCGTGGATACCTCGACCCACTTCATCCTGGCCCGTGGCCTGCAGGGGCTGGCGATCACCGGGACCGGACTGATGACGCTCTCGCTTGTCGGCGAACTCTCGCCCCCGGACGAGCGTGCGAACCGGATCGGCACGGCCAACGCCTTCCGGTTCGCCGCCGCCATCCTGGGGAGCGTGGCCGCCGGCGGTCTCTACGAACGGTTCGGCTTCGACACCGTGTTCACCCTGCTGCTCCTCATCCTGTTGCCCGCCCTGGTTGGCGTCTGGCTGTTCGTCGACCGCGACGAGACGACCGTCGAGGGGTTCGCCTTCACCGGCCTCGCGCTCAACGACCGGATCATCACGTTGTCGAGTTTCCGCGTGCAGTACGCCGTCGCCGTCACGATGGTCCGCACCTGGGTCCCGATCTACGCCGGCGTGGCGGCGGCGCGGGGCGGCCTCGCGATGGGCGGGCTGGCCGTCGGCATCGTGGTCGCCGCCGAGAAGTTCACCAACATGCTCTTCCAGCCCCATACTGGACGGCTGTCGGATCGCTTCGGTCGCGCCCGGTTCGTCGCGTTCGGCGGGACGGCCTACGGCGTGGTCGGCCTCGCCGTCCCTCTCGCACCCGTGATAGCCGGCGGGCTGGCGGTGCCCGGCGGGATTCCGGTGCTGAGCGGGTTCCCGCCGGTCTTCTTCGCGCTCGTGGGCCTGAACGCGCTGCTGGGGATCGCCGACAGCTTTCGCGAACCGGCCAGCATGGCGCTGTTCGCCGACCAGGGCACGGAGGACGGCGGCGTCGCCAGTTCCTTCGGCATCCGCGAACTCGTCTGGCGGCCGGGCAGCATGCTCGGCCCGATGCTCGGCGGCTACCTGATGACCCAGGTCGGCATGGAATGGGTGTTCTACGTCGGCGCGAGTACGGCCCTGACCGGCGTCGCCGCGTTCCTCCTCGTCGGGACGCACCTGTTCGACCGGAGTTACCTCTCGACGTGGTAGCGCCCGGAGTGAATCCCAGCGCTGAGGGACGGCGATTCCAGTTCGACACGTTTAACCCCCGGAACGGGGAACTATCGATAACTCGCTGGCGGACGGGCGACCAGCGGGCACCCGCCACGCGCGAGGAGCGCGGACGGGACGGGATGTGAACCGCGGGAGGTCACCCGACCTCGGGAGGCGGCGTCGGCCGCCGAGCCGGTTTGAACCACAAGCGCCCGTGGTGATAGCCATGGCACGGAGCTTCTACTCCCACATCAAGGACGCGTGGAAAGACCCGGGCGACGGACAACTCGGCGAACTGCAGTGGCAGCGCAAGCAGGAGTGGCGCAAGCAGGGCGCCATCGAGCGCGTCGACCGCCCCACCCGCCTGGACAAGGCGCGGGAACTCGGCTACAAGGCCAAGCAGGGCGTCGTCGTCGCTCGCGTGTCGGTCCGCAAGGGGACCGCCCGCAAGTCCCGCTTCAAGGCGGGTCGGCGCACCAAGCGCCAGGGTGTCAACCGGATCGGCCGCCGGAAGAACATCCAGCGCATCGCGGAGGAGCGCGCCAGCCGGAAGTTCCGCAACCTCCGGGTGCTCAACTCCTACTGGGTCGGCGAGGACGGCAGCCAGAAGTGGCACGAGATCATCCTCCTGGACCCGAACCACCCCGCGATCGAGAACGACGACGACCTCAACTGGATCTGTGACGACACCCACGAGAAGCGCGCGTTCCGCGGCCTGACCGGCGCGGGCAAGCGCAACCGGGGCCTCGGCAAGCGCGGCAAGGGCTCCGAGCGTACCCGCCCGAGCAACAAGGGCGGCGACCGCTCCGGGAACTGATCCCGGCCCCGCGCTCGATCGAAGCAAATCGACGTTTTTCGGCGACGTTCGGCCGCGAGCGATGCGTGTGGCGTGTCCGGGACGCCCGCGGGCACCGCCGCGGACCGCCACCGCTTTGACGCCGCCAGTCCCACGCCCGGACATGACCCGGCGCGGCAAGGTCGACCGGCAGTTCTTCGAGGAGCACATCGGCGCCAACCTCGGCGCGGCCCGCGAGGACGTGGCCCTGGGGCCGACCCACGGCGTCGACTTCGGCGTGATCGACGTCGGTGAGCGGGCGATGGTCCTGGCGACGGATCCCATCTCGATCCTCCCCGACCTGGGGTTCGAGCGCGCCGCCGAGTTCGCCCTGGGGATCGTCCTGGCTGACGTCGCGGTGTCGGGCGTCGCGCCGACCCACCTCGCGGTCGAGTTCACGCTCCCGCCGTCGATGACCGACGACGAGTTCGCGGCGGTCTGGGACGCCTTCGACCGGGAACTGACGGACCTCGGGACGGCCGTCGCGGCGGGACACACCGCCCGGTACGACGGCTGCGAGTACCCCTGGATCGGCGGCGCGACGGCGATGGCGCTGGCCGACCCCGGAGACGTGGTCCGCCCCGACGGCGCCCGCCCGGGCGACACGCTGCTCGTCGCCTCGGGGCCGGGCGTCGAGGCCGCTTCGATGTTCGCCTCGTTGTTTTCGAAGGAGATCGACGTCCCGGACGCCACCCTGGAGACGGCCGCCGAACGGCTCCCGGACCTGGACCACGTCCGGGCGGCCATCGCGGCCGCGGCGGCCGGTCCCGTGACCGCGATGCACGACGCGACCGAGGGCGGCGTTCACGGTGCGCTAAACGAGATGGCGACCAGCGCGGACGTCCGGATCGACGTCGATCGCGGGGCGTTCCCGATTCCAGACGACATCGCCGACGTCTGTGAGGCCGTGGCAATGGACCCCTGGCGGGCGACCAGCGCCGGCACGCTCCTGGTCGCGGTCCGACCGGCGGGCGTCGGGGCGGTTCGACGGGCGCTGGAAAGCGAGGGACTGCCGGCCGCCGAGGTCGGCGCGGTGCGTTCGGGCGAGGGCGTCTACGACGCCGACGGGAATCGGATCGAACCACCCGAGGGGGACTCCTCGTGGCCGGTGTACGCGCGGCTGGCATCGGACGACGCGTAAAGCGCTGGCGAAGACCAGGGAACGCCCGAAATCAGCACCTTCGAGGATCAACGCGCAGTTTCTTCGATTCGGGAGCCGTCGTTTCATGGGCCATGCCAGTCAAGACGCTCGCCGTCGACGTGGTGACGGCCACGAAAGACACGTTGCTCCCGAACCTTGCGACGATGATGCACGAGGAGGACGTCGGGGACGTCGTCATCGCCGACGGACGAAAACCGATCGGCATCGTCACCGACCGCGACGTCGCCCTCGCGGTCGCCCAGTACGACAACCTCGCCGACGTCACCGCCGAGAACGTCATGTCGACGGATCCCGTCACGATCCACGAGGACGCCACCGCGGTGGACCTCCCCGCACGGATGGCCGAAGCGGGCGTCCGCCGGATCCCAGTCGTGGACGACGACGGGGACCTCACGGGCATCGCCACGCTCGACGACGTCGTCGCCACGGCCGGCGAGATGCTCAAGGACGTCGCAACGGTGATCGAGTCCCAGTCTCGCGAATACCGGCCCGAACCGTAATCGGGGAGCGCCCGAGAGTGCCGGTCGCTTCGCGATCATCACGGATTAGTACCACCAACGGGTACTGTCACGTATGACTCGACAGCCAGCACCCTATCGACCACCGGTCGCGCTCACGATCGCCGGCAGCGACTCCGGGGGCGGGGCGGGGATCCAGGCGGACCTGAAGACGATGGAGGCCCGCGGGGCGTTCGGCACGAGCGTGGTGACGGCCGTGACCGCCCAGAACACCCAGGGCGTGCAGAGCCAGCACGTCCTCCCGATCGGGGAGATCGAGGCCCAGCTCGACGCCGTCCTCGAGGACTTCGACGTGACGGCCGCGAAGACCGGGATGCTCGCGACCGCCGAGGTGATCGATACCGTGACCGAACACGTCCGCGAGACGGGGGTGCCGGTCGTGGTCGATCCCGTCATGGTCGCCACGACCGGCGACCGTCTCCTCGCGAGGGACGCCGAGAAGGCCTACGAGGCCCTGATCGCCGAGTCGGCGCTCGCCACGCCGAACCTC
This sequence comes from Natrialbaceae archaeon, assembly GCA_035269625.1. GTDB lineage: Archaea > Halobacteriota > Halobacteria > Halobacteriales > Natrialbaceae > DATFIX01. Next base: position 6,273 of record DATFIX010000006.1, read on the forward strand.
GACGAGGCCGAAGTGCTGACCGGGATCGCGGTCGAGGACGAGGAAACCGCCCGCGAGGCCGGCGAGGCCATCGTCGCGATGGGGGCCGACGGCGCGCTGATCAAGGGCGGCCACCTCCCGGACGACACGGTCCGGGACGTCCTCGTGACCGCCGACGGAACCCGGACCTTCGTCCACCCGCGGGTCGACGGGGCCGCGACCCACGGCTCGGGCTGTACCCTCTCGTCGGCCATCGCGGCCGAGCTGGCACAGGGGGCAAACCTCGAAAGCGCGGTCCAGAGGGGCATCGAGTTCATGGGCCGGGCCGTGCGCTACCACCTCGACGTCGGCGAGGGCGAGGGGTCGGTCCACCACCTCGTCGAAATCCGAAACCGGGCGGGCCAGCCCGAGGCCGTCGACGCGGTCGAGAGTGTCGTGAGCGACCTGATCGCGGCCGACGCAAGCCCCCTGATCCCGGAGGTCGGGACGAACGTGGCGTGCGTGCCGCCCTTCGCGGAACGGCCCGCCGAGGCCGCGGCGGTCGAGGGGCGCATCACCCGCGTCGAGGACGGCATCCGGCCGAACCGCGGCGCCCGGGTCGGCGCGTCGAGTCACGTCGCGCGATTCCTGCTCGCCGCCCGCGAGATGGACGCCGACCTCCGGTGTGGCGCGAACTGCCGGTACGACGACGCCGTCGCCGACGCCCTGGACGAACTCGACTGGACCGTCGCCGAGTTCGACCGCGAGGTGCAACCCGAGGACGTCGAACGCACCGAGGGGAGCACGATGGCCTGGGGTGTCGAGCGAGCCTTCGAATCGGTCGCAGAAACCCCGGCCGCGGTCGTGGACGGGGGCGCGGTCGGCAAGGAACCGATGTGCCGGGTGATCGCGCCCGACGCCGAGACCCTCTCGGAGCGACTGCTGGCGCTGCTCGACGCGGTCGAGTCCGGTGACTAGCGGTCCCGGCGGGAAGCGGTTATCGTCTCAGCTGGCGTAGCGTACCGTGATCCAAACATGTCCGTCCGCACACCCACGACGACCGAGTCGGGACGGTCCAGCCGTCCGATCGGCGTTCCCATCCTGGTCGCCGCCTTCGTCTTCCTGGCGTTCACGGCGCTGTACGGGGGCGCGGCACTCGTCGCCGCGCCCGACGGGAGTTTCGTCGACGCCGTCGTCCCCGTCGATCAGTCCGACCTCGCGGGGACGCCCTTCGACGACTACACCGTCCCAGGCGTCGTCCTGATCGTCGCTATCGGCGTGGTTCCGCTGGTCGCCGCCTACGGCCTGTCCGTGCGAACCGAGTGGGCGTGGTACGGCGCAGTTGCCGTGAGCGTCCTGTTGCTCGGCTGGCTGGCCGTCGAATACCTCCTCCTTGGCTACTTCAGCGTCCTGCAGCCCCTGTACGCGCTGTTCGCGCTCGGCCTGCTCGCGTTGACGTTCGCCCCGCCGGTCCGGGCGTACTTCGGGATCGGTCCGTAGGGGCAGTCGACCCCCGGAACTGCCGATCAGTATTGTACCACCTATCCACGTCGAAAGCCGGGCCCAGGAAACTGAAGGCGACGGAACGAACCGAACGTGCATCGTAGGGGCTCCGAGTCGCGTTTCCACGACGGTCGAAATACCAGTCTTGGAGAGTATTGTCATCACTTGAGAACGACGGCGGTCTATAAAGGTCCGTTCGCCCGAACGTATAGCGCGAGAACCGCCCCGGCGTCGGGGCACCTCGGGTGATCAGGGTGAGTCAACGACAAACCGGCTGTCCGGACGGGATCGCGAACGAGACCGTGGAACCGGTCGAGGAGTCCAGGGGGACCCGCGTCGTCCTCGAGATGGCCCCGGACGGGGACTGTTTCATGGACGACCTCGAGGGCGTCATCGTCGACGTGAAGGCCGATTACACGGACGGGATCTGCCGGTGTGACGTGACGGTCTGTGGCGGCGACGACGACTGTGGCTGTGGCGGCGATTACGAGTGTGACTGCGAGGACGACGGAACTGGCGACGGAGATTGCGAGGTCGTTCACGTGACGGCCCCCGTCTGTGACTGTTGTCCGGGCGTCATCTTCGCCGAGTACGGCTGTGTCCCGCGGATCCTGGAGCGAAAGGCGGACTCGTTCGTCATCGCGACCTACGTCTCGTCGGTCGACGTCGTCTCCGACCTCGTCGCGGAACTCCGCCGGGTCTGTTCGCGCGTCGAAGTCCGGAGCCTGGTGAACACGGACGCCTGCGAGGGGTCGAGCGAGACCCGCGAGGTGGACCTGACGGCCGTCACCGAGAAGCAACGGCAGGCGCTCGCCC
>DATFIX010000007.1:0-10261 GCA_035269625.1 Natrialbaceae archaeon
TGTAGTCGACGGTGGTCCCGGGATAGTTCGATTCGGTGATGTCCGCGTCCGCGAGGCGATTGAAAAGGGCGCTTTTCCCGACGTTCGGGTGCCCCATCAGGAGCACCGTCGACGGGGCGTTCATCAGTCGACGGTCACCTCGATGCCTTGCGCGTACCGCCGGCTGAGGGAGGTCATCGAGTCGCCGACCGAGATGACGACCGGCCCGTCGAAGGGCTGTTTCGTCTGGACCTCCAGTCGCTTGCCGGGACGCACGCCCATGGCCGAGGCCTTGGCCCGGACGCACTCGTCGATCCGCTCGATCGTCCCGGTCTGGCCGCTTTGCATCTCGGCGACGCGTTTGCACTGGCGGTCACAGGTTCGACACCGCTTGCGTTTGCGCTTCCCTCGTCTGCGGCCCGACGACGACGATTGTTTCCCTGTCATTTAGGCAGGCCTAAGTCGCTTACGTCCATCTTTTTTGGCTGGCCTATAAAGGATTGCGGTCTTTCTCTGGTCGGTGGAATTCGCCCGTAACGGTGCTGGAGGGGCCGCTATCGGCCGAATGGACCGTTCGATACTCGGGGAATCTGGTCACTTCGGTCGGTTCCCGTCGGCGGCGGTTGCCACATCGGTCGGTTCGCGTCGGCGGCGGTTGCCTCTTCCGTCCTGCCGAGTTGCGTGGCGAGTGTAACCGGAACCCGGTTCGCGAGGCCGATAGCGAAATCACTACCTGCGGGACGGGGCTGAAGAAACCGATGGACGAGATCGGCAAACGGTACGAGGACGAGACGGGGACGAATGTCAACTACGCCGGGTCGAACACCCTCCTGAGCCAGATCGAGTTGAACGAGGAGGGGACGTCTACGTGCCCTGGGCGAAGTACTACAGCGACACGGCCGACGAGAAAGGGTTCGTCGACGAGAAGCACCTCGTCGCGTATCACTCGCCAGTGATCGCGGTGCCGGACGGGAACCCGGCGGACGTCCGGCGTCTGGCGGACCTCACGAACGCCGACGTCGAGGTGGCGTTCGACCCGTCGACGGTGCACCTGATCTGACGGGCCGACGGTGCGGCGGTCCGTCACTCGAATGGGTTCGCCAGATCGGTCGCCGTCAGTCGCGTCGCGCCGTCGTCGACGGCCCCTTCGACGGCGTTCTGGTCGGTCATGAGAAAGCAGTGGTAGTCCTCGACCGTCCGCTGGATCACCGATTCCTTGAAGATGTTGTCCGGGTGGGCCGTGTACTGGCGGACGACGACCGCGAACTCGGGGAGGGCGTCGACCACGAGGAGGCCGTACCCCTCGTCGGCCAGGAACGTCTGTAGCCCCGGAAACTCCTCGGGTGGCACTTCGAACCGGTAGGCCTGGTTGTTGTAGTACGGCTTCAGGCGGTCGAAGACGTGGTCGCCGTCGAAGTAGTGCTTGAAGAGATAGGTTCCGTCGACCTCGAAGACGTTGACGCGGTCGTGGCTCGCCCGACGGAACCCGGACATCTCGTTCGGTATTTGTTCGCACGGCACAATATAGGTTCGGCCGACGGATAGCGCGGCGCGAGTTCCCTCCTACCGGGAATGGGCCCGAAGGGCTATCGCGGTCGGGGGTGGAGCTGTCGTATGCGTGGACGATCGATCGACGCGACGGACCTTCGAACGCGCGTCGAACGCGGGGTCTCGGTCCCCGTCGCGACGGCGTGGGGGTTCGCGTTCGGGGCCACGCTCCTCCCCCAGATTCTCGCCGACGAGGTCCTGGGTCTCGACCCCGGCGGACTGCTCTACTGGCAACTGGCGGCCGTGCTCGTCCTGTTCGGTCTCACGTTCGTCTCGGAGCGCGTTCGACCCCTCCGGAGCTTCGCCGTGGCGCTGTTCGCGGTGCAGGCGACGACCGTCCTCGACTGGTCGGCCGTGAACGCCCTCGTCGCGACGGGAATCGAGGGCGGGTTCCTGGCCTGGGTCGGCGACAACGCCCTCAGGATGGCCGTCGCCCTGCTCGCGGTCGGCGTCCTGTTCGGCTTCGGGTACGACCGCGACGACCTCTTCTTGCACCGGGGGAGCCTCTCGCGACCTTTCGAGCCAGTTTCGCTACCGGGGCTCGCACGGGCCCGCCCGTGGCGGTGGTACGCGCCCCGGTGGGGCGGCGGGATCTTGGTCGTGACTGCCGTCGTCGTGATCGGAATCCAGGGTGCCGGCCTGGTGGTCACGACCTTCTCGCCCGCCCAACTCCCGATCGGCCTGCCGCTAATCCTGCTCGCGGCGGCGTTCAACTCGTTTTTCGAGGAGTTCGTCTTCCGGGCGGCCCCGCTCGGGGAGTTGACCGACTGCCTGGGCAAACACCACGCCCTCGTCCTCCTCGGGACGGTCTGGGGGTTCAGCCACTACTACGGCACTCCCTCGGGTGTCGCCGCGATGGCGATGGGCATCGTCGGGGGCTGGTTCCTCGGGAAGAGCATCCTCGAGACGCGCGGGATCGGGTTCGCGTGGGGGTTGCACTTCCTGATGGATCTGGTCGTCTTCCTCTAGCAGGCGGGCACTCCGCTGGACTGGCCCATAACAGTAGCTGATAACACGTTATCATTATCCATAAATCGGCGCGAAACCCGAGATACGGACAGCGGGTAGGCGTATCGCTCGATGCAGTCTCTGGCATCAATACGGTGACCGAGATAGCAACCAGGACGTTAGGGGAAATTTTTATTCGCGCTGTTTTCCACTATCCGTTATGGTCAGTGACGTTCAGCAGATCGTCGCTGTCTGGGCTGTCCTCACCATCCCGTTCGTTCTCTTCGGGACGTATCTGTGGTCACAGGACGATTTGGGCATTCGATTCATCGTTGCCTACTGGTTTCCTGCCGTCGTATTGACGGTGATTGGTACAATCCCACCACCCTGGGAACTTATCACCGGGTGACGCACGCGGTCACAAACCTTCTAGAGAACTCCGAGCGGTATGTTTGCGCGTGTAGCGACTGCACTCATCGGATCTGTTTTCGAGTATAATCCGTGATAAAGAAACGGGGGCCACTATCTACTGATAAAGGACTCAATAATGCGCGACAACTCCTAACCCATCGAAACCCGTACTACGAACTGCCCACACGGGACGGGTCGTAGCCGGCCCCGCTCCCTGGACGGGCAGTGCTCACCGATGCGTGTCGATCGCATCGCCGGTCATTTGCTTTCCAATCGTTTTCCGCTCCGTTCCGGGCGTCCTGTCCCGGCCCGGACCCCATTTCGACCCGCCCAGGTCGTCCTGTCCCGGCACGGACCGTTATTCGACACGGTCGGCCATTCGCTCGACAGCCTCGGCCGTCGGATCGGGAACCCCGAGTCGATCGCGAACGACCTCGAACGCCGTCGCCGTCAGGGCGACCACCCACCGGTGGAACGGGGCCTCGGCGGCCGCGGCCTCCGTCGCCCGCTCGAAGGCCGGCAGCCAGTCGAGGTGGTCCGCCACGAATGCCCGGTATTCCTCGTGTTCGCCCGCTTCGAGCAGGAAACTCCCGTATTCGAGCTGCAGGGCGACGTGATCCGCGGGGTAGGCCTCGGGGATCTCCGCATCGATCGCCCGGTAGCGGTCGCGCATGTCCGACGCCGACGGGCCGCCCATGAGGCCGCCGTCCCGGGAACCGTACCACTCTCGGTATGGGGACTCGGCGGGTGGGGCGTACGGCGTCCGGGCCGCCTCGAACAGGGCGACGTAGTCCTCGGTGAACTCGCGGCCCTCGATCGTCGGCGGATCGATCGCGAGGTCGTCCTCGACGCCGAGGTCGGTCGCGATGTCGGTTAGTTCGCGGGCGTAGGCCCCGTTCTCGACGTCCTCGCGGAGTTGCCGGTCGGGGTGGCGGAGTCCCGCGGCGAGTACCACGTGCAGGTCTCGCCAGCGATCGGTCGGTTCGAGTGCGGACTGGTCGTCGGTCGTGGGTTCGTTCGTTGGTGGCATTGGCGTTCAGTACCGTACGGATGGGCATTCGGGAGATCGAGCGTCGATCGTTGCCGGGTTCGGCGACCGTTAGGGCGTTCACGGCACGAACAGCGGATTCTTCACCGCCGCGAAGAGGACGACGTATCGGAGGAGAAAGCCCCCGAGCAACACGAGGGTGTACTTGGTCGCGAACCCGGTGGACATCGCGAACTGCCCGAGTCTGGACTCCTCGATGTCCGTGAACGACACGAGGCCCGTCATGGTCATCGACATCAGGAACGGGATCACGAGGCCGAAGGCCATGACGCCCCAGACGAACGGGAGATAACAGCACGACCCGAAGAGCTTCGAGTACGTCGCCTGGGCGGCCACGCTCCCGGAGTTCAGGAAGGATAGCAGGGCGACGATGAACCCGACCTCGACGACGATGAGGCCGTCGTCGGCCAGGCAGAACAGGTGGTTGGTCCGGGTGGTGCCGCCACCGCTGAGGACGGTGCCGAACAGCGCCGCCGAGATGCCCGTCGAGGCACCGCTCATCAGGAAGATGAACGGCATGAACGTCCGGTTCCAGAACGGCACCGACGCCAGGTCGGTCAACAGCATCGCCGTGTAGACGATGACGCCGACCGACAGGACGGCGCCGACGAGACGGACGCCGAGACGAAGGTAGCCGGTCGGGCGAATGAGGTCGGCGACGGTGTCGAGCAGCCAGAGCAGGCCCCGGTCGTCGGTCCGGGGGAGGCGGTCGTCGATCCACCCCACGATCCATCGCGGGAAGTAACTCAGCCCCTCAGCGTCGCCCTCGTGTTTCGTGCCGAACTGGAGCCAGAAGGCCTCGAGCGTGGTGAACACGGAGAACGTGACGATAATCCAGGTCCCGATGACCAGCCACGACCCGAAGTTCGAGAACAGCACCGGGAACGTGAACGCGCGCAGGGGCGCTCCCAGGTGCGAGAGCAGCGCGATCGAGCCGATCCCGATGGCGAGCACGCCGATGAGCGCGCCCCAGCGGGAGGTCTCCTCGCACGCGAATATCTCCTCGGGTCCCTGGGCTCGCGGTCGGAACAGCACCGACGAGACGACCGAGGTCAGGTAGGACCCGCCGCTCAGGCCGCCCAGGAACAGGTAGGTGGCGATGAAGATCTCCCAGTGGCCGCGGGGCAGCCAGAGGAGATCGGTGCCTGGTACAGCCATCGTCGATCACCCGCCGTCCGTGGCTTTCGTGCCGACGTCCATCGGCGCGATCGCGCTCGTCTTCTCGGACGAGGGCTCGACGATGACGGACGTCGGGTTGTTCGCGAAGCGTTCGGCTGCCTCCTCGGAGGCTTTGTCCAGCAGTTCGCCGACCGGCCCGGCGTCCAGCGCGCCGCCGACGCACTCGTCCACGCAGGCCGGTTCCAGGGGCTCGTCCTGCTCGTTCTTCGAGGTCGCGCCGTGGCCGCTGCCCGGCCCCTTGTCCAGACAGAGGTTGCACTTCTGCATCAGGCCGTCGTCGCCGTACTGGGGCGCGCCGTAGGGACAGGCCCACTCGCAGTACCCACAGCCGATGCACGCGTCCTGGTTGACCGTCACGATGCCGTCGCTCTCGCGTTTCTGGATCGCGTCGGTCGGACAGACCTTCTCGCAGGGCGGGTCCGCACAGTGCATGCACGACATCGAGACGTTCGTCTCCTCGTAGTTCTGGTAGTCGTCGAACGACCCCGAGGGGACGGTGTCGACTCGGCGCCAGTCCACGTGGCCCTCGTCGACGTCGTGGCGGTTCTTGCAGGCGATCGCACAGGCGTTACAGCCCATGCAGTCGTCGGGGTCGAAGTAGAAGCCCCACTGCTCGCCCATCAGGCGTCACCTCCCGTTTTCCGCACCTCGACCGCGAGGTGCCTGTCGATCTGTCCCGACACCGGATCGATCCGTCCTGGGGGATTGAGTAACATGTTGTTCGCACCGTCTTCGTCGGGCTGGATCGACCCCCGACCGAAGCCGTAGGGTTCGACGCTGACGGCCCCGGGGCGGATGCCCTCGGTGACCGCAGCCATCAGCTCCGCGCTGCCGTGTTTGCCCTCGATCTCGACCATGTCGCCGTGGTCGATCCCGCGCTCGTCGCCGTCCCTGGTGTTGATCACGAGGTAGTTCCCGCGGTAGTCCTCGTGCTCGAGGTCGTAGGACTCGGCGAGTTGTTCGAGCGGGGCCGCCAGCGCCTGGTCGCCGCCGTGCGAGAACTCCACGGTCCGGGTGTCGAGCATCTCCAGCGGGTACTCGTCGGTCAGGGAATCGCCGAGGGTGCCCGGCGGGAGATACTGGGGTTCGGTCCTGATCTCGGTCCCGGCCTTCTCGCTCAGGCCCGCGTAGAGTTTGTCGAGTTTCTTGTCCAGGTCGAACCAGAACTCGCCGGCACCCTGGGCGAATTTGGCGCTACCGTCGCCCTTTTTCCACTTCTCGTAGCCGTACTCGCCGGTGAGGACGTAGGTGTCCTCCTCCTCCAGGTCCTCCAGCGTGAGATCCAGCGCCGAGAGCTTGTCGTCGATGTACTCCTCCTTGGACTCCCAGGGGAAGTACTTGCCATAGCCCATCGCCTCGCCGAGGCCTTTGACGATGTCGAAGCCGGACTTCGTGTTCCACTGCGGGTCGATCGCGGCCTTCGAGCCGGTCACCCACGCCTGGGTGTTGTAGGCGCCGAACCCGCCGGCCCCGAGCATCGGCTTCTCGAGCTGCGAGGACTCGGGGAAGACGACGTCGGCCTTCCGGGCGGTCTCGCTCCAGAAGGCGTCGATGCCGATGACGAGGTCCATCTTGTCCAGCGCCCCGTCCTCGCCGTCCGTGCCGAGCCACTCCTTGGCGGCCCCGTCGGTCACGGGGTTCCGGTAGTAGTAGACCATGCCCCGGATGTCCCCGTTGTCGACCATTTTCGGGATGTTGTTCTGGACCGGTTTGCCGGTCATCGAGGCGTAGCCGGCCTGCTTGTCCGTCAGGTGGCACTGTTTGCCCTCGGCGTTGTTGGGGACGTCGTACTCGCACCCGACCTCGAAGGGGTTGGCGAGTTTCGAACTCCCGTACCACCGCTGGCCGCCCGGCCGGTCGATGTTCCCGACCAGGCCGGTGAGGGCGACGACGTTCTGTGAGGCCTTCTGGTGGTCGGCGCTCTGGCCGAGGCCGGTCCAGGAGGTGATCCCGGCGCTGGGTGCGGCCTCGCCGAACCCGGTCGCCACCTCGCGGATGGTCTCGGCGTCGAGGCCCGTGACGTCGGCGGCTTTCTCCGGCGTCATCTCGGCGGCCGCGTCCCGGTAGGCCTCGAAACCGTGGGTGTACTGGCCGATGAATTCCTCGTCGTGGAGCCCTTTCTCGATGATGACGTTCGCCATCGCGAGGGCGAGCGCGCCGTCCGTCCGGGGCTCGATCGGGAGCCAGTAGTCGGACTTCTTGGCCGTCTCGGTGTAAACCGGATCGATCGTCACGATGGTCGCGCCGCGGTCGCGGGCGTCGAGGAGCTGTTTGGCCTCCCACTGTCCGGCGAAGGTCTCCAGCGGGTCGCGACCCCAGACGAGAACGTATTCGGTATTGGGGTAGTCGATCCACCGGATGTTGCCGCCGCCCAGGCCCATCAGCGTGCCCGTGACTGCCATCGACCCGAAGCAGGTCGGCGTCGGGTGGGGAACGTGGTTCGGGCAGCCATAGAGGTTCCCGAACAGGGTGCTGAAGGTGCCCGCGGTCCCCCAGCCGTGGAACTCGACGAACGACTCGGCGCCGTACTCGTCGTCGAAGTCCTGCAATCGCTTCGCGGCGTACTCGAAGGCCTCGTCCCAGTCGGCCTTCCGGAGTTCGCCGTCCTCGCGGATGTGGGGCTGTTTGATGCGCTTTGGCGAGTAGGCCTTCTCCAGCTGGGAGAGGCCCTTCGGGCAGAGCGTGCCCTTCGTTCCCTCGCCGGCGCTTCCGCGCGGGTGGCCATCGATGCCGTGCAGTTCCTCGGCCTTGCCGTCCCCGTTCAGCGTGACCTCCATGCCACAGAGCTTGTGACACTGCCAGCAGTTGCCGTAGGCGGTCGTGGTCTCGCCGTTCCCTGCCGAACTCGACGCCGAGGACGACTGGGTCAGCGTCGGCATGGAACAGCCGGCCGTGCTCACGGCGACGCCGGCGGCCGCCGTCGTCTTCAGCAGGGAACGACGGGTCAGGTTCGACCCACGGTCAGCGTTCGATTCGCGTCCGCTCATACCTCTCCATCACCCGGGCTGACCGGTCGGTCGTCCGCCCCGAACTCCTCGACGACGGCGTCGTGATACTTCTCGTAGAACTCGGCCTCGCTCAGTTCGCCGTCGACGAGGCGCTGAGCGTCGCGACCCATCTGCTTGCCGAGTTCCTGGTCGAACTCCTCGGTGCGGTCCGACTCGGAACTCGGGATCGCGTCCGCCATCGGGGACTCGTCCCGCCCATCTCGATCGGTAGTGTGCTCAGTCACAGTTTCGCCTCTACCCGTTTTATGGACCCTCCCTCGATAGCGCTTGATTGATACCTGTTGAGGGTTTTATCAGGGGGCGGATTTCGAATTGGGAATCATTCACAATCGCGTGCTCCCCGGCCGGAGGACCGAAAAGGGGGGAGCGGGTCGACTAACGAACGTGATCGTGGGTATCCGAAGAAACCGCAGGAAAGCAACCCGTCCGGGCAGGGTTCGCCCGAAAGTTCACTGGGCCGGTTCGCGTTCGATCTGCATCCACTCGTCGTTTTCCCGGTCGTAGATCACCAGGATCTCGGTGCCGGTACAGATGAAGTGGAGTTCGCGGTGCTGATACCGGTCGCTGACGTCGTCGACGACGTCGACCATCTCCTCGATCTCCAGGTCGAGGAAGTCGTCGGGCAGTTCGTCCTCGAGTTCGTCGGCGAGGTCGTCGGACTGGGATTGGATCTCGTTCATCGGTCCTTCACGCTTCAGTCTAGACGGTCGTCGAGGGTAGGTCCGACTCCGGATTATTGAACGCTTTAAGAAGGGGGCTAGAGATCGTTCGTCCGGGGCATGTGGTTCCGGATGATCTTGGCCTCCGCGGCCTTGAGACGGTGGGAGACGGCGGACTTCCCGACGTCGAGAACCTCGGCGAGGTCCTCCAGCGTGGCGCGGCGTGGCTGTTCGTAGTAGCCCTGTTCGACGGCCAGCACAAGCGCCTCCTGCTGTTTCTCGGTCAGCAGGCTGAAGTCACACAGGACCGGGGGCGTCCCGAGCACCTCCTCGTCGATCCGGACGATCCGATCCACGCGGGCGGGGTAGCCGACGTCCTGTAACCCGCCGATCAGTTCCGGGATCATCGACCGGTCGCAGGGGTGGACCGTGACCAGGATCGAGTCCGACCGGACGTCGGTGACGTGGGGAACGCAGTCGTGGTCGTGGAACACGTCGGCGACGCACTCGTCCTCCATGTGTTGCTCCATGTGGAGGACTTCGACGTCGTCCTCCTCGCCGGTGACGACCTGGGACCGACACACCCGGCCCATCTGCTGGAGGTCGACGTCGTGGATCGGCCGGTCGACGTCGGTCAGCGGGCAGTCGCCGCCGACGTCGATCTCGATCACGACCCAGAGCGGGCGACGATCGGGCGAGGCGTCGTCCCCGGCCCCATCGGCGTGTTCGTCCGCGGTCCGGTCGGCGTCCTCGTCCGTGGTCGGGTCGGGAGTGTCGCTTGGGGTTCGATTGACGTCTGACATTGGATTGAATCGTGATCTCCGCGTCCGGTTCGTCCCGTGGGTGGCGGTCGTCGATGCGAGCCAAATTCGGGTGGTCCGGCCGACTGGGGGTCGTTCCAGTGACGTTCGGCAGGCGGACGATCACCGGGACGACCCGTCTCGGCACGCCGTGCTCGACTGTTTCACAGTAATGGCTCCGGGCCGGTAGCCCTCACTTGCAATAGTTGCGGCTTTTATACCGTCCCGCGACGCGGTCGCCGGTCAGTTACAGTCGTCGTTCGAGTCCGCCATGAGTTCGAGCATCAGTTTCGCCTCGGCGGATTTGAGTCGGCGGGATAGCGCGGACTTGGAGATGCCGAGTTCGTCGGCCATGTCCCCCATGTCGGCCTCGGACGACCGGTCGTAGTACCCCCGTTCGGCCGCGAGTTCGACCGCCTCCTCCTGTTTCCCGGTCAGGACTGAGAGATCACAGAGGACGGTCGACTGTTCGATCAGGTCCTGACTGACGCCCACCAGTCGCTTGACGTCGACGACGTACCCGAGATCCCGGAGCGATTCGACGAGTTTCGGGAGCGTTTCGCGTTCGTCGGGGTACACCGAGACCGTGAGCGAACTGTCGCCGGCATCCATGACCTGGGGGACGAGACCGTGTTCGTGGAACACCCAGGAGATGCAGTCGGTGCCCATCGACTGGCTGGT
>DATFIX010000008.1:0-2283 GCA_035269625.1 Natrialbaceae archaeon
TGCGGGCGTGTTCATGACCAGCCGGGTCATCCGGTTGATCGCCAGGATCAGTCCGACGAGGAAGGGCGAGATACCGAGCACCGGACCGAGTCTCGGCAGCGTCGGGAACGCCACGCCCCCCGCCAACCCGGCGAAGAAGACGCCCGCGATGAGACTCGCAGCCACGACGGGCACGCTCGGATCGTCCTGTTTCGCCGGCAGTTTCACTACCGATGCTACGTGGGAGCGGAGGTTGTATGTTACGAAACGAAACCCTTCGGTTCGGAGCGATCCACGTCCGATTGCTGCCCCTCCGGGAACACGTTTAGGCCGACCGAGGCCGAACGACTCACCATGCGATTCGAGGTAGTTCGGGGGAACATCGCCGAACAGTCCGCCGACGTGCTCGTCAACGCGGCCGGAACGAGTCTCCGGATGGGCAGCGGCGTCGCCGGCGCGCTTCGACGCGGTGCGGGGGAGGGAATCAACGAGGAAGCGACGTCGAAGGGACCGATCGACCTCGGCGGGGTCGCGGTCACCGACGCCTACGACCTGCCCGCGAAGTGGGTGATCCACGCCGCCGCGATGCCACACTACGGCGACGGGCAGGCCAGCGAGGAGAGCATCCGCGACGCGACCCGGAACACGCTGGCGAAGGCCGACGGCCTTGAGGCAACGTCGCTCGTCATTCCTGCCCTCGGGTGTGGCGTCGCCGGGTTCGACCTCGCGGAGGGCGCACGTCTCATTGCAGAAGAGATCGACGCCTACGATCCCGACACGCTGGAGGACGTCCGGTTCATCGCCTACGACGAAGGGGAGTACGAGACGATCCGCCGGGTTGCCGAGGAAATCCTGAATTAAATCACTGGTGCCCGCTGACGGGGACCGGTTCGTACGGTTCCTCCAGATACTCGATTTCGCTGTCGGTCAGGTCCACGTCGACGGCCTCGACGGCGTCTTCGAGGTGCTCGACGCTCGTCGTGCCGACGATGGGCGCGTCGACCCAGTCCTTGTGCAGCAGCCACGCGAGGCTGATCTGGGCCATCGTCAGGTCTTTCTGGTCGGCCAGTTCCTGCACGCGCTCGTTGATTTCCCGACCGCCACCCTCGGCGTAGGGATGTTCGTGGGCGTAGTCGTCGGTCTCCCCGCGGGTGGTGGATTCGAAGTCGACGTGGGGCCGGGTGAGATAGCCCCGTGCGAGCGGGCTCCAGGGAATGACGCCGACGTTCTCGCGATCGCAGAGGGGCAGCATCTCGCGCTCTTCCTCGCGATAGACCAGGTTGTAGTGGTTCTGCATGGTGACGAACCGTTCCAGCCCCAGGTGGTCGCTGGCGTGCAGGGCGTCGGCGAACTGGTGGGCCCACATCGACGAGGCACCGATGTACCGGACCTGCCCCCGACGCACCGCGTCGTCGAGCGCGCGAAGCGTTTCCTCGATCGGCGTGTCGTAGTCCCACCGGTGGATCTGGTAGAGGTCGATCGTGTCCACGCCGAGTCGATCGAGCGAATTCTGGAGTTCCTGTTCGATGGCCTTTCGGGAGAGGCCGCCCGAGTTCGGGTCGTTCGGGTCCATCTGGAAGAAGGCCTTCGTCGCGACGACGAACCGGTCGCGGTCGGCGTCCTCGAGGACGTTCCCCAAAATCCGTTCGGACTCGCCGACCGAGTACATGTTCGCGGTGTCGAAGAAGTTGATCCCGAGTTCCATCGCGCGCTCGATGATGGGCCGACTCTCCTCCTCGTCGAGCACCCAGTCGCGCCAGTCGCTCGTCCCGAAACTCATGCAACCGAGAGCGATGCGACTCACTTCCATGCCCGTGTCGCCGAGGGTGGTGTACTCCATACGCTCCGGCTACGGGAGCGCGGATCAAAAGGATGGGTTTCGGGGAAGCGTCCGGAATCTAGTCGAACTGCTCCAGATCGATCCGCGTCACGGCCATCCGGATGACGAGATAGGCCCCGATCCCGATGGCGAGGTATCCCAGGACGGCCGTCCAGGTCGTCGACCCCGGACTCCCGATGGCCAGGCGGGCGATCGTGTTGGCCGGATGCTCGGGAAGGAGCGTCGTCAGGGTGACGATGGCGAGCACGCCCGTCGAGTAGAGGAACTGCGCCTGGCGCCGGTCGGGCGCGAGCAACGAGAGCGCCAGTCCCACCACGACGACTGCGAGCGAAAGGCCGGCGACGACGGCGACGATGGTCAGCGGCTGGGCCACGGTGATCCCGTTGAGCGTCAACAGGAGGAGCCAGGCGGCGGCCTGGATCGGTGCCAGCGTCGCCGTGGCTATCAGCTTCGCGTCGACGATG
>DATFIX010000009.1:0-4170 GCA_035269625.1 Natrialbaceae archaeon
GACGTCGCCGGCAGGGTCGCCGTCCTCGTGGAGCTGGACGAGGGTCCCCTGTTCGGCGACGGTTTTCAGGGTTGCCGCCAGGTCCCGTCGGGCGATCGACACGCCCGGCGAGGTCTCGTAGGGACGCGGGCCGATGGCCTCCTGGCGGTCCTCGAGGGCTCCCCGGATCAGTGCGGCGGTCGAGCGTTCGTCGGGATTGAGCCGCCTGAGATCGCTCCCATCGAAGATCACGGTGAACTCGTCGCCCAGGACCAGATGGACCCGCACGTCCTCACGGAGCGCGTGCGAGAGGAAGAACGCGGAGTTGACACACCGACAGAGGACGTCCAGGCGACCGGCCCCGCCGGGGAGATTGTCGAGCGAGAAGTCGGGCGTGGTCGGCGCGTCGTGGCCGATGACGACAAACTGTCGCATGTCCCGTCGGTCGGGAGGGAGGGAGATAGGGACGACGATTCGTTCGGCTCAATCGTCGGCTAGTTCGGTCGCGTGCCCCACGGCCAGGATGTGATTGGACGCGTCGACGACCGTCGGATCTTCCCGGAACTCGGGATCCAGAACGACCTCGCGGATCGTCTCCAGGGATTCGTCCGACGCCTCGCCGAGGGGTTCCTCGAAGTTCGAGGCGACCCCTTCCAGGCCGGCCATCGTCGCGACGGAGAAGCCGTTCGAGGACAGGAGGTCCCGGAGTTCGTCCGCCCGGAAGAAGTGCGTTTCGACGAACGTCGGATCCTCCACGTCCGCTTTTTCGAGGAGGTCCGCGGAGTACGTTCCTGACGCAAGGAGGCCCGGCAGTTGCCGGACACCCTGCTCGAACTCCGGGGCGACCTGCAGCATGCGTTCGACGACGGCGATCAGTCCCATCACGGAGACGACGGCTGGCGCGCCGGGCGTGGCGACGCGGCGGAGTTCCCGGACGGCCCGCTCGCGCTCTTCGGAATCGATCACGTGCGAGAGCGGGCCGCCGAGGGCCAGGACGGCGTCGAAGGTTCCGTCCTCGAAGGGCAGGTCCCGGAGGTCGCCGTACTCAATCCGGACGCGATCCTCGACGCCGTGTTCGGCCACCTTCTCGCGGGCGAGGTCGAGTTGCGTCTCGCTGACGTCCGTCAGGGTAACGTCGTAGCCTCGCTCGGCCAGCCAGATGGCGTAGCGACCGGCCGCCCCGCCGGCGTCGAGGACGTGTCCCTCGTCCGGCAGGTGCTCCGAGAGGTAGGCGACCGTGTTTTCGAACTCGAACCTGGCTTTCGGCGACCGGTCCAGGCGTTCCCACTCGTCCTCGCCGTAGGAATCGTAGTAGGTCGCGGGATCGATCTCCGGGTAGGAGCGCTCGGTTGCGGTCTCGCGTTCCGGGGACTCCTCGTCGTCCGTTCCCCGCGCGCGTCCGTCTTCGGGTGTCATCGCTGTCGGCGAATTTCGACGCGCCGACCTAAGCGCTTGGGTTGGGTTGTGAACTGTTGACGTGGCCGCTGCCGGACCTACCGGTACGACGCCTTGATCCCGTCCAGTAGCACCTCGGGATCGCGGTAGTACTTGCTAATCGGCGGAATCTCGTCATCGTCGAGGTCGAGGAACTCGTAGACGGCCGTCATGGCCGAACGCACCGAGTACTCGACGGTGAACACGACGTCGCGGTCCATCTCGGCGTACTGCCCGAGGAAGGCCAGGTTGTTCGACCCGTCGGGAACGACCTTCGGCCGGTCGCCGGGTTCCCGTGGCTGGAAGTGCGCCGTGATGAAGGGCATCATGCACGGGATGCAGTTCACGTCCTCCAGGATCTCCGGCAGGCGATCCTCGCAATCGAGGTGATAGCACAGTTCCTCGAGGATCTCTCGCCCGGTGCACTCGGACATCTTCTTGTCGACGTAGTTGCCCTTCCGGTCGGGGAACAGCGCGTATCCCCAGAAGACCGTCACGTCGTCGGGCTGGTTCGCGAAGTGGGGCTGGGCGGCGACGACGGTGGACATGAGCCAGTTCGAGTCGACGTAGGTCACCAGCCCGTTGCCCGGTTCTTCCTGCGTGAACTCGACGATGTGCTCGAACAGGTCGGTGTTGTGGAGCGTGACGGTGAACGATTCCCACTTGGTCTCCTGGACGTTGCCGGCGAAGACCTCGGGGTCCCCGAACTGCGGGTTGTCCTCGGCGAGGTTCCGCCAGAGTTCCCAGGACGCGCCGGTCCGGTTGGTTTCGGGTACCTCGTCCATCGCCCCGAGGTCCGAGCCGTCGGTCATCGACCCGTTCGTGACGAACACCATGTCCGTCGGATCGACGTCGACGGTTTCGTGGCCGTCCTCGGTCTCCACGTGGATCCGCTCGACCGTCCGACCCTCCCGGGAGGTGACGACATCCATGTCCGTCACCTTGGAGTTATAGTGGAAGTCGACCCCCTTCTCGTCGAGCCACCGCCGGAGCGGGAGGATCATCGAGTCGTACTGGTTGTACTTGGTCCGGTCGATCCCCTCCATGGTGTGTAGCCGGGGGAACTCGTGGAAGAACCGATACATGTACCGGCGCATCTCGGCGACGCTGTGCCAGGGCTGGAAGGCGAAGATGGTCGCCCAGACGTACCAGAAGTTCGTCTCGAAGAACCCGTCGCCGAACCACTCCTCGATCCGGGTGTCGCCCAGGCGCTCCTCGGAGGTAAGCGCCAGGCGGGCCAGCTGGAGTCGGTGACGGGTATCCAGCTGGTTCTTCGAGGCGTCGATCCGGCGACTGCCCGACATCAGCCGGGTCTCCGCGTAGGACTCGTAGATCTCGTTGAACTCGTTCATCTCCTCCTTGACGGAGGTTTCGGGGTCCTCCAGGGAGGGAATCGTCCGGAAGAGGTCCCAGGTGCACTCGTAGGCGGGGAAGTTGAACATGCGCCCGCCACGGATGACGTAGCCCTCCTCGGGGTCACCGGCGCCGTCCATCGCGCCGCCCATCACGTCGAGTTTCTCGTAGACGTGGACGTTCTCGCCGGGCACGTTGCCGTCCCGGATCAGGAACGCTGCGCCGGCCAGTCCGGCGATGCCGCCGCCGGCGAAGTGGGCGTCGCGCTCCCTTGCTGGCGGCGTCCGACCGTACTTTCGAGTGCTCATCGGTTACCCTCCGGAACGTCGTCGATGGTTCCACGTGCGATGCGCGCGTCGAACGTCGGTGGTGTCGTCATAGCTATCTCTCGTGCTCGATGGCGACGGGATCGAACGTCGAATCGTCCGTCGTCTCCACACGCGTCGCAATTCG
Source organism: Natrialbaceae archaeon (assembly GCA_035269625.1). Classification (GTDB taxonomy): domain Archaea; phylum Halobacteriota; class Halobacteria; order Halobacteriales; family Natrialbaceae; genus DATFIX01. Next base: position 3,220 of record DATFIX010000009.1, read on the forward strand.
ACAGCCTGGGCGCTAACGGTTTGCAGGATATGTCCTGCCGTTTAAAAGTCACCTCGTTAGCAATCCTCAGGTCGATCCGGCGATCGTTCGTTCGAGCAACCGGCGCTGGCCCCGCCTGAGGCGCTCGGAGAGCGCCGAGGTCGTCGTGTCCAGTTCGTCCGCGAGGTCGGAGAGGTCGCCGTCCCGCGGGACCTCGAAGTAGCCCATCCGGTAGGCCGCGAGCAGCGCCTCGTGCTGGGGCGTGGTCAGGCCGTAGTCGTCGGCCGGATCGGCCTCGGTCTCGAAGAGTCGGAGCGGGCGGAACTCGACGCCCGTCTCGCCGCAGGCGTTCCGGAACGCGTCGAGGTCGCTCCGGTCGGCAAAGCGGGCACTGACCTTCCACCCCCGGCCGGTCACTACCGCGCCGATCGGGTGGGTCCGGAGGTCCACCAGGTGGGCGTACACCCCCGTCGGGTCGCCGTCCAGGGTGACGCGGTACCGGGATTCCACGAACGCCGACTCCAGGGCGACGTACTCCTGGATCGATTCCTGCGCGTCCAGTCGTTCCTCGAGGCGGTCGGGATCGACGCCGGTTGCGGAGAACACGAGGGCCGGCGGACCTCTGGTCCCGGACATCACGTCGTCGACGTGCAACACCGCATCGAGGCCGCCGGCGACCCTGGTGAGGGGTATCTCGGGCGAGAGCAGTTCGAACTCGCAGACGAGGCTCATGGACGGCGATTCGGATAGCGGGGGCTTAACGACGGTGGGGTTTCTCGGAGCCGACGGATCGTGTCCCGCGCCGATCACCCGGCCGTGAGCGTCGTTTCGACGACGATCGAGTTCGTGGGGACGTGAACGATACGGACCGTCACGGCGTCCCCGGCGGAGAGGGCACATTCGCCGCTCACGATCCGGATCTCGATCGTGTCCCCGGCGGACCACACGCCGTCGTCGTCGGGGGCCCCGTCC
>DATFIX010000010.1:0-6488 GCA_035269625.1 Natrialbaceae archaeon
CCCTCGTCTTCGGCGAGGTTGACGTAATCCGAGATGCCCTTCATGTCCTGGTGGGCGGGGATGATGTGCTGGGGCTGGAGGGCGTCGAGCATCTCGTAGTGGCCCTCCCGGTTGAGGTGGCCGGAAACGTGCACTTCGTCGTAGATCCGGGCGCCCTGCATCCGGAGGAGGCGCTCGGACTGGTAGCGCTGGCCCTTGTTCGTCGGCTCCGGGATGACTCGCGCGGAGAAGACGACCTTGTCGCCCTTCGAGATGTCGTACGGCGTTTCACCGCGGCCCATTCGGGTCAGCATCGCCCGTGGCTCGCCCTGGTGGCCGGTCACGATGGGGAGGTACTTTTCCTTGCCGTCCTTCATGATGCGCTTGAAGGTGCGATCGACGGACTTCCGGTGGCCGAACATGCCCAGGTCCTCCGGGAACTCGACGAAGTCGAGGCGTTCGGCCGTGCCGGAATACTTCTCCATCGACCGACCGAGGAGGACTGGCTGGCGACCGATGTCCTTGGCGAACTCGACGAGGCTCTTCACGCGGGCGATGTGGGAGGAGAACGTCGTCGCGACGATGCCGCCGTCGTAGTCCTCCATGCTGTAGATGACGTCCTTGAGATGACGCCGGGCGACGGCCTCGCTTGGCGTCCGGCCCTTCTTGCTCGCGTTGGTGCAGTCCTCGATGTACGCCAGCACGCCGTTGTCCTCGCGCGCGATCTGGCGGAATCGATCCATGTCGATCGGGTCGCCGATGACCGGCGTGTGGTCGATACGCTTGTCGAGACCGTAGACGATCGACCCCTCGGGCGTGTGGAGGACAGGGTTGATCGCGTCGATGATCGAGTGGGTAACGTTGACGAACTCGAGTTCGACGCCGTCGGAGATGCGCCGGGTCTCGCCGGCCGCCATCTTGATCAGGTCGTTCTGGACGCCGAACTTCTGCTCGCTCTCGATCTGTTGTTTGACGAGTTCGATCGTGAACGGCGTCGCGACGACCGGCGCGTTGTACCGGTGTGCGAGCTTCGAGATGGCGCCGATGTGGTCGAGGTGGCCGTGCGTGGGCACGATGGCCTGCACGTCGCCCTCGAGGTCGGACATCACCCGGTCGTCCGGGATGGCGCCCATGTCGATCAGGTCGAGGCTGTGCATCTGCTCGGTCTCCACGTTGTCGTGGATGAGGACCTGAGACAGGTTCAGGCCCATGTCGAAGATGACGACGTCGTCGCCGGCGCGGACGGCAGTCATCTGCCGACCGACTTCCTCGTAACCGCCGATGGTCGCGATTTCGATTTCCATAGCACTGAAAGCCGCGCGTGCGGCGGTCGCTCGTCTCGAACCCCCGGGCGGGGTATAGAGTCCCCCCGGCGTCTTGCAGCCGTGGGGGCGCGCATCCCGCTATGCGCCGCGTCGCGGCGCACTTGCCCGCGGGGAGTAGTTACAGGCCCTTTGCACGTCGGAGTATTAAAACTGCCCGGGTTCGGGACCTCCGGGCGTGTGGCCCGTTCGGAACGGTGCCGAATCCAGTTCAGTCAAGTGGTCCGGGTGGGAACCGGGGACTATGACGCTGTTCGGAACGGCGGGGATTCGCGGTCCGGTTCGGACCGACGTCACGCCGTCGCTCGCACTCGCCGTTGGACGCGCCGTCGGACAGGACGATGGACCGTTCGTCGTCGGTCGGGACGGCCGCGAAACCGGCCCGGGACTCGTCGCGGCCCTCGAGGCCGGAATCGAAAGCGCCGGCGGGGACGTCTACCGCGTCGGCCAGATCCCCACCCCGGCCCTCGCGTATGCCTCGCGAGGGCGTCGCGGAGTGATGGTGACCGCGAGTCACAACCCGCCGACGGACAACGGGATCAAGGTGTTCGAGGACGGCGTCGAGTACGATCGCGACGCCGAGCGGAGGATCGAAGACCGTGTCGAGACGGATCCGTCGCCGGCCGACTGGAACCAGTGGGGCAAGACCCGTCGATTGGATATCCTGGAGGACTACCACGACGCCGTCGCCGGATACGCCCGCGACCTCGCCGGACAAGACGACCCGCTGGCGGACCTGCGGGTCGTCGTCGACTGTGGCAACGGGATGGGATCGGTGGCGACGCCGCAGGTCCTCCGGGCGCTCGGCGCCACAGTCGTCACGCTGCACGCCAACGTGGACGGTCACTTCCCGGGCCGGGAGAGCAAGCCGACGCCGGAAACGTTGACGGACCTGCGGTCCTTCCTGGCGGAACACCCCGCCGACCTGGGAATCGCCCACGACGGGGACGCGGACCGCATCGTGATCGTCGCGCCAGACGGCGAAGTCGTCCACGAGGACACGGTGCTGGCCTGGCTGGCCGAGCGCTACACGCGCGAATCCGAGGCTGCCGATCCGGTCGTCGTGACGACGCCGAACGCGTCGGGCCGGATCGACGAACGCGTCGAGGCGGCGGGCGGCCGCGTCGAGCGCGTGCGCCTCGGCGCGCTCCACGAGGGAATCGCCCGGGAACGATCCCGGGGGGACGAGGACACGAGCGTCGTCTTCGCGGCCGAACCCTGGAAGCACATCCACACCCGCTTCGGCGGCTGGATCGATGGCGTGGCGAGCGCGGCCGTCGTCTCCTCGCTCGTCGCCGAGGCCGGCGACGTGGCGACCCTCCGGGAACCGGTGACCGAGCGACCGTACCGGAAAGTGAGCGTCGACTGCCCGGACGCCCGGAAGGAGAACGCGATGGCGCGGATCGAAGAAAAATTGCCACGAGAGTTCCCGGACGCCGACGTGAACACCGACTACGGCGTCAGGATCGATCGTCCCGACGGGTCGTGGGTGCTCGTCCGGCCCAGCGGGACCGAACCGTACGTTCGGGTGTACGCCGAGAGCGACGACGTCGACGTGCTGCTCGACCGGGCGGTGGCCGTCGTGGAGGAGACCGTCGAAGCGTCCGAACAATAGGGCGTTCGCCCCGAGGCCGATTCGTTTCGCGGCTCGTTTCGATTTCGATAACGACGATGTATTCGGATCGCCCGGTTTTGCACGGGAAACAGTCCGACGCCTTTAAATCGCCGTCTTTCGCATTCAACACCGATGTCCGGGCAATACCGGCGAACGTTTCTGAAGGGGGCCGGCGCACTTGGCGCCGCCGGTCTCGCAGGGTGTATGGGCAATGGAGGCGGTGACGGCGAAGACACGACCACCAGCGGTGACGATGGCGACGGGGGTTCGAAACCCGGGAGCGACGTCAACGTCGGGATGGTGTACGCGCTCGGTGGCCTCGGCGACAAGTCGTTCAACGACATGGCCCACCAGGGCGTCCAGCAGGCCGAAAGCGAGTTCGGCATCTCGTTCAAGAACGCCGAACCCAGCGGCCAGAGCGACTTCGAGACGCTCCAGCGGAAGATGGCCACGTCGAGCGATCCCGACTACGACCTGGTGGCGACCATCGGGTTCGCGCAGACGGAGGCGCTCAAGAAGAACGCGAAGCAGTACTCGGACCAGAAGTTCATGATCGTCGACAGCGTCGTCGACAAGGACAACGTCGCGAGCTACGTGTTCAAGGAACACCAGGGCTCGTTCCAGGTCGGCCACATGGCCGGGCTCCTGACGACGAAGGACTTCAGCTACGAGGGCAAGGAGACGACCTCCGAGACGAACGACGACACGGTCGTCGGCTTCGTCGGCGGGAAGAAGAACGACCTGATCAAGAAGTTCCAGGCCGGCTACGAGGCGGGCGTCAAGTACGCCAACGAGGACGTGACCATCAAGTCCGCCTACGCAGGGTCCTGGAGCGACTCCGCGAAGGGCAAGGAGATCGCCCTCTCGATGTACGAGAACGGCGCGGACGTCGTCTACCACGCGGCCGGCGGCACCGGGATCGGCGTGTTCAAGGCCGCCCGCGAGAAGGGCCGGTTCGCCATCGGCGTCGACGCCGACCAGTCGCGCAGCACCAACTACGAGGACGTCATCGTCGCCAGCATGGTCAAGCACGTCGACACGGCGGTGTACAAGTCCGTCGAGAACGTCGTCAACGGCAGCTTCAAGGGTGGCGAAATCAACGCCCTCGGCCTGCAGAAGGACGGCGTCGAGGCGATCACCGGGACCGCCTACGACGGGGAGATCCCCGACGACGTCACGTCGGCGATGGAGGACTCCCGTGAGGGTATCGTGAACGGCGACATTTCGGTCCCCACGGACCCGAAGAAGGTCGGGAAGTAGCGGTCGTAAAACAGCGACACAACTCATTCCAGTTATGCAAACACCACGGCAAGGGGGTAGACGGTGAGCCAACCGGCAGTTCGTCTCGACGGGATTACGAAGCGGTTCCCTGGCGTGGTCGCGAACGACGACGTCGATCTCACGGTCGAACGGGGATCGGTCCACGCACTGCTCGGCGAAAACGGTGCCGGGAAGACGACGTTGATGAACGTCCTCTACGGCCTGTACGACCAGGACGAGGGAACGGTCGCCCTCGACGGCGAGACTCGCGATTTCGACTCGCCGCGGGACGCCATCGACGCCGGGATCGGCATGATCCACCAGCACTTCATGCTGGTCGACCCGATGACCATCGCGGAGAACATCGTCCTCGGTAACGAACCGGAGACCTGGGGCGGCATCGTCGACCGGGCCGAGGCCCGCGAGGCCGTCCGCGAACTGAGCGAGCGGTACGGGTTCGACGTCGATCCGGACGCCATCGTCGAGGAGGTGAGCGTCGGCGTGCAACAGCGCGTCGAAATCCTGAAGGCGCTGTACCGGGGCGCGGACGTGCTCATCCTCGACGAACCGACCGCCGTCCTGACGCCCCAGGAGGTCCAGGAACTGTTCGGCGTGTTCGAGGAACTGACCGCGCAGGGCAAGACGATCATCTTCATCACCCACCGACTCGGCGAGGCGATGCAGGCCGCCGACGACATCACGGTACTCCGAGACGGCAAGAACGTCGGGAGCGTTCCGGCCGAGGAGACCTCCCGCGAGGAACTCGCCGAGATGATGGTCGGCCGAGAGGTCATCTTCGAGGTGGACGCGGACGACGCGGAACCGGGTCCGACGGCCCTGGCGGTCTCCGACCTCCACGTCACCGACGACCGCGGGGTCGATCGCGTCGTCGGGATCGATCTCAAGGTTCGCGAGGGCGAGGTGTTCGGCATCGCCGGCGTGGACGGGAACGGCCAGTCCGAACTCGTCGACGCCATCACCGGCCTCGACATCCCCGACCGTGGAACCATCGAGATGAACGGCGAGGACGTGACCAGTGCCTCGCGCCGGTCCCGGATCGATTCCGGCATGGCCTACATTCCGGAGGATCGACAGGCCCGCGGACTCGTCATGGACTTCGATCTCGTCGAGAACGGCATCCTCGGGAGCCAGCACTCGACCGACTTCGCGGCCGGCGGGCGGATCGACTGGAACGGCTCACGGGATCACGTCGACGAGATCATCGAGGAATACGACGTCAGACCTCCGAACCCGGAGACGAGCGCGAAGTCACTCTCGGGGGGCAACCAGCAGAAGTTCGTCGTCGGTCGCGAATTCTTCCGGGATCCCTCCGTCGTCGTCGCCTCGCATCCGACCCGCGGGGTCGACGTCGGTAGCATCGAGTTCATCCACGACCGACTGCTCGACTTGCGCGAGGCGGGCAAGGCGATCCTCCTGATCTCCTCGAAACTCGACGAGGTCCAGCAACTCTCGGACCGACTGGGCGTCATCTACGAGGGCGAGTTCGTCGACGTCGTGGATCCGGACGCGGTGACCGACGAACAACTGGGCCTGCTCATGGCGGGCGAACGGCCGGAGGGCGTGCCGAGTATCGCCGACGAAACCCTCGCCGGATACGGAGGTGACGAATGAGCGACGACGGGCCCGGGATCGGGAAGCTTCGTCGAGTGCTTGCGGGAATCATCGACGCGTCGGCGAAGGAGCGGCTGGCGCTCTCGGTCGCCGCCTTCTTCGCGTCGATCCTGGTCGGCGTCGTCATCATCCTCGGGGCGGGCGTCGTCGCCACCTGCCCGGACGCCACGCCGTTTCTCACGTTCCCCGGCGGGACGACGGCCTGTTACGATCCCATCAGCGTCTACGACACCCTCTTCCTCGCGCCGTTCGCGTCGGCGTTCAACGTGGCGCTGACCGCGAAGGAGACGACGCTCCTGCTGTTCACGGGGCTGGCCGTGGCCGTCGCGTTCAGGGCTGGGCTGTTCAATATCGGCGTCCAGGGCCAACTCGTGCTCGGCGCGCTCGGATCGGCGCTGAGCGTCCTCGCGATCGCACCCTACGTCCCGGGCGGGACGATCGGAACGATCGTGCTCGTCCCAGCGGGACTGGTGTTCGGGACGCTCGTTGGCGGTCTCTTCGCGGCCATCCCCGGCGCGCTCAAGGCCTACGCGGACGCCAACGAGGTGATCACGACGATCATGTTGAACTTCATCGCGGCGAACGGTGCGCGCTATCTCGTCGGCACGCACTTCAACGACCCCGAGAGCATGAGCATCACGACGCGATCGTTGCCCGCAGCGGCGAAGCTCACGCCGACG
>DATFIX010000011.1:0-3012 GCA_035269625.1 Natrialbaceae archaeon
TGCGGGAGGGCGCACTGGCCGTTTCGCTGTTGGCCGTCTTCGGGTTCGTGATCGACCGGTACTCCGGCGCCGGCCCCCGGGACGTCGTCGCCATCGGTGGCTACTGGGGCGTCGCCAGCGTCTTCGGCTACCCGATCGCCACTGACATCCAGGCACCGTGGGCGACGGTCCACGCGGTCGTCCCCCTCGCCATTCCCGCCGCGGTCGCGCTCGCGCTGGTCTACCGCTGGGGAGTCGACGCTCTCGTCGACGGCGACGAAATCGGGGTCACCGTGGCCGTCCTCGTCCTCTTCCTGGTGGGCGCCCAGGTCGGGATCGCCGCCTACGGGACCGTCTACCAGCAGCCCCAGGACCAGCACAACGAACTCGTCCAGTACGCCCAGTCGTCCTCGACGGATCTGAAGCCGGCGCTGCTCGACGTCGTCGAACCAATCGCCAGGGACAACCAGGGTATCGACGTGCTGTACTACGGGTCGACGTTCAACTCGAACAACGAGTCGGCGGCCGACTGGCCGGGGTATCAGGGCGGTGGCTGGTACGCCCGACTCCCGCTGGCCTGGTACCTCGAGGCCGCCGAACATCGACTCGAGCGGGACGGGGCGGTCCTGAACGTCTCGAGTCGGGCGACGGCGAGTACCCTCACCTCGGCCGAACCGTCCCGACTGCCGCCGGTCATCATCGCGTTCGCGGACGAGGACCACTACGATGACACCGAGGGAGACATCCGCTCGGTGCTCGGCGGGTACACGCGCTACCAGTTCGAGCGATACATGTGGGGGAGTCCGTTCGTGATCTACGTCAAGAACGACTACGACCCCGCCGTCGAGAAGCGCGTCCCGCTGCCGGTCTGGCAACGACAGGGTGCCGCGAACGACACGGGGGAGGGATCACCCTTCGATCCGAGGATCGGGGAACTCCCCAGGAACGTGACGAACGCGACGACCGGGGCGGGGAACGCGACGACGGAGGCCGCGCTGGAGCGACCGTTCCGGGAACAAGGTGGTGACGACCCGATGCGCCTCTATCGAGCGGTTCGGGCGTCGATCGGCCGGTCGAACCCCGTCCCGCCGGTTCGAATGGGTTAAGCCGCTTCGGTAGCAAGGTCGTGGGGAATGAGCAACGCGGCCGTCGACGTCATCGAATTCCTGCTGACCGCACACGTGTACGACGAGGATCGATCGCTCGACGAGAACGACCTGCCCCCGCGCTACCGGAGCGTCTTCTGGAGCGAGGGGTCGATCGAGCGCCCGCTGCCGGTCACGAACGAGACCGCGCGGGCAGCGACCGGCATCGAACGCCCGTGGGACGCCGTCTCGGAGTTGATGTTCACCGAGCGCGACGAGTTCTCGGGGCGAATCTCGCTGAACCAGCCGGGAATGGCCGAGCAGTGGCTCGTCGACCGGATCGACGACGACCGGATCCGGTCGAACCCGGCGCTGGCCTCCCACTTCGAGGACAACGACGCCGTCGAGGTGGACTACGAAGCGGCGCGACAGGCGAACCGCCCGATCCACGCCGACCGGGTGTGGATCGACTCGCTGTTGGACGAGTACTTCAGCGACGAGGAAGAGGAGGAGATGCTCGACCTCGTGGACGTTCGCGCGCCCGAGGAGATCGACATGACGCTGGACGACCTCGTGTTGACGGGCGACCAGGAGGACGAGATCCAGAAGATCGTCAAGGCGATCGAGCACCGCGATTACCTCGCCGAGATCGGCCTGCGCGAGATCGGGAAACTGCTGTTCGTCGGCCCGCCGGGCACCGGCAAGACCTCCGCGGCGCGGGGGCTGGCCCACGAACTCGACCTCCCGTTCGTCGAGGTGAAACTGTCGATGATCACGAGCCAGTACCTCGGCGAGACCGCCAAGAACGTCGAGAAGGTCTTCGAGGTGGCCAAACGGCTCTCGCCCTGTATCCTCTTCATGGACGAGTTCGACTTCGTCGCCAAGACCCGCCGGTCGGACGAGCACGCCGCGATCAAGCGCGCGGTCAACACGCTCCTGAAATCCATCGACGAGGTCTCGCTCATCCAGGACGACGTGCTCATGATCGGCGCGACCAACCACCCCGATCAGCTGGATTCGGCGGCCTGGCGGCGCTTCGACGAAATCGTGAGTTTCCCCAAGCCCGACCGCCAGATGCGCGCGGACATCCTCCGGGTGATCACCCGCGCGATGGAAATCGAGGACTTCGACCCCGGGGCACTGGCCGACGAGACGGAGGGGCTGACCGGCAGCGACCTCCGCCTGGTGCTCCGGGAGGCCGTCCTCGGGGCGCTCATCGAGAACCGAACCGACCTCTCCCAGGAGGATCTCGTGGACGCCATCCAGGACTTCGAGGAGCGTGACAACCTCAAGAACATGGACATGATCGAGGGCGAACCCGACGCGCTGATCGCCGGGGGCGACATCGGCGGGGCTGGCAACGGTCACGATCACGACCACTGAGGTGCCGCCAGCGCCCACGACCACTGATCGACGCCGGCAACGGTCGCCACGATCACGACCACTGAAGGCCCCAGATTCCCAAGCTTCCGCCGATGGACGTCACCCTCCTCGGCACGGGCGACACGACGGGAACGCCGACGCCGGGTTGCGACTGCGACACCTGCGAGCGCGCCCGCGAGTTGGGCGTCGAGCGCACCCGATTCTCGGTCCACGTCCGCAACGAGCGCACCGGCGAGTCGCTCCTGATCGACGCGAGTCCGGACTTCCGGTCGCAGTTTCTGACCCACGACGTTCCGTTGCCCGACGAGATACTGATCACGCACATCCACTTCGACCACCTGGACGGGCTGGGCAACGCCTATCGCCTGCTCGGGCCGCGGGGCGGCAACGACGACCCCGTCCCCGTCTACGCCGCCGACGAGACCGACCCGGCGACGGGCGAGAGCGTCGCGGAGACGGTCGCGAACAAGTACGACTACCTCGACTCGGGGTCGATCACCGTGCAGTCGCGTTCCCCGATGGAGCCGTTCCGGGCCGCCGGGTTCGACGTGACGCTCGTCCCGGT
>DATFIX010000012.1:0-5860 GCA_035269625.1 Natrialbaceae archaeon
GGTGAGGCTGCCCCAACGACGAGGGAACTGACCCCTCGAAGGGCCCCATCGGAACGTGACAGCCCCACCTGTCAGAGGAAAACCGACTCCCTCCGTGAAACCATACCGAGTTCGCAACCGGACCTGATCACGGATGGAACGCGCATACGATCACGACGAGGTAGAACGACGCTGGCAGGACCGCTGGCAGACAGCCGACGCCTTCCGAACGGCCGACTACGCCGACCCGGAATACGTCCTCGCGATGTTCCCCTACACCTCCGGCGAGTTGCACATGGGCCACGTCCGCAACTACGCCATCACGGACGCCGCCGCCCGGTTCGAGCGCCTGCGCGGCAACGACGTGCTCCATCCGATGGGGTGGGACGCGTTCGGCTTGCCCGCCGAGAACGCCGCGATGGAGCGCGACACCACGCCCGCGGAGTGGACCGAGCGCTGCATCGAGTCGATGCGCGAGGGGTTCGACCGGATGGGTTTTGGCTTCGACTGGGAGCGCGAAGTGACGACCTGCGACCCCGACTACTACCGGTGGAACCAGTGGCTGTTCAGGCAACTGTACGAGACTGGACTCGTCCACCGGCGCGAGAGCCCGGTCAACTGGTGTCCGGACTGCGAAACGGTCCTGGCCGACGCGCAGGTCGAGGGCGAGGACGAGGTCTGCTGGCGCTGTGAAACGCCCGTCGAGGAGCGCGACCTGACCCAGTGGCACGTCGCCATCACCGAGTACGCCGACGAACTGGTCGACGCGCTGGAGGACCTGGACGGCTGGCCCGACCACGTCCGCGAGATGCAACGCGACTGGATCGGCCGCCATGAGGGTGCCGTCGTGACGTTCGAGGTCCCGGACCACGGCGAGGTCGAGACGTTCACGACCAGGGCCGACACCCTGTTCGGTGCCACGTTCGTCGCGCTGTCGCCGGACCACGAGATGGCCCAGGAGATAGCCGAAGCGGATCCGACCGTCGCGGAGTACGTTGCAGCAGAGCATCCGGACGACGAGATGACGGGCGTCGAGACCGACGCCGTCGCCGTCCACCCGGTCACGGACGACGAACTGCCAGTCTACGTCGCCGACTTCGTCGTCGAGGACGTCGGGACCGGTGCGATCATGGGCGTCCCGGCCCACGACGAACGCGACCACGCCTTCGCCCGCGAGCACGGGATCGAGATCCGGCAAGTCGTCGATCCCGGTGCCGAATCGGTGGTCGACGACCCCGCGATCGACGTGGACCGCGACGCGTTCACCGACGACGGCGTCCTCGTCGAGAGCGAGCAGTTTACCGGACTGGAAAGCGTCGCGGCCCGTAACCGGATCGTCCAGGCGGTGGACGCCGTCGAGGAGCAGGTCGAGTATCGGCTTCGCGACTGGCTGATCTCCCGACAGCGATACTGGGGGACGCCGATCCCGATCGTTCACTGCGAGGAGTGCGGGCCTGTCCCCGTCCCGGACGAGGACTTGCCGGTCGAGTTGCCGCCTTACGTCCGGACGACCGGCAATCCGCTGGAAGCCGCCGACGACTGGGTGCGGACCGAGTGTCCCGAGTGCGGTCGCGACGCTCGCCGGGAGACCGACACGATGGACACGTTCGTCGACTCGGCGTGGTACTTCCTGCGCTACGTCTCGCCGGACCGCGAGGACGTCCCCTTCGATCCCGACCGGGCGAGCGAGTGGCTGCCCGTCGATCACTACGTCGGCGGCGTCGAGCACGCCGTGTTGCACCTGCTGTACGCCCGGTTCGTCACGAAGGCCCTGGCCGACCTGGGCCACGTCGACGTTCGCGAACCCTTCGAACGGCTGACGACCCAGGGCATGGTCCGGCTGGACGGCGAGACGATGTCCAAGAGCACGGGCAACGTCGTCTCGCCGGAGCGAATCGTCGAGGCGTACGGTGCCGACACCGCCCGCCTGTTCATCCTGGGCGCTGTCCAGCCCGAACGCGACTTCGACTGGTCCGAGACGGGCGTCGAGTCGGCCCGGGCGACCCTGGACCGACTGGTTCGGTTGGTGGACGGGATCGACGATGCGGCCGGAGCGCGGAACGGCGACCGCGCCCGACGGCCGATCGACGAGTACGTCGAACGCGAGACTGCGGCCAGGATCGCCAGCGCCGAAACCGCATACGAGGGCTTCCGGTTCAATCGTGCAATCCGTGAAATCGAGTCCCTGATCGGAACGCTGGCGCGCTATCGCGAGCACGATCCCGACCGGGAGACGTTCGAACGGGCGATCCGCCGGGTCGTGATCGGCCTGGCCCCGGCCGCGCCGCACGTCGCCGAAGAGCTGTGGGACCGGCTGGATGGTGACGGGCTGGTCGTCGACGCCGACTGGCCGGACGCGTCTCCGCCCGAGAATTACGACCGCGAACGCGAACTGGTCGAGGCGACCCGCGAGGACGTCCGGGAGATCCAGGCGGTCGCCGGCGTCGAGAACCCGGCCAGGATCGAACTCGTCGTCGCCCCAGAGTGGAAACGCCGGGCCTGCGAAATCGTCCGCGAGACCCGGGAGGACGGGAGCGAGGTCGTCGGCGCGGTCATGGCCGACGAGGCCTGCCGGAAACGCGGCGACGCCGCTGCCGAGTACGCCCGGACGCTGACCGACGCCGACGTGGTGCCCCAGACGCTTTCGCCGGCCCGCGAGCGCGCGTCCCTGGAGCGCGCCGGGTGGCTGTTCCGCGAGGAGTTCGACGCCGCGATCGAGATTCGCGCTGCCGTCGAGGCTGCCGAGGACCTCCAGTCGCGCGCACGTCCCGGTCGGCCCGCGATTCGGCTCCACGAGGACGGCGAGTAATCGAAACGGTCGTTTCGAGTAATACTCGACCCCCGTTCCGGTCTTAACAACCCATATGAGTGGCCATCGCCGACGTTCGACCATGATACCGGACGGATCGGCCGGCGTGTTCGCGGGCGCCATCCTGCTCGGGTTCATTCACGGCATCGAACCCGGGCACGGGTGGCCGGTCGCCGCGACCTACGCGCTGGACCGGGACCACAAGTGGCTCTCGGGCCTGGCCGCCAGTTCCATCCTCGGGATCGGCCACCTGATCAGTTCCATCGCCATGGTGGCCGTCTTCTTCTGGGCGAAGGCCTACTTCGACCTCGCCCAGATCAACGACCCGATCGTGCTTGCGGACGGGATCGCGATCGGCGGGCCGATGGGGCTTGCGGCCGGGGTGCTCCTGATCGCGCTCGGGGTGCGGGAGTACCGGCACGGCCACTCCCACGACCACGGCATCGCCGACGGCGGGTCGGAGGACGAGGGACACGATCATTCACACCACGATCACGACCATTCGCATCACGCCCACGACGACCAGTCACACCACACGCACGACGACCAGTCACACCACGACCGGGATCAACACGTCCACGAGGACGGGGGCATCCTGTCGCGGGTCAAATCCGCACTCCCGTTCGTCGGAGGCGACCAGGGTCACAGTCACGACCATCCGGACCCCGGGGATGCGGCCGACCGGGGCTTGCTCGGCATCGCCGGGTTCGCCTTCCTGCTCGGGTTCGCCCACGAGGAGGAGTTCGAGATTATCGGTCTCTGTCTAGGGTCGTCGTACTGTCTCTCGCTCATGCTGGTCTACGCCCTCACCGTCATCGTCGGCATCGTCGGGCTGACGCTGTTGCTCATCGCCGGCTACGAGCGATACGAGGACCGGGTCGAGGCGTACGCCGACTACCTGCCGACGATTTCGGCCGGCGTGCTGATCGTGATGGGGATCGGGTTCGTGCTCGGACTGTTCTGACGGGCAGTCCTCCATGGCGAGAACCCCCTAGAAAAGCGGTCGCTAGGATGACCGGTCGGTCGAGAGAAGCGGTCGGCCCGATCAGTGCTCGGGTGTTTCGGCCGGCGCCTCCATGCCGGTGATCTTGATCACGAGCGCGTTGGCCGATTCGTCCTTGCCGTCGAGTTCGCCCCGGACGATCAGTTTCGACAGGGGCGTCGGGCCGACCTCGATCTCGTCGCCCTCCTCGATGTCGCGGATCGATCCCTGGACCGAGATCTCGGCGCGACACATCTTCGGGTGGTGGACGTTCGTCAGGTTGACCGAGACGACGTTGGCGTCCTCGACGAGTTCGCCATCGTGCTTGAGCGGGACAGTCGCGGGCTCGTCCATCCGCTGGATGTCGAGCGCCTCGTATGCCGTCGCCGTCGGCTTGTACCCGCCCTTCGGACCGGGGACGCCCTCGACTAGCTGGAGCGCCTTGAGGCTCTGCATCTGGTTGCGGATGGTCCCGGGATTGCGGTCCACTTCCTCGGCGATGTCCTCACCCTTCACGGCCGACTCTGACTCGCGATAGAGATTGACGAGCGCAGAGAGTATCGTTCGCTGACTGGACGTCAATTCGATCGATGACATGGCGGAAGCTAAGCCGCAAGGTTCCTTAAAACCGACGGGAGGGGATGGCCCTCGTCGGAAATCCACTTGCTCCGGAAGCGACACCACTTTCCGGTCAGTCCACGAGGCATCGGATATGAAGGGTAAGCGCGTACTCGTCACGGGGGGCGCCGGGTTCATCGGCTCGAACCTCGCCAACCACCTCGCCGAAGACAACGAGGTCATCGTGATCGACGACCTCTCGATCGGGTCCAGGGAGAACGTCGGCGAGGACGTCGAGTTCCACGAAACGAGCGTCCTCGCGGACGACCTCCCGACCGAGGGGGTCGACGTCGTATTCCACATGGCCGCCGTCTCGACGCTCCATCTCCACGAGGAGGACACCACCGCCCGCCGCAACGGCGCCCGCGTCAACGTCGAGGGATTCATCAACACGGTGGACCAGGCGCGAAAAGACGGCTGTGACACCGTCGTGTACGCGACCACCTCCTCGATATACGGGAGCCGCACGGAGCCATCGCCCGAAACGATGGCCGTCGAAGCCAATACCGGCTACGAGGCCTCGAAACTCGCCCGCGAGCGCTACGCCGAGTACTTCCAGAGCTACCACGACATGACGATGGCCGGGCTCCGGTTCTTCTCGGTCTACCAGGGCTACGGCGGCGCGGAGGCCCACAAGGACGACTTCGCGAACGTCATCTCGCAGTTCGCCGACGACGTGGCAAACGGGGAGTCGCCGGTCCTGTACGGCGATGGCACCCAGACCCGTGACTTCACCCACGTCGACGACGTGGTCCGGGCGATCGTTCTCGCGGCCGAGCACGAACTCGACGGCATCTACAACGTCGGGACGGGCGAGCAGTACAGTTTCAATTACGTGGTCGAGCGACTCGCCGCCGTCCTCGGGAACGACGTCGAACCCGAGTACGTCGAGAACCCGATCGACGACGACGTCTACGTCCACGACACCCTGGCCGACGCCTCGAAGCTCCGCGAGGCGACCGGGTGGGAGCCCGAGGTCGAGTTCGAGGAGGGTCTTCGGCGGGTTTGCGAGCCGTATCTCTGATTGGCACTGCTCGGCGTGTAGAAATCGAGAATCGGTTTCGCCCGCGAAACGTGACGAACGATCGACCGTCGTGGTCCGGCTGTAACCGGTTTACAGCCCGAGTTCGTCGGCGTGCTCTTCGAGGACGTCGGCGAACTTGATGTTCTTCTCCTCGACGTCGTAGCGGACGCGGACGGTCGGCTTTTCGACGTCGAGCAGGCGACCGAGGTCGAAGGGGGTCCCGACGAGGACGACGTCACAGTCGACGTTGTTGATGGATTCTTCGAGTTCGGCGATCTGCTGTTCGCTGTAGCCCATCGCGGGCAGAACGTCGCCGAGGTGCGGGTACTCGTCGAGCACGTCCTTGATGGAGCCGACGGCGTCGCCGCGCGGGTCGACGATCTCCGCGGCGCCGTTCTCCTGGGCGGCGATCGTCGCGGCGCCGTGGGAGGTGCCGCCGTGAGTCATC
>DATFIX010000013.1:0-7400 GCA_035269625.1 Natrialbaceae archaeon
GAAACGTCCGTCGTCGCATCGTCCCGGATTACGGCTGGAGTGGTTTGTGTGCGACGGTCGCGGCCAGTTTGACGGTTCGCACGATCCGCCCCGGCTACACGTCCTCGAACCGGTAGCCGTCGGCGTCGGGTCGTTCGATCCGCTTGCCACTCCAGGCATCGACCTCGATCCGGATCACGCCGGTTTCCGCCACCTTTTCGGCCATGGCAGCGTCGTAATCCGCCCCGGGTTCGAGATGCGGCGCGTACTTCGCCATCAGCAGTTCGAGGCCGCGACGCTTCTCGTCGAGGTCGCCGACGAGTTCGGCACGACCGAAGACCGTTACGCTGGCGTACTCGTTCACGAACGATCCCGCGTCGGCCCCCGGCACGATCCGGCCCATCTCGAAGACGCTGAAGGCGACGTCGGGCGCGTCGGTCACGTTGGCGGCCGTCCGGCCCTCCGGGGACAGGTGGACGTACAGCGCGTGGCGCTCCTCGTCGTAGGCGAACACGAAGGGCGTGAGAAACGGCTGCCCCTCGTCCACCGTTCCGAGGACGCCCGCGGGGTGATCGGCCAGGAACTCGCGGATCCACTCGTCGTCGTCGACGGCGTACTCCGTTCGACGCGGGCTGGAATCTGCAGGATCGACCATCGCGTCACGCTACGTCGGGGAAGCTCTTGATTGGTCGCGTCCCGTCGGTCCCGGGATCGTCGCCGCCTGCGTGGGATCAGGGAAGCAACTCGTCGTCGATGTCGGCGAACTCGTCGTCGACGGTCCGGAGCTGGTCGAACGCGCTGGCGATCGTCCCGATCGCGTAGATGCCGACGGCGGAGCCGAACGCGATGGTGACCACGTCGGCACCGACACCCTCGTCGAAGGCCAGGATGGCGATCGACGTTCCGAAGAGGCTGAACGCGAAGCCGACGACCGCGATCCCGATCAGGACCGCGAGGATCCGGAGCCAGGATCCCCGACCAGTCCGCCAGCTCTCCTGCATCGCCCGGAGGGCGTTGTGACCGTCGACCGCGATCGCGGCCGGGACGAACGCGAACGCCACCCCGATGACGATCCCGGGGAGCACGAACAGCGCGAACCCGACCACGAGCAGGAACCCGAGGACGATCTGGGCCACGAAAACGTTGAGCGTGGCCCAGGCGAACCCGTCCCAGGCATCCGCGGGGACGCGTCCGGGTCGATCGCCGGTGAAGGCGCGAAACCCGAGGGTGACGACCGCCGCAGTGAGGACCGCCGCCAGGAGGCTCAGCCCGGTCAGCGCGGCGGACGGGAGGTCGACGGCCATCGGTCCCTGGACTGGCTCCAGGACCTGTTCGCCGGAAAGCTCGTTGACCGATTCGGCCAGCAGGGGCAGTCGGGTGTCGAGCACGACGGCGGTGGCCAGTCGGGCCGCGAGGAGGAGGGCCAGGAGAACGGCTCCAACTGGCGTTCCGGTCCGCTCGATGCCCTCGCGAAGGGCTCCGGTGACGCTCAACGACATCCTCAGGGCCAGTCGTCCCGGACCTGGTCGTCACCCGAGTCGTCTTCGGGGGCGTCGTCGCCGAGGGTCCACTCGGCGGCCTCGGCGGCGTCCTCGACGTCGAGGTACTCCCAGCCGGTGGCCTCGGCGGTTTCGCGGTCCTCGTCCGTCGACCCGATCAACACGTGACGGTCGGTGTCGAACTGGTCGCGAACGTTCTCGAGGCTCTCCTCTTTGCCACGGGGACCGGAGAAGAAGTCCTGTCGGATGCGGTGCTTGCGGGTGAAGTTCGTGACGACGTAGGTCGGTTTGTCGGAGACGACCCCGACGTACTTGCTCCACCGGCGGGCGTCGGCGAAAACCGGCCCCGGTTCCGCCAGGGTTTCCAGCGCCGATAGGTCGAACGCCAGGGTCATCGTCCCGTCGCTCCCCGATTCGTTCATACGAACGTGGTCGTCGGAGCGCATGCAAAACGGTATCGGTCGCGGCCGTCCGAACCGGAGTCCCCGGCACTCACTCCAGCCGTTCCGAGGCGCGCTCGAAGTAGTCCCGGAGCGTCGTGGTCGTCGCGTCGAGTTTTCGCCCAGCGTAGATCGCTCCGACGACGGCCCCGACCATGTCGAACACGAGGTCCCACATGGTATCCTCGAGGCCGTAGATGATCAGGACGGGTTCGAATCCGCCCGCGATGGCGAGTTCCCGCCCGATCTGCTCGAACAGTTCCCAGAGGACGCCGATGGCTACGGTAAAGAGGAAGACGAAGACGGCGAGGAACTCCGCCGGGAAGTACACTGCATCGGAGTAATCGTCCAGCGCCCGGGTCGTTGCGTAGCCGACGCTCGCCACCAGGGCGGCCGAGAGGACGTGCGTGAGGTGGTCCCACCACCAGAGTCGGTCGTAGAGGCCGAACATTCCCAGCGAGTGGAGGAAGACGGCAAGGGTGATGAACAGCGACAGCCCCGATCCGAGGTGGACGTCGAAGTCGTTTGCCAGGACGCCCGGCAACAGGGTGACCCCCAGGCCGAAGGTCGCGTTGACCACCACGCTCACGTTCCGCTGGAGGGCACCCAGGAGGAGGATCGTGAAAATCGTCGCCTGCATCCCGCGGTGGAGGCGTCGCTGGGAGAGGGAGGACCGCAACAGTTCGGTGGCCGACGACGACACGTCAGGGATTACTACCCCGATTGACATAGTTTCTGCGCGGTCGATACACCTATTAACTCCTGTTGCATACAGAAGGACACGATGATGGCCACGACCCACGCCCTCGCCGGTGCGGCCGTGGCGACCCTGACGTTCGTTTTTGCACCGGAACTGGCACCGATCGCCGTGACTGCCGGGTTCGTCGGTGGGCTGTTCCCCGATTTCGACCTCTACGTCGGTCATCGGCGGACGCTGCACTTCCCGGTCTACTACTCGCTCGCGGCGGCGACGGCGGTGCTGTTCGCCGCCCTCGCTCCCGCCCCGGGTATCGTCGCGATGGCGGCGTTCCTGGCTGGCGCGGCGCTGCACTCCGTCTCGGACGTCCTCGGCGGCGGACTCGAGTTGCGACCCTGGCAGGGGCAGTCCGAACGCGCGGTGTTCTCTCACTTCCACGGGCGGTGGCTCCGCCCGCGACGCTGGGTGCCCTACGACGGCGCGCCCGAGGACCTGGCCGTCGCCGGGGTGCTGGCCGTGCCGACGTATCTCGCGAGTAGCGAGTGGTTGCGCCGGCTCGTGGGCCTCACGCTGATCGTCTCGGCAGGGTACACGCTGCTCCGAAAGCCGCTCGCGGAGGCCGCGAGGCTGATCGCGTGCCTGATCCCGTCCTCGTTCCGGAGCTACGTCCCCGACCGCTACTTGCGGTCGTCCTGAATCCCTGACGACAGCAGTCGTTCGGTGACCTCGTCACGATAGGCGTACACCGCGAACGCAACGAGACTGACGACCCCCACCAGGACGGCCGTCTCGGGGTATCGCGAGGCTGCGAAGGTATCGCCGGCGAGATTCACGATGACGTAACTCGGCAGTCGCCCAAAAATCGAGGCGACGAGCATGTCCCGGATCCGGAGTTCCGTCAACCCGCCAATGAAACAGATGACGTCGTCGGGGAGCCCCGGGATCAGGAACACCAGAAAGAGGACGAACAGCCCTCGTCGCCCGGCGAGTTCGTCGAACCCGGCAAGGGCCTCGGGGTCGATTGCTCGCTCGACGTAGGGCCGCCCGAAGCGACGCGAAAGCGACAGCGCGAGGAACGTCCCGATGGCGGCCCCGACGACGCTGTAGAGGGTTCCCATTGCAGCGCCGAAGAGGTAGCCGCCGATGAAGCCCATCGTCTGGCCCGGGATGGGCGCGATCACGATCTGTGCGGCCTGGAGGACGACGAACGCCAACGGCGCGAGCGGTCCCTGTTGCCGGACGTACGCCCGGATGGCGAGGGGATTCGTCAGGTCGGGGAGCAGTCGCCCGAGGGCAACTGAACCGGCGACGAACAGGCCGATCACGACGACCAGCAACGCGACCGTCGTGCGTCGACTGCGCGCCGACGCGAAGATCCGGGGGACGTCGCTCATTGGTTCTAGGTGAGCGGGCCACCCCGATAACGCGTCCGATCTATCGTATTTCCAACAGCTATTCGCCTGCTCTCGGACAACTACTCGAGTTTTTCCAGGTCGATGTCCTGCTCGAGCAGCACTTCGGCCTGGTCCTCGATCTGGCGGCCCTCGCGGATGAGTTGTTTGAGCTTCGTCTGCGGGGAGAGGTCGCCGATGAGCACCGCGCCGACGAGGCGGCCGTCCTCGAAGGCGACGCGACGCCACTCGCGGTCGCCGTAGTTGCGCTCGTAACCGTGCGGGTCGCCCTGCGTGACGGGGCCGTCGGACCCCCGGGTCGGGTGGCCCAGCGAGAGGAACGGGAAGTCGAAGTGCGTGATGGAGTAGGAGGGAACGTACTCGAAGGTGTCCGATCCGTGGCCGTTGACCATGTTCAGCGCGGCAGTGTTGCCCTGCTCCTTGGCGCTGCCCCAGGACCCGTTCTGGTTGCGGTCCTCCAGGAGGACGTCGTAGTATCGGGTGATGTCCCCGGCCGCGTAG
The DNA here is from genome assembly GCA_035269625.1 of Natrialbaceae archaeon. Lineage (GTDB taxonomy): Archaea > Halobacteriota > Halobacteria > Halobacteriales > Natrialbaceae > DATFIX01. The sequence continues at coordinate 4,529 of DATFIX010000013.1, forward strand.
ACGTTCTCCAGGTTGGTTCGCATGTGCTCGTCGACGATGACGCCGCCGTCGGTCTCCACCGGCGTGTCCTGGATGAACTCGGTGTTGAAGTTGAGGCCGATGCCGACCCCAACCCAGTCGGCCTCGTGGAATTCACCGTCGGCGTCGATCGCACCGGTGACGTGGCCGTCGTCGTCCACCTCGAAGTGGTCGACGCCGCTCTCCGTGATCGGTTCGATGCCCATCTCGCGCATGCCCTCGTGCATGATCTCGGCACCCGTCTCGGTGCACGCGTAGCGCCACCACCCCTTGCCGCGCATGATGAGTTTCGCGTCGATCCCGCGCACGCCACAGACGCCGACGAAGTCGATGCCGAGCAGCCCCGCACCGATGATGACGGCGCTGTCCGAGTCCTCGGCGTCCTCGACGATTCCCCTGGCGTCCTGGAACGTCCAGAAGTGGTTGATGCCGTCGGCGTCGGCGTTCCCCACGGGGAGTTGCAGGGGCGTTCCGCCGGTGGCGACGAGCAGTTTGTCGTAGTCGAGAACGTCACCCCCGTGCGTGTGGACTTCCTGGGCGCCGGTGTCGACGACGGTCACGAACGTGTTCAGTCGGAGGTCGATGTCGCGGTCCTCGTACCACCCCTCCTCGTGGATCGAGACCGGGGCTTCGGGGAGCTTTCCCTTCGCGAACTCCTTGGTGAGGATCCGGTTGTAGAACGGCTCGCCCTCGTCGGTTACGACGGTGATCTCCGCCTCGGGATCTTCCTCCCGGATCGTCCCGGCCGCCGAACTCCCGGCGACACCGTCACCGAGGATCACGTACGAGTCTGCCATGCACGACCTATTTGACACGGGGATTAAAGTGGATTCCTATTGACTTACCTCCAAGAAAGTCGCGGCGTAAATTGAGGGGCGATCGCGAGCGACTGCAGCGTCTCGGGTGGGCCGCTTCTGGGAGTCTGCCGGACGCGCCCGCCCGGTCCTTCCTAGAGCCGCTCTGCGAGTCGCTCGAGTCGCCCATACCCGTCCCCCAGGGGGTTGCCATGGCCCGGACAGGCGTACTCGAAGAACGGGGCCTGGGCGGCGAGGGATTTGATGCTCGCCCGGACTTCCCCGGTGTCGTAGCTGATGAGCCACCCCGAGGGGGCAAGGTTTCCGTCGGACTCGTGCACGAGGTCGCCCAGGAAGGCGACGTCGCGGCGTTCGCTGACGTAGACGACGTGACCCGGCGTGTGCCCCGGCGTGTGGTAGGCGGTGAAGGTCCCTACCGGGGCTTCGTGTTCGACGCGGACGATTGGCAGGTCCGGCGTCGAGATCAGTACTCGGGAGACCCGCTGGAGCAGTCCCTTGTGGTTGGTCAGCGGTGGTGCCCGCTCGCCCAGTAGCATGGCTGCAGTCTCCCTGCTGGCGACCACGTCGGCATCGAGGGCGGGCGTGAGCTTCGCGAGCGCCCCGACGTGATCGACGTCGTAGTGAGTCAGCAGGACGCGGTCCAGGTCCCGTATCGTGTACCCTTCGTCCTGGATCGCGTTTCGGATCGCGTCCGCACACCCCGGCATCCCCGCATCGATCAGCGTCAGCGCGTCGTCGTCCTCGACGAGGTAGGCGTTGACGCGACCGCAGTCGATGCGGTGCACCCTGTCCGGCAGTTCCCCATCCATGGATAGCCGTTGGGCCTCCTCCGTGAAGTGTTCACAGGGGGATTCCCGGCGGCGGGTAGGATCGCGTCCGGCAACCGGTCACTCCGGCGAAACGATTATTGTGTATCGACACCAATTAGCACGTCCGTCTATCGTCCACACAACTCCCGATATGGCGGTGCGGTTTGCCATGGTCGGCCGTTGCCGACCCACCGTTACCCGCTGGTCTACCATTTATGTAGTGCTTTTATGTTGCTTTCAATCATTGTTTTTGAACGCTACCGCGAAATGATTTTTGATTGAGTGTTTGTTTGGGCCAATAATCGCAAGACTAAATGGGGTCATGGAAGTTATCTTGGCATGGTACCGGTTGGCGTGCCTTTCCTCTAAGCAAACGGTTATGTGGCCGATAGATTTATTAGGCTACCCGTCTTACTGTAGAGATGCGAGCCGGGAGTCGCGGGGGCTCACCGGACGCCCACAGCTCAGATCGGACCGGTCTATCTGGTTCGAGACGAACTGGGGTAGGGGCCAGCACCAAAGCGTCCGTAACACGACGACAAGGTCTCACGGCTCCGAAGGAGAACCGCTCCGGCCCAGTGCCCGCCCGCCATGGTGGGCAGGGAAGAAGGCCAAGTACCGGAGGACGCGTAAGCGGGCTTCGGGAACATCGACGGCAATGTCGGTGAGAATCCGACTAGAGCCAGTCCATCAGGGCAAAGCCGGTGTAAACCCGGCTAACGTCGAACGTTTCGGCGTTCGGCAAAACCCGGTGCAAGCCCGGGTAAAGCCCCGGGTTGGCGAAACCCGACGTCAAAATCGGGTAAAGCCCTCGACGGCCGCGAGGGCCGTGGAAAACGTCTCCCGTCCGGGCCTGAACCGCGGTTCCCGGCTTTTTCGCTTTTAATGGATCACGAGCGATAGTTAGCTGAATGCAGGCGCTAAGCCCCCTTCCTCAAGGAGCACCGCAGTCCGCAAAGCGGACAAGGAGCGCAGTAGGGCGGGGATACAGCGTCCCCAGAAATCTCCGATTTCTGGTGTGCGAACGAGACGCTTCGCGTCTCGTCAACGCCGTCACCATCTGTTCATACACTGTTCTGTTACAGGCCCACAGGCCCACGCAAGCATTTTTATCAGGGAACGCCCAATCAGAGTGTAAGATGGGCGTTCCGATCTGTCGGCTTCGACTCGCTCGTCGTTCCGTTCGGAACGACTCGCTCCTTGCGAAGCTGGTAGATACGGACAGCGTTC
>DATFIX010000014.1:0-7853 GCA_035269625.1 Natrialbaceae archaeon
TTCGTCGTAGTCGCGCCAGTCGTCGTCATCGCGGGCCATCGCGGCGTAGATCTCGGTGTACGGCTTGTGGAGGAACCGCGAGAGGTGTTCGTCCTCCTGGTAGAGCACGACGTCCGCGCCGTAGGCGATCACGTCCTCGACGTGCTCGGACGCGTCGTCCCCGATGAGGATCGCGACCACGCGCTCGTCCTCGTCGTAGTCGCCGTTGTACCCGTCCATCAGTTCTCGGGCCTTCCCGAGCATCTCCTTGCTGACGTCGATCAACTCGCCCTGCTGGGTCTCGCAGTAGACCCACATGTCCCGATACTCGCCGTCGTCGACGCTCTCGACGTACTGCTTGTCCTCGGTCGGGTGATCGAGGTCGGGATACTTCTCCTCGGGCGGGAGGTCGGCTTCCTCCTCGCGTTCCTCGCTCCCGCCGACCGAGTCGATCCGGTTCTGGATGAGGCGTTTGACGCTACCGCGGTCCTCGCCGGCCTCCTCCATCTCGAGGAGTTCCTCCAGTCGCTCCACGTCGTCGACGTCCCGGAGGGCGTTGCCCATCTCGGCGGGACTCATCTCGGTCGGGTCAATCCCCTCGCCGTCTTCTTCGCCGTCCCCGGCGAACTTCTCGATGCGACTCTCGATGATCTGCTTCGCAGCGGCGCGGTCCTCGCCGGCGTTCTCCTTCTCGAGGATCGCCTCGAGTTCATCGACGTCCTCGATCTCCTTGATCGCCGGGCCGAGTTCGGGAACCTCGTACTCGCCGGGGTCGAAATCGGCGTTCGCGTTGTCGTCGTCACCTGCCATCGTCAGTCACCCCCCGCAAAGGGTGCGAGTTCGTCGACCACCTGTTCCATCCCCTCCCGATCGTCGGGCGCGATCATCGTCGCCTCGCGTTCGGATGGTGCCTTCGGGATCGGATCGACGCCCGAGACGATCGTGGGGGAGCCGTCCAGGCCGATGTAGTCCGGATCGAGGTTGAGGTCGTGGTGGTCCCAGACCGTCAGTTCGTCCTCGTAGTCCGGTGCCCGTTCCAGGGTGTCATCGCGGAGATCCTTGTGTTTCAGCCGGTGGCTGGCTTTTCGATACCGCGGCTCGAACTCGGGGTCGGTCACGACGAAACACGGCAGGTCTGCCTCGACGGTTTCGATTTCCTCGACGTCGCCCTTGACGAGGCGCTTCGCCCGGAGTTTCCGCTCCGCTTCGTCGATCTCCATGGAAATGACGTGGGTGACGATCGGCCAGTCCAGGGCCCAGGCGGTCTGTGGACCAGTGTGGCCCGTCTCGCCGTCGGCGGTCTTGAAGCCCGCGAACACCAGATCGAGGGCCTCGCCCTCGCGCTGGAGCTTTTTCAGCCCCGTCGCGAGCGTGATCGCGGTCGCCCAGGTGTCGGCGGCGGCCATCTCCCGGTCCGAGAGGAGATAGAGGTCGTCGGCGTACACCGACTCCATCGCCTCCTGGAGGACTTCCTTGTAGCCCGGCGGGCCCATGCTCATTACGCCCACGTCGCCGCCTTTCCTGACCTTCGTCTGCAGCGCGGCCCGGAGCGCGTGTTCGTCGTTCGGGTTCATCACCGTCGGCGTTTCCCCCCGCTCGAGGTGGCCGTCCTCGTCGAACGATACCTGCCCCTCCCGGAAGTCGGGGACGCCCTTGGTCAGCACGATTGAGCGCATGAATCCTCCTTATTGCCCGGCCCGCCCGGCGTCCACGTCGATGGCGTCGACGGGGCAGACGTCGACACAGAGCATGCAGTCGATGCACTGCTCCTCGTGGGCCGGATCGGCCTTGAGTTCCGACTCGGGGTGGCCCGGCGTGTCGACCCACTCGAAGACGTCGACCGGGCAGTCCTCCAGACACGCCCCGTCGGCGATGCAGATGTCGAAATCGACGGCGACGTGGGTCCCGTGGATGCCCAGTTGCTCCGGTTCGTCGACCGGGCCCCAGACGGCGTGCCCCTCGTGTTCGTCGACCTGGTCCCTATTCTCCGTAAACTGCGGATCGATCGGCATGGCTACCCCTAGCGTACGGCGGGGGGGTTGTGAATGTTACCCCGGCCAGGATCGAGTATCGATAGTGTGACGGGGGATTCGTCCTTCGACCCCGCCTCTCAGTCGTCGCGGGGCGGAGGCATCTGGCCGCCAACCAAATCCATGACGTTCGAGACGGCGGCGCTCCGTTTCATGTCGTCCCAGGTTTCGAACTCGGTCGTATCGGACACGAACGCGTCCAGCTCTTTTTCGGGGATTTTCTGGAGATCGCGTAGTTCGTCGCCGTCGCTCGGACAGGCCAGTCGGAACGCCTCGAACGACTCGAACTTCGTGTGACGATGCATGAACGTGCGCGAGAAGAACGCGTCCGAGTGGACGGCGGACCCGGCTTCCAGTTCGTAGGTGTGCGTGATCGCCTTCCGGAGACGATTACGGAGCCACGATAGATCCTCGTCCCGAGGGTCGAGGTCCATGACGAGGCATTGGCCATCGAGCGTTGTAAGCCCGGTGCTCGGAACGTCGTGACCTGATCGTGGGGAGTCGTGACGTGACCGTCGGTGCGCGCCGGGGGACCCGATTGCTGTCACCCGAGGAAGACCGCCACGACCCGGTAGCCGCCGTAACCGAGCACGAACGCCAGCACGAGCGAGCCCACCCAGGCACCGACCGTCCGGAGCGCCTTGTCTCGGCTCACGGCGCTGTCACCGCCCGCAAGCCCGCTCCCGACGATCGCGGAGACGATGATCTCGTTGAACGAGACCGGAATCCCGAAGAAGACGGCGATCTGGGCGATCGCGAACGACGGGATGAGCACGGCGATCGAGAGCGTGGGGTTCAGCGACGAGTAGTCCTGGGAGAGTGCCTTGATCATCCGCGGAGCCCCCGTCCACGACCCGGCGAGCAATCCGAGGCCGCCGCCGGCGAGCACCAGCGTCAGCGGCAGTTCGTACGGGTCGAGCAAGGGCAGCAATGGTCCGAGTGCGAGACCGACCTGCGTGCCGCCGGCGGAGAACGCCACGAGCGCGCCCATCGCGATGAGGAACTCCCTGATGGCGACGGTCGCGTCGGTCGAACTCCGCCAGAAGAGGACGGCGCCGACCACGAGCGCCAGGGCTGCGGTCGTTCCGGCCACGCCGATCGCCGTCGGTCCCGGAGTGGCGGCAGCGACGGTCTGCCCGAGAGACGCACTCTCGCCCGAGGGGCCGAGGAGCGCGAATTCGATGTTGGCGACGATCCCGCCGACGCCCGCCCCGAGTAGCGGAACGGTCACCGACGTCGGTAGCCGATCGTCCCGGAGCAGTCGTCCCAGCGCGTACGCGGACGCCCCTCCGACGATCGGAACGAGCACCCACAGGGTCCCGATCTGGGCGTATTTGTCCCAGGCTGGACTGCCGCCCAGCGCCAGGCCCGTCCCCACGACTGCTCCGGTGACCGTGAACGCCGTGGCGATCGGATACCCCGCGAAGACCCCCACGGCGACCAGTCCGCCGGCGATCAACAGCGCAAGCGTCGCCGACAGTGGCGAGAGCGTGACGCCGACGACAAGTTCCCGCCCGACCGCTTCGGTGACGTTTGCTCCCTGCAGGACTGCGCCCGAGAACCCGAGGATTCCGACGAGAAATCCGGCGCGGAGCGTCGTTATGGCGTTGGCCCCGACCGCTGGGGCAAACGGGGTGGAACCGCTGGATCCCGCGCCGATAGACCACGCCATGAACGCGCTGGCTATCCCGGCGACGACCAGCGTTGCGATTCCCGACCCGACGACCATTTCCTTGGACGGCGAGACAGTCGTCTGCGATAAGAACCTGTTGATCACTCCCCTTACTGACAGATTTCCAACAGTCGGTGGCGTCCTCGCGAACGGATTCGAAACGCGGTCATCCTGTCCCTGGAAACCGACCAGTTCCAAAAATAATTTTACCGGAAACCGTCTATATTCGCGGTGGGCGAAATGCTATTGGGCTGGTGGCCGGGTCGCTCGCCTGTTCGTCTCGATCGCACCTCGCCGAGTCGCACGAACAGCCGCCCTGTTGGTCGATTCGCCCGGCCAGACCGGCAGACCGACGCCGACTTCTGTCGGCTGGTCCGATCGCGTTCCCCATCGCTTCCCGTCTCGACACTCAACCCCTGCAGTCCAGTAAGGCACCCGTCGGTGAGTGCCGGTCCCGGTGTCCGCTCGATGGGACGCTGAAGACACATCGGCCGAGACATCCCATGATCAGCTACGAGTCTGTAAATCAGCCGTCGACGGAAGACGTGGATCGAGTCACACAAACGCCCGTACTAATATCATCGTTCAGTTATGTCTGACGACCAGAACGGCATGGAAACGCCGTGGTCACGGCCAGTCGACGAGGTGGCGGAGCACTACGACGTGTCGTCGAGTGAGGGATTGAGCGAAGGAGAAGCGGACGACAGGCTCGAACGGTACGGTCGCAACGAGTTGCGCGAGTCCGAGCGGAAACCCTGGTGGAAGATCCTGTACGAGCAGTTTACCGGATTCATCATCATCCTGCTGGGTGCGGCCGCCATCGGTGCACTCGCCATCGGCGAGACCATCGAGGGCGTCTCCGTCATTGCCGTGCTCATCATCAACGGCATCATCGGGTTCGTCACCGAGATGCGGGCCGTCAGCTCGATGGAGAGCCTGCAGGAACTGACGGAGATCGAAACTCGCGTTCGTCGCGACGGCGAGGACCGGGAGATCCCGGCGGAGGAACTCGTCCCCGGCGACCTCGTGGTCCTGGAGGCCGGCGACGTCGTCCCGGCGGACCTGCGCGTCGTCGAAGCCGCCAAGCTCCAGGCCGACGAATCCGCGCTCACCGGCGAGTCCGTGCCGGTCGGCAAGACCAGTGACGCCACCGACGCTGACACGCCCCTCGCCGAGCGCGAGAACATGCTCTACAAGGGGACGTACGTGACGCGAGGCTCCGTCGAGGCGGTCGTCGTCTCGACCGGGATGGACACCGAACTGGGCAAGATCTCCCAGTCGCTCCAGGAGGCGGCCGAGGAGAAGACGCCCCTCCAGCAGCGCCTGGACGAACTCGGCATGAAGCTCGTCCCCCTTCTGGTGGTCGTGGCCACGATCGTCCTCCTGTCGGGCTGGCTCAGGGGCCACGACCTGCTCCTGATGGTCGAGGAGGCCATCGCGCTGGCCATCGCGACCGTCCCGGAGGGGCTGCCCATCGTCGCCACGCTCGTACTCGCACGCGGGATGTGGCGGATGGCCGAACGCAACGCCCTGATCAGCAACCTGGCGTCCGTGGAGACGCTCGGCTCCACCAACATCATCGCCACGGACAAGACGGGCACGCTGACGGAAAACGAGATGACCGTCAGCGAGTTCGAACTGGCCAGCGGGACGGTCGAGGTCACCGGCACTGGACTCGACACCGAGGGGACCTTCCACCGGCCGGATCAGGACTCCGACGGCGGGTCGGATCCTGCGATGGGCGACGGCGGATTGCAGGTCGAGGCACCGCAGAACGACGTCCTTCACGAGGCCGTCGAGGTGGGGGTCCTCTGTAACAACGCCTCGGTGACCGAAACGGACGGCGAAGCTGAGACCACCGGCGATCCGATGGAGGCAGCGCTCCTGATTGCGGGACTCAAGGCCGATATCGATCGGGACGACCTCCTCGATTCGATACCCGAGGCGCGGGAGGTCTCCTTCGACCCGTCCGTGAAGATGATGGCGACCTACCACGAGCAGGACGGGAGATACAGGGTCGCCGTCAAGGGCGCGCCCGGTGCCGTCGTCGAAGCGGCTACCCACCAGGTGACCGAGGACGGGACCGAGGAACTCTCGGCCGCCGACAAGGACGAGTGGATCGAAAAGAGCGATCGCATGGCCGAGGATGGCCTTCGCGTCCTCGCGGTCGCCCGGAAGACGGTCGACGATCCCGAAACCGAACCCTACGAGAACCTGGAACTGATCGGCCTGGTCGGCATGATCGACCCGCCGCGCGAGGAGATCAAGTCGACCATCGAGACGTGCAAGCAGGCCGGCATCCGGGTCGTCATGGTGACCGGCGACCACGCCGGAACGGCCAAGAACATCGCCAAGAGCGTCGGCATCGTGGACTCCGACGACGCCGACGTCGTCGAGGGCAGCGAGATCGAGGCTCCCGAGAACCTCTCCGAGGAGGAGAAAGAGCGGTTCGCGAACGCGTCGATCTTCGCCCGGGTCAATCCCGAGAACAAACTCGATCTCATCGAACTCCATCAGGGCCTGGGATCGATCGTCGCGATGACCGGCGACGGGGTCAACGACTCGCCCGCGCTGAAGAGCGCCGACATCGGGGTGGCCATGGGCCAGCGCGGGACCCAGGTCGCCCAGGAGGCCTCGGACATGATCCTCCGGGACGACAACTTCACCAGCATCTACCACGCCGTCCGGGAGGGGCGGAACATCTTCCAGAACATCCGGAAGTTCGTCCTGTATCTCATGTCCTGTAACGTCAGCGAACTGACGAGCATCCTGCTCGCGACGCTAGTGGCGCTCCCGCTGCCCATTCTGCCGCTGCAGATCCTCTTCCTCAACGTCGTGAACGACATCTTCCCGGCGTTCGCGCTGGGAGCCTGTGACGCCGGCGAGGACGTCATGAACCGGCCGCCGCGCGATGCCGACGAGCCGATCATGACGCGCACGAACTGGACCGAATTGGCGCTGTATGGCACCGCGCTATCGGTCGCGACGGTCGGCGCGTTATGGATCGCCATCGGCATGTACGGCCGGGGGAGTCGGGCGGCCGTCACGGTCTCGTTCCTGACGCTGGCGTTCGCGCAACTGTTCCACGTGTTCAACATGCGGGAGGTCACTGCGGACCTCCTGCGCAACGAGGTCACCGAGAACCTCTACGTGTGGGGCGCGGTCGCCCTGTCGGGGATCATCGTGGCGAGCACGCTCTACATCCCCGGCGTCTCGACGGCGCTGAAGACAACGCCCATCGGCATCGAGGGCTGGACGGTCGTGTTCGGGATGAGCCTGATCCCGCTGGCCGTCGGTCAGGTCGAACGCGAGGTCCGGCGACGCTTCGGGACGCCCGCGTTCGGCACGATGATCGAAAACGCGCTCTTCGACTGAGCGCTCGCTGACGGTCTTTTTTTCGTCGAACGTTCGGACACGGAGTGAATCGGTCGTCCCCCGATCGAGAGAAAACGCCCGTCGTCGCCCGGTCGAATTCAGGGGTGTGCGAAGTAGACGACCGATCCGTCCTCGCCGTGTTCGTCGACGCGAGCGAACCCGATCCGCTCGAACTGGACGACTTCGTCGACCTCCGTGTCGGCGAATTCGGGTTCGGCCACGCCCTCGACGTCGCCGTCCATCGACCGCATGCGAACCGGGACGCCGCCCTCGGCGGGCACCCAGTGGATCACGTCGGCCTCGCCCTCGCGGACGATGTCGATGTCGTCGTCGGTGAACGCCAAGCGCTCGCCGTCGTACTTGACCGGGCCGTAGCCCTTGAGCCAGACCGTCTCGCCCGGTTCGGGCCGGTCGGCCGGTTCGATGAGCACGGCGTCGCCGGCGGGAATCGCCCGCGTTCCGCGGTCCTCGTGTTCCGGATGGCGCGGCGGGTGGGCCTCGTCGGGGCCGCCGTCGACCGGAATCTCGACGCCGCCGCGAACCAGGAAGTACCGGTCGGACGCGTCGTCGACGACGTCGCGGTTTTTCGCGTAGAGCGAACTCATCGCGAGGTCGACGTCGCTGGTCGAGGTGCCCAGTTCGACGAGGGCGTCGACGATTGCCTCGCCGCGGATGCCACGGCGTTTCAGGCTGGCGACCGTCGGGGCGCGGGGGTCGTCCCAGCCGTCGAGTTCGCCTCGTTCGATCAGTTCCTTGATCGTCGAGGTGGACATCTTCACGTCGTAGGCGTCGAGTTG
>DATFIX010000015.1:0-11032 GCA_035269625.1 Natrialbaceae archaeon
CCCGTCCCGGTGACGCGGAACTCGGCCGTCCCGTCCTCGGTGGTGAGCGACCACTCGTTGCCCACCGCGAGGTCGTAGCTACCGTACCAGCCCATGGGTGTGTACAGCGTCAGCACGAGTAAGCCGCCGGCGGGCGTCATCATCGTTTGCTGGCGGACGGTTTCCGGCGTCCCGGTGACGGTCGACTGGTAGCTCACGTCGCCGACCCGGTAGTCGAGTCGGACGGTCACCTGATTGCCGGACACCTGCTGGACGTCCCAGACGAGCGTGCCGGAGCCCTCTCCCTCGACGAACACGTCGTAGGTGTAAGTCGCGGGCCGATCGAACGCGAACGCGTCCCAGTATTGGGGCGGCTCTTCGGTCGGTTCTTCGGGCGTCGGCGTCGGTTCCTCCGCGGTCGGCGTAGCCGTACCGTCGCCGCCATCGCCGTCTCCGCCGTCAGTGCTCGGTCCCTCGCTCGGGCCGTAGTTCCGCAGCTCCAGCTCCATCACGAGGGTGCCGTCCTCGTCGTACCAGGCCGAGTAGGGTGCCAGTCCGTGGTCGGGCGAGAAACAGCCCTCGTGGCGGAGGGTCCCGTCGATCTTCATCTCGGTGGCGTAACACTGGATGCCGGCCATGGTCCGCGTCTCGGTGATTTCGAAGCTCCCGGATCCCTCGCCGGTCTGATAGGACCAGCCGTTCCCGACCGCCAGTTCGCGCCCGCCGTACCAGAGCCCGGGCGTGAACAGGGTCGTCGCCAGGAGCGCTCCGGCCGGCGTCGTCATGAGCTGGCTCTGGGCAACGTCGGCCGTCCCGGTCACGGTGGACTCGTACTGGACGTCGCCGACGTCGTAGACGACGTGCGTGGTCACCCGATCGCCGGACACTTGCTGGACGTCCCAGACGAGCGTCCCGGTTCCCTCGCCTTCCATGTAGACGTCGTAGGTGTACTTGCCAGTCTGGTCGAACCCGAACAGTCGCCAGGTATCTCCGGCACCGTCACCGCCGTCGCCTCCGCCGTTCGATCCCCCGTTGCCCCCGTTGTCGACGTCAGTGGCCGTCGGTCCGTTCCCGTCTCCCCCGGTGCAGCCGGCGAGAACGACCGTCAGCGCAAGGACGACGACGAGTATTGTCTTCCCCCGCATAACACTAGAGGTTGTTTTTATGAGCTATTAAACATATCGCGGCACGTAAGGGTTTCCTGGCTGTAGGCACGACGCCGAATCGTCAGGATTCGGAGTCGCGTGGAAGGCCCGTCGATCCCCTAGATGACGCCCATCTCGGAGAGGCGTTCGGGGAGGTACGTCTCGGTCACGAAGTCCAGACCGTGGGAAGCCAGCGACTGCTGTTCGGACTTCTTCTCGATGTCGAGTTGCAGTTCGATCTGTTCCTCCCAGTAGTCGGTCTGGAACCGCGGGTCCTCGAGTTCGCTCTCCAGCGCGTTCACGTCCGAGTCCGCGAGGGGGTCGGTCGGGAGGTCGTACTCGACGATGTCCTCGGGCTGGACGCCGACGAAGTCGGCTTCGGGGGTCGCCAGGTACTCCGAGAGGTGAGCGCTCTTGATCGACCCGTAGGCGACCGAGCCGTAAATGCGGTACGACCAGGGGTCGCCGTCAGTGAAGACCGTCACCGGGAGGCCGAGTTCGTCGTGGAGGCGCTTGGTGATCCGCCGGGTCGCCCGCGCGGGCTGACCCTTGAGGTGGACGATCAGGGCGTCGTGTTCCTCGTCGAAGCCGTTCTCGACCAGGCGATCGCGCATACCGCCGGTCTCGACGGCCAGGACGAACGCGGCGTCGTTCTCCAGGAACTCGATGGTGTCCGGGTTGTTGGGGATCTGGTAGCCTCCTTCCCCGACATCCTCCTGACAGTGGATCTCGCGCTCGCCGCGGCGGGTCTGCTCGCGGATCTTCAGGGGTCCCATGAGGGTCGCGCCCGACTCCTCGGGGCGCATGTGGAAGTCCTCGCGCTTGACGCCGGTGACGATTTCGAGGTCCTCCACCAGCTTGTTCGACTCGTCCTGCCCGTTGAACTGGGCCTCGTCGAGGTCCCAGGATTCCGAGAGGTAGTAGAGTTCACGCAGGGTGGACGAGCGATCCTCGTCGAGTTGCTGGGCGAGGAAGTCGATGGTGTAGATCGACTTCAGGAGTTTCTGGGCCCCGCTGACGGTCTTGGCCGTCCGGGTGCTGGATCGGTCGCCGTAGACCCAGACGTTCTTCTCCTCGTCGTACTCGATGTTGCTCTTCGTCCGCGTGGGCAACTGCATCCGGGGGACTTCGCCGCCCTCGAACTGGTCGTAGAACGTCTCGGCCAGCGCGATGAGCCCATCGCGTGCGTCGTCCGGCTGGGGGTTCGGATCGTTGTCTGTACTCATGGGTGATCAGGCGTTGACGGTCAGTTTCTCGTCCTCGACGCCCTCGATCGAGACGTCGAACTCGGCGTCCTCGGAGACGCGATACTCCAGCGTGGCCTCCTCGCCGCCGGGTATCGACGGCGACCACTTCACGAACCACTCGTCGTCGAGTTCGACGACGGTCGCGCCGTTCGCGTCCTCGGGTTCGGCGGAGACGATGTCGGTGATCTCGGGATCGACGGAGACGTCCGTGTTGTTCTCGACGATCAGGCGGACGGTGCCGTCCTTGCGCTCCCGATCGACGAGGACGTTGTTCATGATGCGCGCCAGCGAGTCGTCGATGTTCAGTTCCTCGCGGGCGGTCACCGAGGACAGTTTCTCGGCCATCGCCGGGAGGAGGGTCGCGAGTTTGTCCTGCTTGCGCCGGCGTTTCTGCATCGTCTGGCGCTTGTTCAGGTAGCTCTTGAGTTCGCGGGCGGCCTCGCGGACCGCCAGTTCGATCTCGTCCTCGATGGCGGGGATGTTCGCGAGGGCGTCCTTGGACTCGCTGGTAAAGGGCACGTTCGTCGAGGCGACGTGGATCATGATCACGGCCGGGCCGTTCGGCAGGCCGGAGCCACCGGGCTGGTCGAGGTTGTAGTTGCGCCAGCCGATGTTCTTGATCACGTCGGTGGTCGCACAGGCCCCGCGCTGGTAGACCAGCGGGACGCGGTTGGCGAACCTGAGCAACTCGACAGTGCCGTCGGCCTCCAGGTCCCCGCCGTAGGCGATGCCGGCCTCCACGACGAAGGGATCGCCGCCGTGAACCTCGGCGTCGCGCGTCGCGGCGGCGTAGAAGTCGGCGTCGAACTCCTTTTTCAACCCGGCCTCGACCAGTCCCTCGGTGATCGGGGAGAGACACGAGGTCGGCGGTGCCATGATGTCCGTCTCGCGCATCCCCTCGAGCAACTGGCTCGCCGCGTCGCGGTCCTCGACCAGTTCCCGGACGAGTGGTGGATCGTCGGGGACCGTCCTGGCTCGTTCCCAGACCGCCTCCACGACGTTCTCGCGGGCCGTCTCGCCGAAGGTGACGTCCTCGCGCTCCTCGGTCATGTCGGCGGCGCGGTCGAGGAACTCGCGGAGGGTGTCCCGGGTCACCCGGTCGCGGTCGTCCTCGGCGTTCGCGAACTTCGCGGCGAGTCGCGAGGCCACGCCCTCGACCGTGGCGTCGTCCTTGCGGGAACTCGTCGCGTCGTCCACGATCCGGTAGCAGTCGGCCCGGCGACGCTCTCGTTCGTTCTTGCCTTCGGGGGTATCGCCCTCGTCGCCAGCACCGACGATTTCCACCCACGCCGCCGCGACTGCCTTTTCCTGGACGGTGTCGCCGAACGTGGTGCCGGTCTCCTCGGCGGTGTCTTCCGCGGCCTCCGCGACGACTTCGACCACTTCGTGGTGGGCGATCCGGTCGCGGTCGGCGACGCCGTCGGCGACGGCTGTGGCGAACGATTCCGTCGCGGCCTGGCCCTTGTTCGCCGTAGCCTCCGCGACGGCTCCTTCGACGTCGGCCGACTCGTGGGTCCCGGGTACCGACCAGGACATCTCGCGACCGAAGTGGCGGTCCTTGAACGCCGCGATGACGCCGTCGGCGGTCTTCTTGCCGACGCGGGTGAACTCGTTCTGGAGGAACCCGGAGACCGAGTGGGAGTCGGTCGCCTCCAGCATCTTCCGGAGCGTCCCGAGTTCGACGCCGTGGGGATGCGGTTGGATCTCTTCCGTTTCGGCCGGGAGTTCGGCGTTCTCCGCGCGTTCGGACTTCAGGTGGGCGTTCGGTTCCCGGAGTTCGATGCGGGCGTGCGGGTTGACGACGGCGGTGTTCCTGACGTACTGGTGCAGTTGCGTCCGGGCCCGCATGTTCGCCTCCATCTCCATCTCGATCCGGGTACCGTGCGGGCGGTCCCAGGAGGTGCGCTCCTCGCCCTTGATCTCCGGTTCGTTGTCGTCGGTGTCGATGAGCAGGTCGAACCGTCGGGCCTCGGAAGCACCCTTCGGCCGGCTGGTGATCGTGACCGGCTTCCCGCTGGTAAGCTGGGAGTAGAGAACGGCAGCGGAGATCCCGATGCCCTGTTGACCCCTGGCTTGCTCCCGCTTGTGGAATCGGCTTCCGTACAGCAGTTTCCCGAAAACCTTGGGGACCTGTTCCTTCGTGATGCCGGGGCCGTTGTCCTCGACGACCAACCGGTAGTAGTCGCCCGATTCCTCGATCTCGACGTAGATGTCGGGGTAGATGCCGGCCTCCTCGGCGGCGTCCAGGGCGTTGTCGACGGCCTCCTTCACGGCCGTCACCATCGCCCGGGCACCCGAGTCGAAGCCGAGCATGTGCTTGTTCTTCTCGAAGAACTCGGCGATGGAGATCGCTCGCTGGCTCTCGGCCAGCTCCTCGGCGATCCCCGGTTCCTCGCCGAGCGTCGACTGGAACGACGTCATTCCTGTGCGCGGTTTTCGCGCGCTAGGGTTAAAAGCCGTCGTTAGCGGGGTGAAAGTGGACGCCGGATAGGCGATTCGACGGCCGATCTCGCGCTCGCGCGCACGACGCGCACACGGTGGCTTTAAGGGGAGGACGCTACTACCGGATAGTAGATTTTCACATGTCCGACGAGAGCGAGTACGGCGCGGGCCAGATCCAGGTTCTAGAGGGCCTGGAGGCGGTTCGAAAGCGCCCGGCGATGTACATCGGCTCTACCGACTCTCGGGGCCTTCACCACCTGGTCGACGAGGTGGTGGACAACTCCATCGACGAGGCGCTGGCCGACTACTGTGATTCCATCGAGGTGACGATCCACGAGGACGACTCGGTGACCGTGGCCGACGACGGCCGTGGGATCCCGGTCGACATCCACGAGGAGTACGACCGCCCGGCGCTGGAGGTCATCATGACCGTCCTCCACGCCGGCGGGAAGTTCGACAAGGAGGCCTACCAGGTCTCCGGGGGCCTCCACGGCGTCGGCGTGAGCGTGGTCAACGCCCTCTCCGAGCGGTTCGAGGTCGAGGTCAGGCGCGACGGCGGCGTCTTCCGCCACGAGTTCGAAGGGGGCGCACCGGTCGGCGACATGGAGCGCGTCCGGGACCTGCGCCCGGACGAGTCGACCGGATCGAGTCAGCGCTTCTGGCCGGACGACGACATCTTCGAAACCACCGAGTTCAACTACTCCACGCTGGCCAATCGCCTGCGCGAACTCGCTTTCCTCAACTCGGGCGTCGAGATCACGCTTCGCGACGAGCGCGACGGTACCGAAGAGACCTTCCGGTACGACGGCGGGATCAAGGAGTTCGTCGAGTACCTCAACGAGACGAAACAGCCACTCCACGAGGACGTCATCTACTTCGAGGACGACGAGCGCATCCAGGACGGTCCGGTGGAGGTCGAGGTGGCGATGCAGGCCACCGACGAACTCCAGGGGTCGATCCACGCCTACGCGAACAACATCAACACCCGCGAGGGCGGCACGCACCTCACCGGGTTCAAGACGGCGCTCACTCGGGTCGTCAACGACTACGCGACCGATCACGACCTCCTCAAGGGCCTCGAGGACACCCTCAAGGGCGAGGACATCCGCGAGGGCCTGACCGCGGTCATCTCCATCAAGCACCCCGACCCGCAGTTCGAGGGCCAGACCAAGACCAAACTCGGCAACTCCGAGGTGCGTGGGATCGTCGAGGGGGCCATCCACCAGCACCTCGACACCTACTTCGAGGAGCATCCCGACACGGCCGAGGCCATCGTCTCGAAGGCCGTCGAGGCCGCGAAGGCCCGCAAGGCCGCCAAGAAGGCCGAAGAACTGACGCGCCGAAAGAGCGCACTGGAGTCTACCACGCTCCCCGGGAAACTGGCCGACTGCCAGACCAGGGATCCCGAGGAGGCGGAACTGTTCATCGTGGAAGGTGACAGCGCGGGGGGGAGCGCCAAGCAGGGGCGAAACCCCGAATTCCAGGCCATCCTCCCCATCCAGGGGAAGTTCCTGAACGTCGAGAAACACCGCCTGGACCGGATCCTCGAGAACGAGAAGATCCGGACGATGATCCGGGCCATCGGCACGGGCATCGGCGACGAGTTCGACATCGACAACCTGCGGTACAACCGCATCATTTTGATGAGTGTCGATGGTGAAGAACACGGTTTCGTCCGCGACGGTGATGGGAGGACCCGATTCGTCAAAATCGGGGAGTTCATCGATGACGTCCTCGACGCGGACGGTGAGGGGTACGAGGAGTATGAAGTCCTCTGTTTCGGACGCGGCGATCACGAGACGAAATTCCGCCCGATCGACCAGGTCATCAGACACGAGATCGACGAACCTCTCTACGAAATCGAAACCGCGTACGGGCGGAACCTGAAAGTGACGGCATCTCACAGCGTTTTCGTCTATCGGGACGGCGAGGTCAAACTGGCCGCTGGCGACGAAGTCAGATCTGACGACGAAGTTCTCGCACCCCGATCGGTTCCACTCAATGGAAATAGGGACGGAGAGCAGATCGATCTCCTTGCGGAATTCGTCGAACGGGCGGATTCTCTCGAACACGAGATTTACGCGCGTGGTGAGGGGATCGAAGAAATGTTCAAAACTCGGGTTCGCGAGGACCTTTCGGATGGGGCTGGGGATTCTGTCGATCGTGTCGAGTCGAGAGTGGATGTTCCTGAGCCGGTTCGTGCGAACCTGAAAAAACAACGTGCCGAAGCCGGTGTTACTCAGCAGGAGGTCTGTGAGAAAGTCGGGGTTGCGCAACCGATTACCGTTTCTCAATGGGAACGAGGCCAGTCCCGACCGACTGTCTCGAACTTCCAGGCCTACTGTGACGCCGTCGGTGCCTCCCCGGGCGCAGTCATGCAGAACGTCTCGGTTACCGATTCGCTCCTCGAACAGCGCTGGAACGAGCAATACGCTGGCGCACAGGCGAATCGGGTACGCGACTACATCCGAGTGAGCGAACTCGAAGACGACGACCTCGAACGAATCCCGGACGACGCTCACGTCGAACTCACTCCAGCACACTACGCCGACCACGGGATCGACCGCTTCGTTACGGTTGACGAGACACTGCTTGACCTGTTCGGGTTCTACGTGGCAGAAGGATCGAGTTCGCCGCGAAACGGTGTCCGTCTCGCGATGGGCACCAACAACGAGGGGCTCGTCGAGAAGTATCGCGACGCGTTCGAACACGTTTTTGGCATTCGAGGGAAACTGAGCGAATACGATACCCGGGTCGGCGAGGTGAAACTCGTCAATCGCGTGGCTGCACTTGCCTGGGAACGCGTCTTCGGGTTCGACGGTGACGACGCGTCGGAAAAGTCCGTTCCGGACCTGGCCTTCGATGTTTCGCCACAGAAGCAACGAACGTTCCTTCGCGGATACCTTCTGGGCGACGGAACCGTCTCTGATACCGGTATTTCGTGGACGACCGTTTCACGTGATCTCGCGAGTGGGATCATGTACCTGCTCTCTGCGTTAGGAGTCATCGGATCTCGTTCGGTGGTCGCTCCGGAAGAACTGGCCGCCCGAGATACCGATATTGTAACCAAATCCACACGACACACGATTACCGTCAGTGCTCGGTCGGATCTCGAAGCGTTACGAGACGTCTGGGCGGTGCATCCCAATGGAGACCGACTTCAGGAACGTATCGAGAATGGATACGACAACGAGAAGAACCGGCAATTCCGCGAGGTTTCCGATGACCTGGTTGCACTTCCCGTTCGGAGCGTTGACGAAGTCGACCCATCCGGTCGCTACGTGTATGACTTCTCTGTGGAAAACGACGAGAACTTCGTCGCCGGTGTTGGCGGGCTCTGTGCGCACAATACTGACGCCGACGTCGACGGCGCCCACATCAGAACGCTCCAGTTGACGCTGTTCTACCGGTACATGCGGCCGTTGCTCGAAGGCGGCCACGTCTACGCGGCCCAGCCACCCCTCTACCGCGTCCGGTATCGCGGCGAGACCTACGACGTGATGACCGAGGCCGAACGCGACCGGGTCGTCGCGGAGAAGTGCGACGGCAAGCCCGACCAGGTCCAGCGGTTCAAGGGCCTGGGCGAGATGAACCCCGGGCAACTCTGGGAGACGACGATGAACCCCGAAACTCGCCACCTCAAGCAGATCACCATCGAGGACGCCGCCGCCGCGGACAAGATGTTCTCGATCTTGATGGGCGACGCCGTCGAACCCCGGAAACGGTTCATCCAGGAACACGCCCCCGAGGCCGAGTGGGTGGACATCTAACCCGCGGTATCTGACACGAGCATTCAACAACTATGAGTTCCGACATTCCCGATCCGACGGACGTCGACGCCGCGGCCGCGGACGTCGAACGCGTCCGAATCGAGGACGAGATGGAGCAGAGCTACATCGACTACGCGATGAGCGTCATCGCCGGGCGCGCCCTGCCGGACGTCCGGGACGGCCTCAAGCCCGTCCACCGGCGCATCCTCTATGCGATGCACGAGATGGGTATCTCGTCCGGGTCGAGTCACCGCAAGTCCTCGTCCGTGGTGGGCGAGACGATGGGTGACTACCACCCGCACGGCGACCGGGCGATCTACGACACCCTCGTCCGGATGGCCCAGGACTTCTCGATGCGCTATCCCCTGGTCGACGGCCAGGGCAACTTCGGGTCGATGGACGGGGACCCGCCCGCGGCCATGCGCTACACGGAAGCCCGGATGGGCTCCATCGCCGAGGAGTTGCTGACGGACATCGAGAAGGACACCGTCGACTTCCAGCCGAACTACGACGACCGCCTCGATGAGCCTGAAGTGCTTCCGGCGGCGTTCCCGAACTTGCTGGTCAACGGCAGTTCGGGCATCGCGGTCGGCATGTCCACGAACATCCCGCCGCACAACCTGGGCGAGGTGATCGACGCGACGATCCACGTCATCGACAACCCGGACTGCGACGTGAACGACCTCCTTCATACGCCCGGAAACCCCGGGCCGATCGAGGGGCCCGACTTCCCCACCGGGGCGAAGATCGTCGGCCGGAACGCGGTCAGGAAGGCCTACGCCACGGGGCAGGCCCGTCTCCGGGTCCGGGCGGATTACGACATCGAACACAACGATCGGGGTGGCGACCGGATCGTCATCACGGAACTGCCCTTCCAGACGAACAAGGCCCGGATGGTCGAGCGCATCGCCGAGAACGTCAACGAGGGGACGATCGAGGGCGTTAGCGACCTGCGCGACGAGTCCGACCGGAACGGCGTCCGGGTCGTGATCGATTGCAAGCGCGGGGCGAACGTGGACGTGGTCGAGAATCAACTCCTCGAGCACCACCTCGAGACGACCTTCGGCGTGATCAACCTCGCGCTGGTAAACGGTCAGCCCCGGATCCTCAGCCTCAAGGAGACCCTCGAGCACTACATCGACCATCGCAAAGAGGTCGTCCGCCGGCGCTCCGAGCACGACCTCCAGGAGGCGAAGGATCGCGCCCACATCCTCGAAGGCCGACTGACGGCCTACGAGAACGCCGAGGACGTGGTGGACCTGATCCGCGACTCCGAAGACCGCGATGCGGCAAAGGCCGCGCTCCGGGAGACCTACGACTTCTCCGAGGAGCAAGCCCAGCACATCGTCCGGATGCAACTCGGGTCGCTCACGTCCATGGAGGCCGCCGAGATCGAGGCCGAGTACGAGGAGGTCCAGGACACCATCGATTACCTCGAGAGCGTTCTCGCGAGCGAGGAGAAGCTCCTGTCGGTCATCAAGGACGAACTCCGCGCGGTCAAAGAGGAATACGACGACGAGCGCCGAACGCAGATCATCGAGGATCAGGGGACCGTCACCCACGAGGACCTCATCCCCGAGGAGGAGGTCGTCGTGGTCGTCACCGAGGAGGACTACGTCAAGCGGATGCCGGTCGAGCAGTTCGACTCCCAGGGTCGCGGCGGCAAGGGAATCATCGGGATCGACGTCAAACCCGGCGACCGCGTCTCGAAGGTGTTCCGTGCGAGCACCCACGACTACCTCCTGTGTTTCACCACCCAGGGACAGGTTTACCGCCTCAAGACCTACGAGATTCCGGAGATGGGTCGGACGGCCCGCGGGACCTCGGCAGTCAACGTGATCGACCTGGACGACGGCGAGGAGATCACGGCCGTCGTCGCGACCGACGATCTGGGTGAAAACGAGGCCATCACGATGGTCACCCGGAACGGGTACATCAAGCGGACCGAGGCCGGGGCGTTCGACAACATCCTCTCGACGGGGATCATCGCCGCGAAACTCGACGAGGACGACGAGTTGATCGACGTGGACGTGACCGACGGCACGAATGACATCGTGATCGGTACCGAGGGCGGCATGACGATCCGCTTCGACGAGTCCGAGGTCCGGACGATGGGCCGATCCGCCAGGGGCGTCCGCGGGATCGACCTGGAGGGCGAGGACCGCGTCGCCGGGATGGTCGCCGTCGACGAGGACGACGAACGCGACCTGCTCACGGTCACGAAGAAGGGCTACGGCAAACGGACGCCCTTCTCGGAGTATCGCCGGCAGTCGCGGTATGGCAAGGGCCTGATCGACATCAAGACGGGCGAGCGCAACGGCCCTGCCACGTCGCTCGAGGCCGTCGAGGAAGACGATCACCTGATCGTCATGTCCGAGTCGGGGCAGATCATGCGCACTCGCGTGGCCGACGTTTCCGATCAGGGCCGCAACACGATGGGCGTGATCGT
>DATFIX010000016.1:0-20520 GCA_035269625.1 Natrialbaceae archaeon
ACCCCAACGATAATAATCCTCTCGTCCAGGGCCGATCGAATTGGGTACAGCGCATATACCCCTCGATCCCTCCGTCCTCCATAGCGATGAACGAGGGCCACACGAGGGTCGCGGTGATCGGCGGGGGAGTCGGCGGGCTCACGGCCGCCCACGAACTGGCGGAGCGTGGCTTCGACGTGACCGTGTTCGAGGCGAACGACCGGTTCGGGGGCAAGGCACGGTCGATGCCCGCGACCGACGGACCGAACCCCCTGCACGGCGAACACGGGTTCCGGTTCTTTCCGGCGTTCTACCGACACGTGACGGACACGATGGAGCGAATTCCTGACGACGGGGACGGAACGGTCGCGGACAACCTCGTTCCCACCGAGGAGACCCTGATCGCCCGCACCGACGGGACCGCCCACGTCGCCTCGACGCGCCAACCCGAGTCGGTCGGGGACTGGGTTCGAACTTTCCGACCGGCGTTCGCCGATGATCTGCCGTCTCGGGACGTTCGATTCCTGCTCGAACGGTTGCTGTACGTCCTCACCGCCTGCGACGAGCGTCGTGAGAAGGAACTGGACGACGTGTCCTGGTGGGACTTCATCGACGCGGAGAACCGCTCGCCCGAGTTCCGCGATCGTCTCGGCTACGCGGTCCAGTCGCTGGTCGCTCTCCGACCGGAACTTGGCAGCGCCCGAACCATCGGCACGATCTACCTCCAGTTGCTCCTGGGTCAACTCGATCCGACGAAACCGGCCGAGCGAATCCTGAACGGGCCGACCAACGTCGCCTGGATCGATCCCTGGGTCGCCCACCTGCGGGATCTGGGGGTCGAACTGCACACCGACGCCCCTGCGCGCCGCCTCGAGTTCGACGGGCGGCGGATCACGGGTGCCGTCATCGCGGGGACCGAGAGCGAACGAACGAGCGTGAGCCACGACAGAGAGCGGACGATCGAGGCCGACCAGTACGTCCTGGCGGTCCCCGTCGAAGTAGCCCCCGAATTCGTCACCAGCGAGATGGCGCGGATCGCGCCCGAACTCGGCCGGATTCGTGAACTGGACACCGCCTGGATGAACGGCATCCAGTTCTACCTCCGCGAGGACGTCGATCTCTCGCGGGGCCACCAGATCTACGCCGACTCGCCGTGGGCGCTCACCTCGATCTCCCAGCGCCAGTTCTGGACCGGATACGATCTCGATGGCCGGGGACCGGACGAGGTCGAGGGCGTGCTCTCGGTCATCGCCTCCGACTGGGACACGCCGGGCACGCTCCACGGCAAGCCGGCCAGGGAGTGCACCCGGGAGGAGATCGCGACCGAGATCTGGCACCAGTTGCGCGAGCACCTGGACGACGAACCCGGCGGACCCGCGCTGACGGACGACCTCCTGGTGGACTGGTTCCTCGATCCGGCGATCGTCGAGACCGACGGCGGCGTCGAGAACCGGTCGCCGCTGCTGGTCAACACCGTCGGCTCGCTCCGGAACCGGCCGCCGGCCGACACCGGCATCGAGAACCTGACGCTCGCGGCCGACTACGTCCGGACGAACTCGGACCTGGCGTCGATGGAATCGGCCAACGAGGCCGGCCGCCGTGCCGCGAACGCGATCCTGGAGCGAACCGAGAGCAACGCCCGGACGACCCGGATCTGGACGCTGGAGGAACCAACCGTGTTCGAGCCCGCGAAGCGACAGGACCGGTTGCGGTATCGACTCGGCCTGCCCCACCCGGCCGAAGTGACCCAGTCGATGCGGTCGTTCACCCGGCGCATACGTGGCGCGAGCGGACGCTAACCTCGGGCGATGGTCACTCTCCGACGTCTTCGATAATCGTCGCCCACAGGGTCAGTCGCCGTCCACGCTGGCCACCGGGTCCCCGTTGGTGGCCGTGATCCGTCGGACCGATCGGGACGCGAGCACGGCGATCGCCATCTCCAGTCCGCCGGCCACGAGAAAGGCCGCCAGGTAGCCGTACAGTTCCGTGACGACCCCGCCGACGAGAAACCCGCTCAGCATCCCGAGGCTGCCGAACACGTTGAACCCGCCCATCGCCGCGCCGCGTTCGGTCGCCGGGACGATGTCGGTGACGAGCGCCATCGTCGTCGGCGAGACCAGCGCCCCGCAGATCCCGACCAACACCAGCAACGCTGCCGCGATCTCGTAGCCAGGCGCGAGTGCGACGGCAACGATCGCCACTCCATAGAGCATCGATCCGACGACGACCGGCAGGAACCGCCCGGTTCGATCCGAGAGCGATCCGACCGGATACTGCAACACCGCGAACGGCACGAAGAACAACGCCAGCGTGACCCCGGCCGTCGCTGCGTCAATACCGAACGTGTCCCTGAAGTACGCGACGCCGGCCAGGGCGAAGAACCCGGCCGTCAAGCGATCGATGTAGCCGAACGCGAACGGCACGAGCAAGGCCGGGTGCGATCGGACGCGATCGACGACCGTGGCGACCGGGATCCCGGCGTCCGAACCCCGATCGGGGACCGTCGCGGCGACGGCGCCCGCGCCGCCGAGGAGAAGTGCGCCCCCGTACAGCGGGGCGAGTGGATCGACCGTGGTGAGTTGTCCACCCACGACCGCGCCGAGCGCCGCACCGAAACCGATCGCCGTCCCGGCCGCCCCCATGTTCCGGCCGTGGCCCCTCGAGAGGTCCATCAGCATCGTGATCGACAGCGAGAACGCGCCGATCGTGAACGCGCCACCGACGATTCGGAGCAGTAACACGACCTCGAACCCGAGCCCGAGACGGGGCACGAGGGTGACGGCGACGTAGCTCGCGCCACCGCCCGCAGCACCGAGCACGACGAGCGGTTTCCGCACGCCGAGCGAGTCGCTGATGACGCCCCACAGGACTGCACAGAGGACGAACGCGGCGAACTCGGCGACGAGGAACCACGTCCCGGCGAGAACGGAATCACCCCCGCCCAGTACGGCGACCGTCTCGTCGAGGCCCGGATACAGGAACACCTGCGACACGAGAACGCTCCAGACGACCAGCGCGAGTCGAGGCCGTTCACTCATAGGGACTGCACCTGTCTTGGTGGCAGGTGTCGGTCGAGTAGCCGCCACCCGGCCGACCGAGGGACCCCGTTCTGACACCGTCCCCGACGGGAGCGAAAGACCGAGGACGAGTCGTTTCGGTATGCGCGAATCGGTCAGTGACGACGAAAAACGTTCTCATCACCGCGTGCCGACGAACCATCGCCACTGGATACCGGGCGACGTCACGGTACGCTTGGCTGGGAGCGTTTCGAGACCGTCATCGTCGTTGAGACCGATCCCGGAAGCGAGTCCGGCGGCGAGGAACGCCGAGTTCCGAGCAGGGGAGCCGGCCAGCCGTGAACTAGGGGAGCGGCGGGAGGCCGGCCTCTATCTCGTCGCGTCGATCCTCCAGCCATTCGGGGAGCACGAGGCGCTCGCCCAGCGCGTCGAGGTCCTCGTCGACCGTGTAGCCCGGTTCCTTCGTCGCGAACTCGAACAGGACGCCGCCGGGCGTCCGGGCGTAAACCGACTCGAACCACTTCCGGTCGATGATCTCGGTCGGCCGGAGGCCGTGGTCGAACAGGACGTCCCGCCAGGCAGCCTGATCCTCAGCGGTCACCCGAAACGCGACGTGGTGGACGGTCCCGGCACCCGGACGCCCTGTCGGCGCCTCGGGGTCCTCGCACAGGTCGACGACGTACCCCAGGTCGCCCGCGCTCTCGTACCGCGTTCGATGCTGCTCGGTCCCCGTTCTCTCGAACCCCATCCGTTCGAGCAGATCGGCCGTCCGGCCGGCCGACTCCAGCGAGAGCGTCACGCCGAAGAATCCACGGATGGCGTGCTCGTCGGGGACGGGTTCTTCCGGTGGGTCGCCGGGCGGCGCGTCGGCCCGCGCGACGAGTTCCAGTTGGAGGCCGTCCGGGTCCCGGAATCGAACGACGGGATCGCCGAACCGTTCGTGCGGTTCGTCGCGGTCGACGCCCGCATCGTCCAGGCGGTCGAGCCAGAACTCCATCGAGTCGTCCGGGATCAGGAACGCCGTGGTGCTGACCTGTCCCGTGCCCACCCGGCCGGGGGCAGCATCGGCGTAGGGGAAGAACGTCATGCTGGTCCCCGGCGACCCGCTCCGGTCGCCGTAGAACAGGTGGTAGACGGAGACGTCGTCCTGGTTCACGCTCCGCTTGACGAGACGGAGCCCTAGCGTTTCGGTGTAAAATTCGAGATTTCGACCCGGATCGCTCGCGATGGCCGTGACGTGATGAATGCCTGGAATGTCGGCTTGCATGACACCCCGTATGGGTCCGGGCGTCATAACGGGACCGCCGAATCGTCAGTAGTTCGATTCCGGACGTCGTCGGTAGTTTGATCCCGGACGGCTACCACCGTCCGTCGTACGTGACGACACGTGAGAACGCCACTGAGGACCGTGGGGAAGCGCCTGCAGAGGCGTTCGTCGATCGGACGAGATCCTTGCACGACGACCTGTCCGCTCGTCTGGCGGCCACGTCCGACGCGGACCGGGAAGCGGTCGACCGGGCAGTCGGCCGCCAGCTCGTGACGATCATCGCCGAGGAGATGGTCGACGGGGAACCGGTGGACGAAGTCGATCCGTTCGAACGCGGCGACGGCCAACCCGATGCGGCCGTCTCACTCGACCCGATCAGGGGGCGGATCGACGAGTTCGAGGCCGAACTCGCGGATCGTGACCCGACGGACTTCGACGGCGACGCGCTCGGGCGGATCTACGAGGGGATCATCCCCTCGGGCCGCCGGCAGGCGATGGGCGAGTACTACACGCCGACGGCGGTGTGCGATCTGGTTAGCCGACTGACCGTGACGGACGCCGACGACGCGGTCCTCGATCCGGCCTGCGGGAGCGGGAGCTTCCTCCTCGGTGCGCAGCGCCGTCTGGGCGACCTGCGAGACAGTTCCAGGGAGGATGCCAACCCCACCACGGACCGTCTCGTCGGGATCGAACCGAACCGGACGCCAGCGCGTCTCGCGGCGATCAACCTGGCTGCACGCGAGGCGGAAACCGACGTCGAGACGGTCGACGTCCGCGTCGGGGACTTCTTCGATGCTACGCTGGCGGGGCAGTACGACGCGATCGTGGGAAACCCGCCCTACGTCCGCCAGGAGGACATCGACGACAAGGATCACGTCCGGGAACACCTCGATGACGGGACGCTCGACGCCGACACCCTCTCGCGCCGATCGGACCTCTACGCGTACTTTCTCACCCACGCCACCGAGTTGCTGCGTGACGGTGGCGACCTCGGGTTCGTCACGAGCGACCGCTGGCTGGACACCAGGTACGGCGAGGACCTCCAGCGATTCCTGCTCGATCACTACGCGATCCGGGCCGTGATCACCTTCGATCGACAGGTGTTCGACGACGCGTTGGTGGACTCGAGCGTCCTCGTCCTCAGGCGCGAGACGGATGCGACCGAGCGAAACCGCCACGTTGTGAGGTTCCTGCGGGTGAAAGAGGCGATGGACGGAGACGAGATCGCGGCGCTCGTGGCGGCCGACCACGACTCGAACCGGTTGCACGCCACGGGCGAGTATCGACTCGTGACTCGCGAACAGGCCGCGTTGCGAAAGGAACCGAAGTGGAACGTCTTCTTCACCGCGCCGCCGATTTACTTCGACCTTGCGGCCAGCCCGAACGTCGTGGAACTGGCCGAGGTCGCCGACGTCTCCTACGGCGTGAAGACCGGGGCGAACCCGTTTTTCGTCGGTCGAACGGCGGAGATGGCGGAGCTGGGGCTCGACCCGTACGTCGCGCCCCTGCTCAAGGCCTCGGGCCAGGTAGACGCGATTCGCGTGACCGACGACGTCGCGGACGAGTGGCGAATCCTCGACGTCCACGACCTGGTCGAGCAGGCGCTCGCCGAGACGGCCAAAGGGTCGGCGGACGGGTCGCCCGAAACCCGGGTGAAACGCTGGTTCGCCGACAACGGTCACGACGCTCTGCTGGAGTACGTCCGGTCGGGGGAGCGGGAGGGATACCACGAGCGATCCAGCCTGGTTTCGCGGGACGTGTGGTTCGACCTCGGCGACCTGCCACGCCCCCGGATCCTCTCGACGATGTTCACCTGGCGAACCCATCGGGTCTACTGGAACGAACCGGAAGCCGCGACGAGCGACCAGTTCTACTACGTCGCCCCCAATGACGGCGTGGACGAGGAGGTCCTGGCGGGAATCCTCAACTCCCGGATCGTCCGGCTGGCGAACGAACTCCTGGGCCGGCGGGCCGGCGGGGAGGGAATGACCCGACTCCAGACGAAGGTCTACGAGACCGAGCGCTGGCCAGTCCCCGACCTACGGGAGATGGACGAGAATCGGCGGGAGGCGATCCGGTCGGCGTTTTGCGCCCTCCGGGAGCGGGAACTCGCGGTCGAGGACTCGACACCGACGGTGACGGAAGCGGAACGCGACGCGCTCGACCGGGCCGTGATTCCGGCGCTCGGATTCGATCGGGACGACGAGACCGTGCTGGCGGAACTGAAGCGTGGCGTCAGGGCGATGGTCGAAATGCGCGAGACGGGTGCAGGCAAGGGAACGTCGGTCCTGATCGACCGGGATCGCGAGGGCGGCGAACCGACGGATGGAATCGAACTACCCGGCGTTGGGGGCGACGGCCGGGGGTCCGACGCCGGTTCGTAGTCCACGACCCACCTCCAGGCGTTCAGGGGGCAGCCAGCAACTCATCGACGTGACGTTTGCCCAGGGCGATCGTGTCGTAATCCTCGGTGCCAATTTCGAGGGTGGCGGTGCCCGACCACCCGGCGTCGTCGAGTCCGGTCAGGATCGTGGCGAAATCCACGTTCCCCATCCCGACCGGGAGGTGTTCGTCGTCGCCGCCCCGCGTGTCGACCAGGTGGAGATGGCCGATCCGACCGTGGTACTCGCGACAGAACTCGGCCATTCCGTCCTCGTCCATCCCGGCCAGGAGCGCGTGGCTGGTGTCGAAGGTCATCGTCGCCTCGGGATACCGTTCGAGGATTTCGGGGAAGTTCGTCACGTCGTAATACGAGGAGATGACGTTCTCCAGGGCCGGTTCGAGTCCTCGTTCGCGGGCGGCAGGGACCAGATCGTCGAGCGCGTCGTGGACGAACTCGCGGGTTTCCTGCTCCTCCCACCCGAGGTCCCAGGCGTCAGAGGACGGGTGAAAGACGACGCGTTCGGCACCGAGGTCGGACGCGAGGTCCATGCCCGCAATCAGTTCTTCGACCGCTCCCTTCCGAACGGGCGTGAACGGGGAGCCCGGATCGACGGCGAACGGGAGGTGGACGACGACGTCGAGTTCACTGTCGTCGAGGTCTTCCCGCATCGAGTCGCGACGGTCGGCGATCCGCTCCCGGGCATAGGGGCCGTCGAGCAGGATCTCGACGAAGTCGAACCCCTCGTCCGCGGCCCACTCTGTTGCCTCCGGGAAATCCATGTCCAGACCCAGCGTGAACCCGAGGTCGAGGTCGATCGCGGCGCCAGGATCGTCCGATGGTGTCCCAGCGGTCATACTTCCCACAGGACGGGTCGCGTCACAAACCGGTTGCGATCGACCGCCGGCAGTCCCCGGGATATCACCTGATCACCGGTGATCGAACGCGCTTCGAATCCGTCGGCTCAACCCCATCGCGTCGAGTTCGCCCCTGACGTCGACGTCCGCGAACTCCTCGGCTCCGGCGGGCGTTCCCTTCAGGACCGTCACGTGATAGAGGTACGCCAGCCGGAGCAGGCGACGGGCGTGCTCGTATTCGTGGGATCCCTCGACGTAGAACGTCGTCCAGCCCGACTCGGACAGGACGTGATGGGCGCCGGTGTGGCCCTCTTCGACGAGGACGTCCCGGAGAGCACGCGGGTACGCGACGTCGAGCAAGCCCCAGGGGTGAACGTGGCCGATTTCTCGAGGGGCGACCTGGAATTCCGTGCCTCCGGACCGGTGTTCGGCCACGGCGACGTGGGTCCACTCGGTCACCTCCTCGACGAGGCGTCGGACCGTCTCCTCGACGTCGCGGCGATCGACGGGTTCGGAAGTCATGCTATCGATACGCTCGCCGGAAGCATAAACTCGGAGTGGGCGAAGTCACCCCCTCACTCGGCGTCGAGACGGTCGAGCAAATCGGCCGCGATCCGTTTCGCCTCGGCGACGTGATCGTCGGCGGCCGAATCGTCGGTTCCCTCGACGTGGCCGAGCAATTCCTCGACGTGCGAGAGTCGTTTCCGGAGGACGTCCCGTTCGACCCTGCCGCCGACGAGATCGCCCGCGACCGATTCCGCCTCGCCGATCCACCGACTCGCGGTTCGCTCGACCGGCCGCTCCTGCGATGCGGCGAGGTGATCGTGGAGCCGGCGGACGTCGTCCTGAAACTCGTTGTCGTCGGTCGCCATGGGTGGTCACGAGGGCCGCGAGGAGAAAGGGGCGTCGGCGCGTTGGGGCGGGCCGTTCTCGGGACAGTCGATCCGTCTCAGAACGGCAGATAACCGAGCACGTACAGCGACCAGAGACCGAGCACGACGATCCCGGCACCTAACTCCAACTGGGCCGACACCAGGAGATCCTCCTCGACGTCCTGCTCCGACCTGTCCGAGATGACGAACGGTCGTTTCGAGCGCCGGCTGCTATCGATCCTACCGCCGCCGTCTGCCACTCGACGGACCGCTTTCCCGACGACGGCGTGAACGACGCCCACCTCGTTCGCTGCGGTCCGGCGCGGCGAGGCGACGCCGAGGACGTGAACGGGGCTCTCGACGTCCAGTCGTTCCTCGACGAACCGCCATTCGATCGGGCCGGCCAGTTCGAGGTCCGTCGCGAGTTCGTCGAGTCTGGATCGCTCGCCGTCCTGGAGCAGTCGCCTCGCCCAGGGAGCGTCACCCGAAGCGTACGCGGATTCCACGAATTCACGGACCGAATCGGGAATCGAATCCCCGACCGCCAGGGTCGTTTCGTGGGTCTCGAACCGGAGGTCGGCACCCTCCGGGTCGACGAGCACGCTGGCCGTCCCGTCGTCGACGTAGAACGGGACCGAGGCCGTCTCGTCGTGCTTGGTCCGCCATTCGTCGGAGAAGACGAACTCGTCGACGCCGAACGAGTCGGCGTCGCCGAGGAGGCTGGGATAGTACGCTTCGATGCGCGTCCGGCAGACCAGACAGGGCGTGTCGGTGAACGTGGATCGAAGGGTTTCGTCGCCACGAGGGCTGGCGATGCCCGAAACCTCGACCGGGCCGGCGTCGATCGAAATGATGGGCGTCGCCGGGGCCCGGACCCGACGGTACCGAACCAGTGATCGAACGCCGGCACCGAGTGCTATCACGCCGACGAGTCCGATCAAGACGGTGAATACTGGATCGCCCGGGATCGCCGAGAGATCGAACGGTACCCACTCCGGTGTCGCTACTCCCACTGTGGCTCTCATATCGGATATATTACGTTTCGAGCGGACATAACGATATCGTCCGTTCGACGACAGAGTCCGACGGACGACGCCGGCTATCCGCGCCCGTAGTGGAGACCGAAGGCTGCTTCCAGCGTGGCGTGCCACTCGTCGGACGGGACCGTGTGTTCGTGCTCTTCGGCCCCGGTGGTCTCGGTCAGCGTGTCACCGGAGAGCTTCAGATGGCCGTCTTCGGTGGCGATGGAGACGACGGGATCCCCGGTGAACGGCGACTCGGGGGCGCTCTGGAGGTAGTCGTTGGTTGCCTCGAAGTACTGGAGGTCGCGCGACACGTCGCTGAACACGAAGCGCTGGGTCCACTCCTCGTCACCCGGTTCGCGAAACTCGGAGCGGTAGGTTTCGTCGGGGCGGTCGCTCTCGACGATTCGCCATTTGACATCGGCTTCGTCGGTACAGATTCCCCCGTCGAGCGGGACAGGGCGGCGCATTACGGGGGATCCCATCCCGACGTCGACCACGTACCGGCGGTCGAGTTCGACGACGTTCGTGTGGTGGTTGGCGGGCGGTCCGGCGTCGCCGTCGCTCGTGACCCTGGCAGCCACCCGGTCCACGTCGTAGCCGAGTTCGGCGAGCAGCCAGTGAAAGAGCCCGTTGAGTTCGAAACAGTAGCCACCACGGCCGCGGTCGACGACTTTCTCGTAGATAGCAGGGAGGGAGAGGGTCACCCCTGACCCCGAACGGTCGCTGTACGGGTCCCCGGTGATGGCGAGCGTTTCGAACGGAACCGCTCTGACGTGGGCGCGCTGGAGTCGTCCGAGCGTGGCCAGATCCGCCGTCTCGACGGTCTCGGGAGCGACGCCGATGCGTCCCAGGTAGTCCTCCGGGGACAGTCTCCCCGGACGCTCGCCGGACGGCTCGACACGGCCATCGTCCCCGCCGCTGGTCCGGGGGGCGACCGACGAATCGCGTGACATTTCGAGCGACGCTTCGGCCCAGCCCTTCTTTACTCTATCCTGTTCTCCACTTTTGTAGTCCACTCGACACGGGTGCCTCGCCGGGATCCACGGTACGTGAAACGCCCGTTTGACCTTGGAGTACCTTCTTTTTCAGGGCTACCGTGTACCCTCGTATGAGCGTTCACACTCGGCCCTCCATCTTCCAGGGCGCGTTCGGCCGCGCCTGGCGAAGCGTCAAGGGGTACGCGCAGGGGTTCGCCTTCTGGGTGGCGATCGGTCTCCCCTTCATCTCCGTGCCCCTCCTGCTGTCCGGTCTCGGCACCACGGGGGAGACGATGGCCTTCCTGGCGTTGCTGTTCGCGAACGTCCTCGCGCTGATCGCTGGTCGGGGGTACGTCCCCGGGTGAGTCTCACCTAGCCGACCACCCGAGCGGTTTTGTGCCGTCCGGCCGACGTTTCAACGATGACGGTCCTCGTCCTCGGCGACCAACTCTGTCGCGAGGCCGGCCCGCTCGCCAACCGTCCGGACGACCGCGTCCTGCTGATCGAGGCGACCGATTTCGCCCGCCGACATCCGTATCACCCGCACAAGTTGACGTTGGTGTTCTCCGCGATGCGGCACGTCCGGGACGCGCTCCGTGCCGACGGCCGGACGGTCGACTACCGCCAGGTCGAGACCTTTGCCGAGGGGTTCGACGCCCACTTCGAAGCTCACCCAGACGACCATCTGGTCGTCATGCAGCCGGCGAGTTACGGTGGTGCGGATCGACTCCGCGAACTGGTCGCGGAACGGGGCGGGACTCTCGCAATCGTTCGCGACGAGCGATTCCTCTGTGATCCCGAGACGTTCGACGACGTCGCGGGCGATCCGCCCTTCCGTCAGGAGGGGTTCTACCGGGCGATGCGACGACGGACGGGCTACCTGATGGACGACGGCGAACCGGTCGGCGGCGAGTGGAACTACGACGATCAAAACCGGGAAACGCCACCCGAGGATTACGATCCGCCCGATCCGCCGCGCTTCGAACCGGACGAGACCACCCGGGAAGTGCAGGTGTGGATCGAGGAGACGGTCGTGGTGGATGGAGACGAATCCGAAAACGGCGGCACGTGGGCCGACCCCGAACCGTTCTTCTGGCCGGTCACTCGGGAGCAAGCGCTGTCCGCACTCGAGGATTTCGTGACCGACCGACTCGCCGACTTCGGGCCGTACCAGGACGCGATGGTCGCCGAGGAATCGACGCTGAACCACGCCCTCCTGTCGCCCGCGATCAATCTCGGCCTGCTCCGGCCCGACGAGGTGATCGAACGTGCGATTACGGCCTGGCGTGACGACGACGGGATTCCCCTCAACAGCGTCGAGGGGTTCGTCCGGCAGGTGCTCGGTTGGCGGGAATTCGTCCGCCACGTCTATCGCCGAACGATGCCCGACCTCGCGAGGGCGAACCAGTTGGACGCCGAACGCGACTTGCCGGACTGCTACTGGACAGGGGAGAGCGACATGCGGTGCCTTCGCAGTGCCGTCCAGGGCGTTCGTCGCCGCGGGTACGCCCATCACATCGAGCGCCTGATGATCCTCTCGAACTTCGCCCTGCTGTACGGCGTCGAACCGGCACAGCTCAACCGGTGGTTCCACGCCGGGTTCGTCGACGCCTACCACTGGGTGACGACCCCGAACGTCATCGAGATGGGGCTGTACGGCGCGGGCGTCTTCGCGTCCAAACCCTACGCCGCCAGTGCCAACTACGTGAACCGGATGAGCGATTTCTGTGCGGACTGCCGGTACGACCACCGGGAGACGACCGGCGAGGACGCCTGCCCGTTCAACGCGCTGTACTGGGACTTCCTCGACCGAAACGAGGACCGCCTCCGCCCGAACGGGCGGATGGGACTGGTCTACCACCACCTCGACGGCAAGGACGAGGACGAACTGGCGGGGATTCGAGAGCGGGCCGGCGAGGTTCGACGACGCGGGCGTGAGGGCGACCTGTGATCCGCCGACGGCCGAACACCCGCAATGGCTCGATACCGATGCGATCGCCGAAATGCGGGCCGTTTTCCGGGTCCGGTCCGTAACGAACCCCGAATGACGGACATCGGGATCGTCGGAGCAGGGGTGGCCGGCGCAGCAGCGACCTTCCTGCTGGACAGGACCCTTCCGGAGGCTGACCTCACCGTGCTGGAGCAGTCGAGCGTCGTTTCGGGGCGTGCCGTCACGGGCTACCGTAACGACGTGGTCTACGACTACGGCGCGAACTACGTCAAGTCGGACGACGAACGCGTGAACGAACTGCTCACCGAAACGATCGACGCCGACGGTCTCGTGAACGTGCCCAACCCGATCTACGTCTTCGACGAGACGGGGACCGTTTCGGAGGGCAGACCGCCGGACGAGCACAAGTGGACCTACCGGACCGGCCTCGCGCAACTGGGCCGCCGACTCCTCGATCCGACCGACGCGGCGGTCGAACTGGAGACTCGCGTCATCGACCTCACCCGCGATCCCGACGCCGAAACCTGGCTGGTCGAGGACGCGGACGGCCGGAAGTGGGGCCCCTTCGACGCGCTCGTGCTGAACCCGCCGGCACCGGAGACGGCCCGGTTGCTCCGCACCGCCGACTGGGCGGCCGACGCCCGCGAGCACCTGATCGAGGCCCTGGAGGCGATCGAGTTCCGGGCCCTCTGGTCGACCGTCCTGCACTACCCGTTCGAACTCGATCGACCATACTACGCCCTCGTCAACACCGGCAAGAATCACGAGGTGGGCTGGATCGCCCGCGAGGAGTGCAAGCCAGGGCACGTCCCCGACGACGAGTCCGTCCTGGTCGTACAGGCCAGCCCCGGGTGGTCGGTCGACCACTTCGAAGACTCGCCCGCGGCGAACGCCCAACTTCTCGCAACACACACGGCCGAGGTCATGAACGACGACCGCCTGGCCGACCCCGACTGGACGGACTTCGGTCGCTGGCGGTTCGCCCTGGCCGACGAGGCGGTGGCCCACGCCCCGGTCCAGCGAGCGCGGGACCACGGCCTGTACTGCGTCGGCGACTGGGTCGCGGGGGAAGCCCGACTCCACGCTGCCCTTCGAAACGGCCTCGACGTGGCCGAACGGCTGGTCTATCGATCCTGATCGGGCGTTCCGTCGAGCGAATCGATCACAGATCGAGCGAGAGCGCCCTGTTGACAGCCAGGGCGACCAGGCTGAGCGCCAGCACGGCGATCACGGCCCCGTAGCCGAACACCCACCCGCCAGTGTCGGCGAGCGTGCCGACGATGACGCTGCCGGGGGCCGCGAGGAACATGTAGACCGACCGAACGAGGCCGAACCCGAACCCGCGTTCGTCGTCGGTGAACTGGTCCATGAACCGCGCCTGCAACGCGCCGCCCCAGGAGACGCCGCTCCCGAGGACGATGGTGCCGACGGCCAGCCCCAGAACTCCGGGGACGGCGAGCAGAATGGCCAGTCCCGACCCGGCCAGCGTGGCGCTGCCGGCGATGCCGAGGTCGCGCGACCGTCGGTCCGAGATCCAACCGACGATCGGCTGGCCGACCGTGGAGAGGGCCATCACGACGGCGAACAGCGTGCCGGCGAGTTCGGTTTCGACTCCGTGATACTCGTGGACGAACGTCGGGAAAAAGGACGTCACCGCCTGGAACGTGAACCCGAGGAAGATCGCAACGAGGGTCGTGTAGGCGACGCTGGGGCGGCCGAACAGGCCGCGGAGTTTTCCGGGATCGAGCGCGGCGGTGAGCCGTCGGCTCGGGTTCGCCGGCGTGATCGACGGGACGTACAGGACGGTCCCCACGAGGACCGGAACGGCGACGACGTTCGCGAGAAGCACCGCGGTTCGCCAGCCGTACTCCTCGCCGACGAACCCGCCGGCGGCAGGGTAGATCACGCCGGCGAGCGCACCGACTGCAGTGAGCGTGCCCAGCGGGCCGCCCTGTTCCTCGAACAGCCGCGAGAGGAGCGACGAGGCCGGGGCAAAGAAGAGTCCGGTCCCGGCACCGAGCAGCAGGACGGCGACGCCGAATAGCCACAGCGAGGGAGCCACTGCAACGAGGACCGACCCGACGACTGCCCCGGTCAATCCCATCGCGAGGAGCCGGTGCTCGCCGAAGCGATCCGCGAGGACGCCGCTCGGGAACTGCAAGAGCGCGTAGATGGCCCACAGCCCCGTCAGCACGAGGCCGACGTTTGACTTCGTCGCGCCCTCGAAATCGAGGATGACGAAGGGGACGAGCGCACCGAGGAGCAGTCGCATCCCGAGCTGGGCGAAGTTCCCCGTCGAAACGACAGCGAGGATGCCGCGACGACTGCGTTTCGTTTCGATACTCACAGTATGACGGTCGTCGTTCGAACCCTAATAGCCCCGTCGAAATCGACGGCGGAAAGCGGGGAAAACGGCCGGTTCCCCCGACGAGAAATCCGAAATACTACCGACGTTACGACAGGACGTGCTCGTCCGGCACGGCACACTCGAACCTGCCGGCGAAGACCCGATCAACCTCTTCAACAGTCTCGACCTCGCACTGGACGACGAGGCTGTCGGCGTCCTCGTCCACCGTCGCCGTCGCCCGGATGGTATCTCCGACGGTCGTCGGGGCGGTGAACGACGTTTCCGCGCCGACCAGCACGACGGTGGGTTCGTTGACCGCGAGCATCGCCGCGTAGTCGGCCGCCCCGAAGACGAAGCCGCCGTGGACCAGGTCGTACTCGTCGACCGCCATCTCGTCGGTGGTTTCGAGTTCGACGACGGCTCGACCGTCCTCGATGGCGACCGGGCGGCCGACGTACCGTTCCGAGGTTCGCTCGTGAGTTCGCTGTTCGACCATGGCTGGCGATTCGGACGCCCGACACATCGATCCGACGATTCGGCCCGTCCTGGCCCCGTTTGCCTGGGGTCAAATGGGGGTCGTCAACTCGACACAAACGCCCGACAGGTTGCCGATTCCCCGAGGTTTAACCTGCCCAAAACCCTATCTCGGACATGGGGTGGTCGACCCACCCCTGCCTCCAGCAGGCCGACAGGAATTCGACGACAACCGACCCGGGCCGCACGATACGACGGTGTCCCTGTCCCCCCCTCACCGGCCGACGTGTGGCCTGTCATCCGGCACCCCGCCTCCCGTTTCTCTCGACGGCACTGACAGCCTGGACGAACCACCGCATGAGAACGGTCAAGGCCGTCCGGAAGCAAGGACCGGCCATGAGTAACGAGGGCGTGAGGCTGACCGTCCGCGCCGCCGAGAAGCGCGACGCCGGACGGGGCGTCGCGAGGATTCCCGAGTCGGTTCGCAAGACCCTCGGGGTGCTAAGCGGGGACGCCGTCGTCCTGGAGGGCGAAGCGATGACCATCGCGAAGGTCTGGCCGGCCGCGCCGGATGCGCCGGCGGACGAGATCCGGATCGACGCCGACACGCGGGCCAACGCCGGCGTCAGCGTCGGCGAGACGGTGAAAGTCTATCCGCGGTCCGGCGACGGCGGTCGGGTCGCCGACGCTGGATCGATCACCCTGACGCCCCCGCCGTCGCTCGCGGACGCCGACCAGACGGTCGTCGCGCGGGCCGTCCACCAGCACCTGATCGACCGTCCGGTCAGCGAGGGCGACCAGGCGCGACTCGAGGGCGTCGCGGAGGAGCCGTTCCGCATCACGGACACCAGCCCGGACGGTCCCGTCAGGATCACCAGCCGGACGACCGTGTACGTCACCCCTGATTCCTACGAGGAGACGGGTGGCGACGAGGGCGGGAAAGCCGAACGAACCACGGGCGGTGGCGGGGTCACCTACGAGGACATCGGCGGCCTGGACGAGGAACTCGACCAGGTTCGCGAGATGATCGAACTCCCGCTGTCGGAGCCCGACCTGTTCCAGCAACTCGGCGTCGATCCGCCGAAGGGCGTCCTGCTGTACGGGCCGCCGGGCACCGGGAAGACGCTCATCGCCAAGGCGGTCGCCAACGAGGTGAACGCCCACTTCGTCACCATCTCCGGGCCGGAGATCATGTCGAAGTACAAGGGCGAGTCCGAGGAGAAACTCCGCGAGACGTTCCAGGAGGCCCGCGAGGAAGCCCCCACCATCATCTTCTTCGACGAGATCGATTCCATCGCCGGCCAGCGCGACGAGGGCGACGGGGCGGAGAACCGGATCGTCGCCCAGTTGCTCTCGCTGATGGACGGCCTGGAAGGGCGAGGGGACGTCATCGTCATCGGGGCGACGAACCGCGTGGACGCCATCGATCCGGCCCTCCGGCGCGGCGGTCGGTTCGACCGCGAGATCCAGATCGGCGTGCCCGACGAG
Source organism: Natrialbaceae archaeon (assembly GCA_035269625.1). Classification (GTDB taxonomy): domain Archaea; phylum Halobacteriota; class Halobacteria; order Halobacteriales; family Natrialbaceae; genus DATFIX01. The sequence continues at coordinate 16,635 of DATFIX010000016.1, forward strand.
ACCGGTCGGACGGAGATCCTCCAGGTCCACACCCGCCGGATGCCCCTCGGGGACGACGTCTCGATCGACCGCCTCGCCTCCCGCACTCACGGGTTCACCGGTGCCGACATCGACGCGCTCGTCAGCGAGGCCGCCATGGCTGCCCTCCGGGGTCGGCCCGCCGACGAGGACGAGCGCGCCGAGTGGGAGCCCCTGGTCACCCGGGAGCACTTCGAGACGGCCATGGCGAACGTCGAACCGTCGGCCATGCGCGAGTTCGTCGCCGAGTCACCCAGCATCGACTTCGACGACGTCGGCGGTCTCGACGAGGCCAAGGAAACCCTTCGCGAGGCCGTCGAGTGGCCGCTGACCTACGACCGCCTCTTCGAGGCGGCGAAGACGGACCCGCCCAGCGGCGTCCTGCTGTACGGGCCGCCCGGTACCGGGAAGACGATGCTCGCCCGCGCACTCGCCGGCGAGAGCGACGTCAACTTCGTCGCGGTGAAGGGCCCGGAACTGATCGACCGCTACGTCGGCGAGTCCGAGAAGGCCGTCCGCAAGGTGTTCGACCGAGCGCGGCAGGCCGCCCCGTCGATCGTCTTCTTCGACGAGATCGACTCCATCGCCGGCGGTCGTGGCGAGACCCACGAGGTGACCGAGCGCGTCGTCTCGCAGTTGCTCACCGAACTCGACGGGCTGGCCGACAACCCCAACCTGGTCGTGCTCGCGGCGACGAACCGCAAGCACGCCATCGACGACGCCCTGCTCCGGCCCGGGCGACTGGAGACTCACATCGAGGTTCCCGAACCCGACGAGGACGCCCGACTGGCTATCCTCGAAGTTCACACCGAGGGGAAACCGCTGGGCGAGGACGTGGACCTCGACGCGCTCGCCGCCGACCTGGAGGGCTACACCGGCGCGGACGTCGCCGCGGTCGTCCGTGCGGCGTCGATGCGGGCCATCCGCGAGGTCGCCGGGAAGTACGAGGGCGAGGAAGCAAACGAGCACGCCGACGAGGTCGTCATCGACCAGGCCGCGTTCGAGGCGGCGATGGAAACGGTCGAACCGACGGCGTAGGTCAGTCCGTTATTCCGCTTCGGCGATGGTCGTCTCGCCCGCCCGTACCCGATCGCCGATGTCCACCGCCACGTCATCCCGATCGAACCGCGGCGGAAGCAGGACGTCCGCCCGACTGCCGAAGGCGATGTGGCCGATCCGTTCGCCGCGATCGACCGTCTCACCCGACTCGACGTAGGGCGTGATCCGTCGGGCGAACGCGCCCGCGATCAGCGTCACGTCGTGATCGGGAAACCGGACTCGAACGCGCTCGTTCTGGTCCGAATCCTTCGAGAACGCCGGATAGTGGCCGCCTGGCTCGTGCTCGACGGCCTCGATTTGCCCACCCAGCGGAGCGCGGTTGACGTGGACGTCGTGGACGTTCATGAACACGCCCACCCGGACCCGATCGCCCTCCATCCGGAGGACGCTGACCTTCCCGTCGGCCGGCGAGACGACGCCCGACGGCGGCGGCGTCCGTTCCGGGTCGCGGAAGAAGGCCAGGATCGCAACGCCGACCGCGAGGAGGAGGAACCCCACGCCCGGGCTGATGAAAAAGGCAGGCACGGCTCCGAGGAGTGGCAACGCGGCGAACTTGAACGCGCCCGGCGCAAACCGCATGTCCGGTGGTTGGACCGGGGGCCGTATGGCCGTTTCGCTGTCGGCGTCGATGCGGGGACGACCCCGTTCGTCAGTCCCAGAACGACCGCGTCCGGGCGTATTCGCGCTCGCGTTCGAGGATGTCCCGGTAGAAGTCGTCCTCGTTCTCCCGGAGTTTGGCGATGATCCGGGCCGCGTTTTGCGGGCCGACCCCGCGGGCCGCCAGCGCGATCACGGCCTGCTTGCCGTGGCTCTGGACGAGGTTTGCCCGCCGGTGGGCCCGACGAGTCAGGTCCTCCTGTTCCTCGTCCTTTTCCTGGGCGCGGACCGCCGGGACGGTCTCGTCGTCCCAGGGGCTGAGCGCCGCGATCCGCGTCGATCCGCACTCGGGACACTCAGGCTGGTCCGGCACCCGCTTGACCTTCGTCTCGCGGGCGAACTCCCCGCAGTGGACACACAGGAGGACTACCCCGTCGTTCTGCAGGCGGTCCTTGACCGTCTCGACGACGCTCGCGTCGGCGTTTTCGGGAGCGAGCAGTTCCTGGCCGCTGGAACGGCCGCTCACGCCGATCGGCGTCCGACCGCCGTGGGTGACGACCTCGATCTCGCCGGCCTGGATCGCCCGGAGGACCTCGCCCGCCGATTCGACGTCCAGGTCCTCGTGGAACACCTCCCGAATCGCCTCGTCGTACATCGGCGTGTCCTCCAGCGCGGCCAGCAGGCGGTCGGCCGAGAACCCGCCGCTGCCCTCCCAGCGCTTGAGTGCGCCGAACTTGGCGGCGACCTGCGAGAGACGGAACTTGAACGCGTCCGAGTGTTTGATCGTGAGTTCGATGATCGGCCCGACGTGGTCCGGGTCGGTGTGCTCCAGGGTCTCGGCGACGTCCTCGGCCGAGACGCCGCCCGGCACCTCCAGTTCGATCCGGTAGGGGTCGATCTCCATGCCGACCGAGGATCCAGTCTGCTGGCCGATCAGCGACGAGCAGACCCGGCCGACCGCCTCGTTGGCCCGGTGGCCGAACCCGGCGTTGAGCACGATCGATCGGCCCTCGCGCTCGATCACGATCCGGTCGTCGGTGGGGACCGGCGCATCGGCTTCGACCTGGCGGGAGACCTGCTCGAGCGCTTCGCCCATCGTGTACGCGTCCGCCGGGTATCGTCCGGTGAACTCGCGGGCGACGGCGTCGGTCCCGGCCCCACCCGCGAACTGGTCGCCGGCGATCCCGCGCATCTCGCCGACCTCGCCCGCGACCGAGCGCGGGACCGGAATTTCCTGGCCGGTCCAGGAGGGCACCTCGCCGGCCGGGTCCTCGATCGGCGAGACCTTCACCCGCGTCTCCTCGTCGTCGATCTCGACGATGCGCCACATCTCGCCGCCCTGAATGAACACCTCGCCCGGTTCGGCGAAGTTGACGACGAAGCGCTCGTCCAGCGTCCCGATCTGGCGGCCGCTGGCGACGTCCTCGACGCTGTAGCGCTCCTCGTCGGGGATCATCGAGAGGTTCGCGTAGACGTACTGCCAGGTGCCGCCGGTGGTCTCGATCCGCCCGCGGAGGGGTTCCGGCGCGGATTGCGGTTCCGCCGACTCGTCGTACCAGATGATCCGGTTGCCCCGGAGTTCCTGGACCACCTCGTGGAACTGCTCCGGTTCGAGGTCCCGGAACGGGTAGGCCCGGGTGACCAGTTCGTAGGCGTCCCTGACCGCGACGTCGCCCTGGCCCATGACCAGGCCGGGCAACTGGTTGGCGACCACGTCGAGGCTGCCGTGGTGGATGGCGGCCGGTTCGACCTCGCCCGCTTTCGCCCGGCGGGCAATCGCCAGCGCCTCGAAGGTGTCGTCCGGGCGGGTCGTGACGATCGTCCCCTCCGATAGCTTGTCGCTCCGGTGGCCGGCGCGGCCGATCCGCTGGAGGAGGCGGGTCACCTGCCGCGGGCTCTGGTACTGGATCACGTGGTCGATGCTGCCCACGTCGATCCCGAGTTCCATCGAGGAGGTACAGAGCAGGGCGTCCAGTTCGCCGGCCTTGAACGCGTCCTCGACCTCGATTCGCGTTTCCTTGGCCAGCGAGCCGTGGTGGACGCCGATGGGCAGGTCCAGCGCCTTGAATCGCGACCCGAGCGCCTCGGCCGTCTGTCGGGTGTTGACGAAGATCAAGGTGGACTCGTTCTCGGCGACCAGATCACGGATCGCCCGGACGTGGCTCGCCGTCTCGGGGTCGGTCACCAGTTCGCCGGCGAGTCGCTCGTCCTC
>DATFIX010000017.1:0-8661 GCA_035269625.1 Natrialbaceae archaeon
CGTCGGCGTCCTCCTCGCGGGCTGCCTCGTCCACGGTGTCGTAGATCGGGACGCCGTGGACGGTTTCGCCACCGCGACCCGGCACCGCGCCGGCGACCACGTTGGTCCCGTAGTCGATCATCAGTTCCGAGTGGAACCGACCCTCGCCACCGGTCATTCCCTGCACGATCACGTTCGTGTCGTCGTCGACGAGTACGCTCATTGGTCGCTCACCTCGTTTGCGATGTCCACGGTGCGCTGAACGGCGTCCTCGATGGTCGCCTCGACCTCGACGAGGTCGGTGTCCAGGATTTCCATGCCCTCTTCGGCGTTGGTGCCCGCGAGGCGAACCACGACGGGTTTCTCGATTTCCTCGAACTCGTGGAGCGCCTCGTTGATGCCCCGGGCCACCTCGTCACAGCGGGTGATGCCGCCGAAGACGTTGAACACCACGGCGTCGGCGTTCGGATCGGAGAACACCATGTCGAGTGCATTCTTCACGCGCTCTGCCTTGGCGTCGCCGCCGATGTCCAGGAAATTGGATGGCGATCCGCCGTAGTAGTCCACGAGGTCGAGCGTGGCCATCACGAGGCCGGCACCGTTGCCGATCACGCCCACGTTGCCCGAGAGACGGACGTAATCGAAGTCGTACTGGCTGGCCTTGCGGTCGAGGTCGTCGAGGCCGGCCGCTTCCTCTTCCATCTCGGCCATCTCGGGCTGGCGGAACAGGGCGTCGTCGTCGATCTTCATGACCGCGTCCGCGGCGATCACTTCGCCGTCGGCCGTGACCATCAGCGGGTTGATCTCCGCCTCGCTGCCGTCCTTCTCGTCCCAGAGGTCGTACAGCGTCTTCACGACCGAGGCGACGTCGGTGGCGATCGACTGATCGACGCCGGCCTCGAAGGCGGCCTTTCGTGCCTGGTAGGGATGCATCCCGAAGGACGGATCGACGTGTTCGCGGACGATGGCGTCGGGGTCCTCCTCGGCGACCTCCTCGATGTTGACGCCGCCGCGGGTCGAGACCATCGCCACGGGTTTGCCCTCCCCGCGATCCATCGTCACGCCGACGTAGAGTTCGTTGACGAAGTCGACTGCCTCCTCGACGAGCACGCGGTCGACCTCGTAGCCCTTCAGGTCCATCCCGAGGATGGATTCCGCGGCCGCCCGGGCCTCTTCGTCGTTCTCGACGAGTTCGATCCCGCCGGCCTTGCCCCGGCCGCCGACCTGTACCTGTGCCTTGATCGCCACTGGGTAACCGACGTCCTCGGCCGCCGCCAGGACCTCGTCGACGCTCGATGCGAGCTTCGATTCGGGCGTCGGAATCCCGGCGTCGGCGAAGACTTCCTTCGCCTGGTACTCGTGGAGTTTCATCGTGGACTCGCTCGGTACTTTCCAAGGACGCGAGTTAGTAGTATCGAAATCGGCGGATACGGCACGAAGTTACAAGGAACGTCGGGAGGAATCGCTTCCTTGCGATATTGTGTCAACGTTACAACTACGGGGTGTCGGCCCGTCTCGACGTGTCGGACCGGACAGTCAGCGTTCCACGACGACCTCCTCGACCGTGACGCCGAACCCCTCCTCCAGCAACGCCACGACGTCGGGAGGATCCCCGGCGTCGGTCGCGAGGACGACCTCGACCCGGACGCCCACCGCCATGTCGTTCAGGCGCGGTCGGACTGCGGTGAGTTCGACGCGTTCCAGTCGGTCGACGCCGTCGACGCGGCTGACGCGATGTTCGACGCTCTCCTCGAGGGTGCCTTGATCGTTGCGCGGGACGTGAACCGTGAGGTCGGCGTCGATGCCGACCCGCTGTTGTTGGACTGCCATTTGAGGCTCCCGGCGCGATTCGAACGCGCACCCCGTCCAGGACGGGGCCGCCAGGGCGATGCTCCCGGCGGGAGCACCGCGCTCGCCTCACTGGCCACGCTGGTACACACCGGAAACGACGAGAATGACGGTCACCGCAGGACCCCACTCCCGCCGTCGGTTGGACGGTCCGGCACGAATCGTGCGAACCGTCCGTGCCCCCGGTGGGCACCTTACGCGGCGAGAGTGGGGCAAACGCGGAGAGTGGAGCCGCCATCACCCACGAACCATCCCTCGCCGGCCGGATACCCCGACGAAACGGGCGTCACCGGATTCGAACCGGCCCCGCCACTCTTGGCGGGCGTCCGGTTCGATGGGATGGTCGTGGCGATCATGTGACGTCTCCTGCCCGGTCGAGTCCGGGCGTGTATCAACCACTTCCCGTGCCAACAGGAATAAACGTTTCGCAAGGTTGGCATGTTTTAGCACGGCTAGCGGGTGCGAACGATCGTTCGTAGCGGGCTACCGATCATGTCGTCGGTGGTACCCCCGCGACGGTCGGTCCTGACTCCCGTCGCTGACGGCAATTCCAGATGGTGTTGGTTGAGTTATACGATCTTGCACTCGGTCTTCCGGCAACGGTGAACGTCGATCGTCTACCGGAAAGGTTACAGGCGTCATTCGCGTGCCGTCACACCAACAAATCCGCCCCGACTATCGGGGAGGCACGTCTTTCGGGGCGGCCAGGAACGTGGTACATTCCCATCGGAAACACCTTGATGTCGAGCGATAGACTTAATGGTTCCCGTATACTATCACGACATGGGATAATGTACGACCTGACAGGCTTCCAGCGAGACCTCCTTTACGTCATCGCTGGTCTCGATGAACCGAAAGGGCTCGAAATCAAGGACGAACTCGAGAACTACTACGAGAAGGAGATTCACCACGGCCGTCTCTACCCCAACCTCGACACCCTCGTCGACAAGGGACTCGTGGAGAAGGGCCAGCTGGACCGCCGGACCAACTACTACGTCGTAACCCGACGCGGGAACCGCGAAATCGAGGACCGTCGCGAGTGGGAGAACCAGTACGTCGACGACCTTCTCGAAGAAGAAACGTCAGTATAATCGACTGACATCTCGGTCCTTCCTTCTCGATTCGCTGTCTTCGAGTGACGTAGCCGAACGTGCGCGCCACGGCGCTCGTCAGACGGAACGATCGAAGGAAACGGGAGTTATTGAAGGTTCTTGAGGGTCTCCAGGTCTCGTTCGGTCCGCATGAACTCGGCAGTGAGACGGGTCGCGTGGCAGTTCGGACAGTGATACATTTCTCTGGAGTCCGGCAATTCGGAGGGACTCGATTGCCAGCCCTTCGTACACTCGGGACACAAGAGTTGGACGTAGGCTTCGTCCATGACGACGGATTACGGGCAGTGAAGACAAAAGTCTTGTCGGCAGGGTTGGATCCACGAACCTATTTACGAAGTCCGACCGGACGGAGGCGTATGGTTTCGGAGTTAATGGACGAGGATCGGTGGGAGCCGATCGACGGCGGTGAATTCGAGGATATTACCTATCATCGAGCGACGGACTCGGGGACCGTCAGGATCGCGTTCGACCGACCGGGCGTTCGCAACGCATTCCGGCCCCGAACGGTCGACGAACTCGCCGCGGCCCTGGATCACGCCAAACGCCAGACGGACGTTGGGGCCGTCCTCCTGACGGGAAACGGGCCGTCGCCCAAAGACAGCGGGTGGGCGTTTTCGGCTGGCGGCGATCAGGGGGTCCGTGGCGAATCGGGATACGAGTACGAGGGCGACGCGTCGAGCATCGGGGGCGAAACGGACGAACTGGCCGGACCGAGCGACGAGGCGCCCCCGAACGTCGGCCGCCTCCATATTCTCGAAGTCCAGCGGCGGATTCGCCACATTCCCAAGCCGGTGATCGCCGTGGTGCCGGGCTGGGCCGTCGGCGGGGGCCACAGCCTTCACGTCGTCTGTGACCTGACGATCGCCTCGCGCGAACACGCGAAGTTCCTCCAGACCGATCCCGACGTGGCCTCGTTCGACGGTGGGTTCGGTTCGGCCTACCTCGCCCGGCAAATCGGCCAGAAGAAGGCTCGCGAGGTGTTCTTCCTCGGGAAGACCTACGACGCCGAGGAGGCCGCCGAGATGGGAATGGTCAACGAGGCCGTTCCCCACGACGAACTGGAGGACGTCGCTCTCGAGTGGGCCGACCGGATCAACGAAAAGAGCCCCACGGCCATCCGCATGCTGAAATATGCGTTCAACCTCGCGGACGACGGGATGGTCGGCCAGCAGGTGTTCGCCGGCGAGGCCACTCGCCTGGCGTACATGACCGACGAGGCACGGGAGGGCCGCGAGGCGTTCGTGGAAGGGCGCGACCCCGACTTCTCGGACGTTCCCTGGCACTACTGATACTGACGCTCCCGAAGCGCCCGGACTGTAGGACCTTTTATGTAAATCGGGCGAGTACAAGTGCTATGGCCACTTCGACGGACACCCCAGGCGACGAACCGCACCGAAAACGATCCCGGTCCGGCACGCTGACGAACGGTTTCCTCGGGGCCGTCGTCACCGTCGTGTTCTCGTTCATTCCGTTCTCGCCGGTCCTCGGCGGGGCCGTGGCCGCGTACCTCCAGAAAGGCGACGGCAACGAGAGTCTCAGGGTCGGCGCGATTTCGGGCCTCATGGCGGCGGCCCCACTGGTCCTGATCATCACGTTCGTCTTCGGATTCCTGTCGCTGATTCCGCTGGCCGAGGGCGAACCCGTCGCGACGGGGTTCTTCTGGCTGATCCTCCTGTTCAGCGCCGGCGTGATCCTGGTGTACTCGGTCGGCCTGAGTGCAGCGGGCGGGTTCGTCGGGCACGTGATACTCGAACGCGAGGAGCGACGGGAGACGCCCCGCCGCAGGACTCGGGTCCAGCGGGACCGATCCGGGCAGGTTCGATCTGGCGAGCGCGAGGAACCGGCGGAAGAACGGGGTGAAGACGAGGACGACGAAGGCGGCGACGACCGAGAACGTGACGGGGACGACGATGAAGCGGGGCCGGGACGGGGCTCCCGAGAGTAGTTCTCACGACGCCGGGGCCGTCACGGATCCGGACGACGTCTCGACTCGGAACGTTTTTGGTCCGGACTTACCGTCGAACGAACATGACGGAGGACACCGAGGCACGCGACGCGGGAGCGGTTCCATCGTTCGCGAGACTGATCGGCTACGGGTTGCTCTTCGCGATCGGGTTCGTGATCCTGATCGCCGGCGGTCGAACGGCGTTCGGGTACTTCGCCGGGACCCTCGACGCGCCGTACCCCGCGATCCGACTCGGGATCGGGGTCATGTACGCCTGGATCGGTTCGTCGCTCCTGCTCGCTGGACTGTACGGACCGATCCGGATCGCGGTCGCCAGGACGGTCGAGTGAGTGTTTGTCACCCTCGTTTTACGTGGCCTAGTCTTTCCGACCAGTAAACGTGTACATGACTTCGGGTGCCGCCCCTTCGATCGAGAAAACGGTCACCAGGTCGCCCGCTTCGATCTCCGTGTCACCGCGCGGCCGGATGACCTCCTCGCCGCGTTCGACGGCGACGATGAGTTCGCCGTGGCCGAGCAATCCCTCCTCGTCCGCCTGGCGAATGGTGTGATCGGTGATCGGTGCGCTGTCGACGACCGTCACCTCGAACACCTCGGCGTCCCCGGCGAGATCCATGAAGTCCTTGACAGAGGGGCGCTGCACGGCCCGGACAAGGTACTCGGCGATGAGTCGCTGGGGGTTTTCCAGGACGTTCGCGCCGACCTGCCGGAAGACGTTCATGTGGTCCGGGTTCTGGACGACGCTCACCAGCGAGGGGATGTCCAGTTCCTTCGCCAGCAGGAGGATCATGATGTTCGTCGCGTCCTGGTCGGTCGTACAGATGATGGCGTCGGCCCGTTCGGCCCCGGCGTCCAGCAGCGTCTCCCGCTTGGTCGCGTCGTCGTTGATGACGAGACAGTCGTAGTTTCGGCTGGCTTCCTCGGCGACCTCCGGGTCGCTTTCGATGACGACGATCTCGTACTGGGACTTCGTCAGCAGATCGATCACCTGCGACCCGATCTGGCCCGCCCCGACGACGATCACGTACATGGTTGCAACCGGGACGTGGCCCCACGTGAGTGTTTTGACCTGGTCCCGGAACCGGTTACGTCCGTTTTCTTCCTTCGCGGACGTGCTTGGCGACGACGTAGGACAGGAACATGAGGAGATAGAGCCCCACCAGCACCCGGGTCACGAGGCCTCGACCGACGGCGCGGATCACGAGCACCAACAGCGGCGCTGCGATCATGAGGAGGTCGTAAATCGGGTCGGTCGATCCGGCGGCGAAGATCCCGCCGACGAGCGGTACCTCCCCGAGCGAGTTTTCGATCCATTCGAGCCGTTGGTCGGTCATGGGTACACCTCGAATCGGGTGAAGAGCGCTCGAAGGAGCACGAGGACGGGGATGATCTCGAGCCGGCCGATCCACATGTTGAACACGAGCATGAGTTTCGGAACCGTCGGCATTCCGGGGCCGGTGATGCCGGTCGAGAGCCCGACGTTGCCCTGGGCGCTCGCCACCTCGAAGACCACGTTCTCCAGGGTGAACGAGGCGGGGACCGTCAACAGCAGGACGACCAGGCCGAGGCCGAGAGTGATGACCCAGAGGAACGCGATGATCGCGGCCTCCTCGAACTCTCGGGTGGCCTCCTCCTCGTTCAGGGCGCGCCCGTCGAGCCTGAAGGTCCGGATCGCGTTGTCGGGATAGAACACGCCCCGAATCCGGAAGACAGTCCCCTTCACGAGCGTCAGGGCGCGGATCAGCTTGATTCCGCCGACCGTCGACCCGGCGGCCGCGCCGACGACCATTGCGAGGACGACGGTGAGTTGCCCCTCGGCCGACCAGGCCGTCCCGAGGTTGGTGGCGGTCTGGAAGCCCGTACAGGAGGCCGCCGAGACGAACTGGAAGAGGCCGTACCGGGCGGCCGTGAACGCTTCGGCCATCCCGCCGTCAAGAACGACCGTTCCGGCGAACAGCGAGATCGTTTCGGGGGCGTACGATCTCCCGGGTGCGTAGACGCCGTTGCCCAGCAGGAATCCGACCAGAACGACCGTGCCGAGCGCGAAAAAGCCGAACACCCAGCGGGTCTGCAGGTCCTCGTATAGGTGCCGGAGGTCGCCCTGCAACACGAGATAGTGGATCGGGAAGGCGATCGAGCCCAGGATCATGACCGGGATCAGCGCCAGGTCGATCGCCACGCTGTCGTAGGTGGCGATGGACGCGTCCGTGACGGAGAACCCGCCCGTCGCGAGGCCGGTCATGGCGTGGTTGATCGCGTGCCAGAGTGGCATCCCCGCGACCCACAGCAGCAGAATCGAGAAGAACGTGAACAGGAGGAAGATCCACCAGATGGTCCGCACCGTCGAGACGATGCTCGGGTGGATCTTCTCCGAACGCGCCTCGCTCTCGTAGAGCGTGAGCGATCCGCTGCCGGGCCGGGCCAGGATGGCCGTCGTCAGGACGATCACGCCGACGCCACCGACCCACTCGGTGAACGAGCGCCACCACTGGAGGGTGTGCGGGAGGACGCTCTCGTCGTCGGTCATCGTCAGGCCGGTTCCAGTAAAACCGCTCATGCTTTCGAAGAACGCGTTGATGGGTTCGCGGAAGGCCGCCAGAGTCGTAGAATCGATGCGCGTCGGGATCGAAAAGACGGACGGATCCGCCGCGACGGTCCAGGCGACCAGGAGGAACGGGAGACTGCCGAAGGTGCCGACGAGCAGCCACCCGGAAGCGGCGATCATCATCCCGTGGAGCTTCCCCGGTTCGGGAGCGTCCTCGAACCGGCGTGCGAGCCCGGCCCCGATCGCGAAGGGAATCGCCCCGGAAACGAGCAGGGCCGGGATCGCGTAAAACTCGCCCCAGACGATCGGGACGAGGAGGGAGACGAAGACGAGCCCGCCGAGCGCCTGGAGCATACGCCCCAGGTCGCGGGCGATAGTGGCAAACCGGCCGTTCATCTATACACCTCTGTCCGCGGTGACCACATAAACGCCCTGCATTTGGGACTTGCTACGCCATTCCGTGACGATATCGCACGCCGGAAACCCCGTCAGTCCCCGGTCTGCAGCCGTTCGACGAGCGCTTCGCGGATGGACCGCGGCGACTCCTCCGGGCCGCGAGCGATGGCGACGGTCCCGTCCGTTCGTTCGCCGATGGTTTCGGGGATCGATCCGAACAGTGCCTGGGACACTGCCCCGGACCGGGTCGCGCCGATGCAGACCGTGTCGTAGTCCTCCACGGCTCCCAGGAGCGTTTCCTCGACGTCGTCGCCCACGACGACCCGGGCCTCGTAGTCGATTCCCTCGAGAGTCAGGTGATCGGCGACGCCTTCGATTATCTCGTGGCCACGAGCCTCCAGGTCCTCTTCCGCTTCGCCGTCGTTGTCCCCGGGAATCTGGACGTTGAGCAAGGTGAGCGACGTCTCCGACGGGGCGATCCGGGCGAACTCGGCGGCCCGGCGGGCCGCGAATGGGGCATGGGGACCCTCCCCGACCAGGACGACCATGTCGCCGCGACCGCGGGTCTCCCTGGGGCCCATTTTGACCAGCGTCACGTCGCAATCGGCCCGGGACGCGATCGGGTCGATCGTGGATCCGAGGACGTGTTCCCGCCTGCTCCGGGCACCCCGCCAGCCGAGCAGGACGTGATCGGCCCCTTCCTCGTCGATCACGTCCAGGATAGTCTCCCCGGCGTTGCGACCGACGATGGCTCGCGTTCTGATCCCGACGTCGAGGTTCTCGGCGACGCCTTCGATTATCTCGTGGCCACGAGCCT
>DATFIX010000018.1:0-4236 GCA_035269625.1 Natrialbaceae archaeon
GATCCGGGGCGTGAATCCCTGGATGACACCCTCCGCTTCGAGGGTGGAGAGGTGGTTCGAGACGGTCGTCACCGAGACGTCGAGTTGCTCGCCGATCTCACGAAGGCTCGCCCGTCCGTCTCCCATCAGGGCGTTCACCAGTCTCGCATCGAGGTTCTCGTAGGTCATTACGTCGACGCAATCGTCCCAGGCATTAGAATTTAACGAACGTCCACTTTGGGCGTCGGATACCCTCGTTCGACCAAGCAACAGAGTTTTCATGGGGGAAACCATGGGGAGACGCATCGAGAAAGATGACGTCTGAAAACGACCCAACGGAACCGGACGACGTGCTCCAGGCGATCGAAGATCGGAACGTGGACTTCCTCAGGCTTCAGTTCACGGACATCCTCGGGACGGTCAAGAACGTCTCCATCCCGGCCAGTCAGGCCGAGAAGGCGTTCGAGGAGGGGATCTACTTCGACGGCTCCTCGATCGAGGGGTTCGTCCGCATCCAGGAATCGGACATGCGCCTCGAACCCGACCCGTCGACGTTCGCGGTCCTCCCGTGGCGGCGCGACGAGAACGGTGCCGCCGCCCGCCTCATCTGTGACGTGATCGACACGCAGACGGGCGAACCGTTCGCCGGCGACCCGCGGTACGTCCTCAGGCGGGCACTCGGGCGCGCCGAGGAGATGGGCTACACGCTCAACGCCGGCCCGGAACCCGAGTTCTTCGTCTTCGAGAAGGACGAGGATGGCCACGCGACGACCGACACCCACGACGCCGGCGGGTACTTCGACCTCGCGCCGAAGGACCTCGCGTCGGACCTGCGCCGGGAGATCGTGTACGCCCTCGACGAGATGGGCTTCGAGGTCGAGGCCAGCCACCACGAGGTCGCCGAGGGGCAACACGAGATCGACTTCAAGTACGCCGACGGCCTCACCACGGCCGACAACATCGCCACCTTCCGGTCGGTCGTGCGGGCCGTCGCGGAGATGCACGACCTCCATGCGACGTTCATGCCGAAACCGATCGCCGGGATCAACGGGTCGGGCATGCACACCCACCTCTCGCTGTTCACCGAGGACGGCGAGAACGTCTTCTACGATCCCGACGACGAGTTCCAGCTGTCCGAGACGGCCAAACAGTTCCTCGCCGGCGTCCTCGAGCACGCCCCGGCGATCACCGCGATCAGCAACCCGACGGTCAACTCCTACAAGCGCCTGGTCCCGGGCTACGAAGCGCCAGTGTACGTGGCCTGGTCCGACGTGAACCGGTCCGTGTTGATCCGCAAACCCTCCACGCGGGCCCCGGCCTCGGCCCGAATCGAACTCCGGTCGCCGGACCCCTCGAGCAACCCCTACCTCGCGCTGGCGGTCATGCTCCAGGCCGGCCTCGACGGCATCGAGCGCGAACTCGACGCGCCCGAAGCCGTCCGGGAGAACATCTACGAGTTCGACGCCGCGAAACGCGAGGAGTACGGCATCGACACGCTCCCGGGCAGTTTGACGGAAGCCCTCGACGCCCTCGAGGACGACGACGTCGTGACGAACGCGCTCGGCCCCCACGTCACCGAGAAGTTCGTCCAGGCCAAACGCCAGGAGTTCGACGAGTACCGGGCCTCGGTCTCCGAGTGGGAGATCGACCGCTACCTCGAAACGTTCTGATCGTCACCGGACTCGACCCAATCCGAGACCGTCCGAACCCCCGGCGTGGCGAGGAACGCCCCGGCGGTGAGCCCCGTCGCGAGTCCGAGCGCGGGCGCTTCGGGGAGGCCCGCAGCGATCAGTCCGACCCCGGCCGTTCCAGCGAGGGCGGCGACGGCAGCGATGACGACCACCGCCCGAACGACCGTTTTCCGAGCCGTCGGCCAGGATTCGATCGGCGCGTCCGTGGCGGACCACCCGACCGTCGCGCCGACGGCGGCCCCGACCGCGAGCCAGCCGTCCTGACCGCCCTGGAGGAGTCCGCCGACAGCGGCCAATCCTACTGCCAGCCAGAGGAACAGGCGTTCGTCGCCCTCGACTCGGTTGCGAACCCAGGCGACGGCGAGCAGGTACGCCAGACCCAGGCCGATTCCCGCGACCACGTCCACGACGTAATGCACGCCGAGGGCGACGCGAGAGAACGCCACGAGAACGACGAGACCGGCCGCGACAGCGACGCGTCGCGGCCGCGTGCTCGCGTCGAGCCACCAGGCCAGCGAGCCCCAGACCACCGTCGCGGCGGTGGCGTGCCCGCTCGGGAACCCGTAGCCGTCCGCGGTCACCTCGGCCTCGTAGAACGACCGGACGATGGCTGGCACGTCCTCGATCGGAACCGGAGGGTTCGTCGGCGGGCGCGCGAACGCGAGGAGGTGCTTCGCGATCAGGACGATCCCGACGCCGCCGAGCGCCACGCCGATCAGCGCGGCCCCGCGATCCCGGTCGCCGAACCAGAGGACCAGGGTGAGCGCCGGGACGAACACCACGACGTCGCCGAACTGGGTGACGACGGCTATCAGGACGGCGAGGACGTCCGGGAGAGCAGTTTGGACCGCGTCGATTGCGCCGATGCCGCGCGCCATGGGTTCAGGAGCGATCCCGGAGTGCCCCCAGCACGTCGCGGGCGCGACCCGGCAACGAGAGGACGTTGAAGATGACGCCGACGATCAGCATCAGCGCGAAGAGGCCGAGCGTCGACAGCCAGATGACGATCATCGCGAGGATGGCGAACCCGGCGCTGTCCTGGAGGAAGTAGAACGCGCCGATCGTCATGGCGGTCCCGTACAGCAACACGAGGTACGGGCCCCACCCGCGGGCGTGTCCCCGTCTGACGCGCTTGCGGACGTATCGCTTCAGGTCCCGTTCGACCTCCTCGCGGTGGACCGTCCGGTCCTCGACGTCGTCCTCGAACCCCTCGACCTGTGCTTCCAGGTCCTCGAACTCGGTTTCGACGTCCCCGACGTCCCCCTCCATCTCCTCGAGTTCGTCACGGAGGGCCTCGAGTTCGGCCCTGAGCGCGGCGGCCTCGTCCTCGACGGCGTCGGGAGAGACGCCCGCTTCGTCCGCTTCCCGTTCCGGTTCCGGCCCCTGTCGGTCGCCGTCCCCGTCGTCCCCGCCCTCGTCGTCCGGCGGCGAGGCGTCCGTATGCTCGTCCTCGCTCATTTTCCTTTTTCACGTCTCACTCGCGCGATTTCAACTTGCCGGTCGAAATCGGGTCGATGCCGGAGGGGTCCGGGATCGGTCATTCCGTCCTGGCGCGACCAGCAATCACGGCGTTCAGCACCGCCCCGACGATCACCAGCATGGCGCCGAAATACAGCCAGGTCAGCAGCAACAGCACCCCACCGAGGACGCCGTAGAGCGCGAAGTTCGCCGCCGACGTTGCGTACCAGCTAAACACGGCGCCGAGAACGGCCCAGCCGATGGCGACGGCGACCGTCCCCGGGAGCACCTCGCGCACCGAGAGATCGACGTCCGGCAGGACGTAGTACAGGGGCAGGAAGAACACGATCAGGACGACGACCAGCGAGAGCGGCCCGACGACGTCGGCGACCGGGCCGGACGCGACGGCTTCGAGGGTACTAACGCCCACGACGGCGACCACGCCGACGCCGACGCTGAACAGGACGGTGGCCGCGTCCCGGAGTTCGTCGAGGAGCGTCCCCGGTTCCTCGGCGTCGTAGACGTAGGCGAAGGCCTTGTCGAGCCCACGGAACAACCGGAGACCGCTCCAGGCGAGCACGAGCAGGCTGACCACCGTCGCGCCCCCTCGACCCGAACTCGTCGAGAGGGCTTCGAACGCGACGTCCTGACCGCTCGACGTGAGGAGCGTCCCGGCCTGATCGACGACGTCACGGGCGAACGCCTCGCCGCCGAACGTCGTCGCGATAGCGAGCGCGAGCAATAGCAGGGGTACGAGCGAGACGAACGCGTAGTAGGCCACCGCCGCCGCGAGGAAGGAGACCTCGGCGTCCCGGGTCGCGACGACCGTCCGGCGGGCCAGCGAGACGGCGTTCTCGATTCGGTCGTCCACGATGACCTGTTGGCGCGCCAGGAGGAAAACCCTGCCTGCGCCGGGCGGCGGAACTCGCCCCGGCTACTCCGTCGCCTCGCGAATCTCGCCTACGGTCGCGTCGGTCTTGAAGGTCGTCCCGCCGTAGTGCGCCCGGGAGGCCTCGAAGCCCGCCGCCCGGAGGTCGTCCAGGAACTCGTCCATCGCGTTTGCCGGACGCCCCCAGGCCTTGCAGAGGCGGTGCTGGTCGTAGTGCGT
>DATFIX010000019.1:0-5337 GCA_035269625.1 Natrialbaceae archaeon
CATGGCCACGCTCAGCGCCTTCCACATCATCGGCGACGGTTCACCGGCGACGAACAGCACTGTGATCTCGGCGTCGCCGTACACCTCGAGGGCGTATTCGAGTGCCTTGTCGGCCATCTCGGAGCCGTCGATCGGGACGAGTACGCGTTCGATCATGTGTTCATTTACCACCCGGCTGATGATAAGGCTGCCCCCGGACCGTCGGCACGGACCGACTCCGTGCTCACAGGCCGAAAATCGGCACGAACCGGAACGCCAGGTACGCGCCGATCGTGGAGATGAGTGGGACGAGGTTCTGCATGAGGACGACCCGCGCGGTCGTCGCGGGGTCGAACAGGTCGGCCGCGCTGGGGACGTGTTCGGGATCCTCCTCGCCGATCGGCGGGAGTTCCTCGCCCGGTTCGTCCTCGGCCAGCGCGTCCACCGACACCGGCGGTTCCTCCTCGCCCCTGACCGCCTCGGGGACGGTCACCGGCCGGGTCGCCCGGCCCCACCCGAGGCCGATGATGCACATCGTCGCGATTACGACGAAACTCGCGGGGATGCCGATCGCCGACAGGAAGATCACGAGCGTCGCGCTGACCGTCGCCACGACGATGGCCGCCGTCAGCGGGAGTTCCGTCAGGTCGTTGCCCATCGTCTCGAGGGTCCGGCGGGCGATGGTGAACGTCCCGATCCCGACGGCGGCGCCGCCGATCAGGATGGCCGGGTTCATCTCGAGTTGGTCGCTGCCGACGAGGGGCGCGATCGCGTTTGCGATGTTCGAGGTCCCCGAACTGAACGCCATCAGACAACCGATGGCGACGACGGTGATCACGCCCAGGAGTTCCCGTCGGCTGGTGCTCCCGTTGGGCACCGGTTTCGGCACCGCCCCGGACCGGTCGAGTTCGACGAGCGGCCCCTCGCTGCGCTCCATGGCGACCATGCGGTTGAGTCGCGCGTAGAAGTACCGGCCGATTATCAGCGACATCCAGAAGCCGATGAACGGCGAGACGATCCACCACGTCGCGATCTCGCCCATCACGCTCCACGCGAGGGCGTCCCCGGCGAGGGCGAGGCCGGCGATCGATCCGACGGCCGTCATCGACGTCGAGGCCGGGACGCCGAAGAGGTTCCCGACCAGCAGCCCCAGGCCGATGAAAAACAGGACGCCGATGCTCGCTTCCGGGGTGAAGACGGTCGCGTCCGTGACGAGATCGCCTCCGAGCGTTTCGACGACGTTCCGTCCGATCGTCCACGCGCCGACGAAGAAAAACAGGGTCATCAACGCGGCGGCCCCCGTCTTCGATATCGCGTCCGCGCCGACGGCCGGCCCGAACGCCGGCCCGGTCGTCGATCCCCCCACGTTGAACCCCACGAAGACCGCTGCCAGGATCCCGACGAGAAGTAACACCGAAACCATGATTTCGTCTGGAATACCGGGGGAGGGGACTTAAGCGGTTGTGCTTCCCCGCGTCGACGGTTCTCGATCGTTTTTCCCACAGCGGGCGAGCGACGGGCGTCGTTCCGCCAAGCCTTTTTCTCGTCGGCGATGGAATCCGACGACATGGACGCCGATAGCGGGCCAGCGCTCCGACGGCGGGCGAGCCAGGTCAAACCCGGTCGGACGCGGAGGTGGGTCTGACGTGGCGGCGGTTACGTTCTGGATCCTGGCAACCCTCGCGACGGTGACCGGCCTGTTCATGGCATGGGCGCTGGGAGCCAACAGCAACTCGCCGCCCTTCGCCCCCGCAATCGGGGCGAACGCGATCTCGACCATGAAGGCCGCCTTCCTCATCGGTTTGCTCGCGGCGGCGGGCGCCCTGACCCAGGGCGGTGCCATCTCCGACACGGTCGGCAAGAGCCTGATCAACGGCGTGTCGATCACGCCCCTGGCCGCGACGGCCGGCCTCCTTACCGCCGCGGCATTCATGGCCGCCGGCGTCTATTCGGGCTACCCGATCCCGGCCGCGTTCGCGACCACCGGCGCGATGGTCGGCGTCGGCCTCTCGCTCGGCGGCGATCCGGCGTTCGGCACCTACCGGCGTCTAGGGACCTTCTGGATCCTCGTTCCGCCGATGTCTGGCGGAATGGCCTACGCGACCGCGACGGTGCTCCGTCGCGACGACATTCCCGAGACGATCGGCGTCCCGTTGCTCGCCGCGATCGTCGCCGCGATCGTCGCGAACGTCCAGCTCGGAATCATCCCGTCTCCACCGGGGGCGTCCCAGAGTTCCGCCGCCGCGTTCGTCGCGCGACTCGTCGACGCTCCGGCGGTCCTGGGCGTCGACCCGCTCGTCGCGTTCACCTCACTGGCGTTCGCAGTCGCCGGCTTTTTCTTCATCCGTCGCCGCACGCAGGCGTCGGTCGAGAACGGCATCCGGACCTTCCTTCTGGTGCTCGGGAGCATCGTCGCGTTCTCGAGCGGCGGCAGCCAGGTCGGCCTGGCGACCGGCCCCCTGACCGACCTCTACGTGGCCGACCTCGGTCTCGACGTGATCGTCCTGCTCGGGATCGGTGCGGTCGGCATCCTCGCCGGCGCCTGGATGGGCGCGCCGCGATTGCTGCAGGCGACCTCCCGCGAATACGCCCAGCTGGGCGTTCGGCGGTCGATCGCTGCGCTGGTGCCCGGGTTCGTCATCGCGCAACTGGCCATCGCGCTGGGCATCCCCATCTCGTTTAACAACATCATCATCTCCGGGGTCATCGGCGGCGGCCTCGCGGGCGGATCGGCGGGCGTCTCCCGGCGCAAAATCGGCGTGACGGTCGCGTTCTGGGTCATCACGCTGGCCACCTCCATCGCGGTGGGATACGGCGTCTACTGGGGCTTCACGACCGTCCTGGGCATTCGATGATGGGTGCCCTCCCCTCCTACCTGACGACGGTCACGCTCACGGGCGCGTCACCGACGACGGCGGTCGCCACGGTTCCCAGCAATCGCCGCGCGACCGCGCCGCGGTCGCCCCCGTGTCCCCCCATCACCACGTGATCGACGTCGTTTTGGCGGACGTACTCGAGGATCGTCTCCGCCGGATCGCCGGTTTCGACCGCCGTCTCGACGGTCCGATCGACCTCGGCCGCGGTCCGTCGGGAACGGTCGAGTAATCGATCCGCCCGTTCCCGCGCCGCCGCCAGCCGATCGTCACCCGGTTCGACGATCCCCCCTTCGCTCATGTCGGCATCCAGGGGCGTCACGACGTTCAGCACCGTTATCCGGCAGTCATAGGTCTCGAGTGCGTGCTCCAGCGCCTCGTCTGCCAGGGGCGACCCATCGAGCGGGACCAGAACGTGTGAGGGTGCCACGCCGGTCAGTACCGACCGGACGGGCTTGTATGTGGCGTCCGATCGCTTGCAAACGGCCTGGATCACCGGCGTCGGGGATTGATCTCGTTATCGATCGTCGTTTTCGGCCGCGCGCTCCGCCTTACCGTCGTCGTCTTCCGGGTTCGCGTCCGTCTCCTCCGCCTCCGAGTCCGCATTCGCATCGTCGTCCTCCTCGTCGGCCGAGTCACTCTCGGTTTCGGCCACCCGCTCCTCGACCGTCTCTTCCACCTTCTCTTCGACTGTCTCCTCGACCGTCTCGTCCATCGTCTCCTCCACTTTCTCCTCAACTGTCTCGTCCACTTTCTCCTCGACCGTCTCGTCCATCGTCTGTTCGACCGTTGCCTCGACTTTCTCCTCGACCGTTTTCTCCACGGTCTCACCCACCTGTTCGTCGACGGTTTCGCCGACGGTTTCTTCGACCGTCTCGTCGACGGTCTCACCCACCTGTTCGTCGACGGTTTCCTGAACCGTCGCTTCGACGGTCTCTCCGACCTGCTCCTCGACAGTTTCGCCCACCGTTTCTTCCACTTTCTCGCCCACCGTCTCCTCGACGGTTTCGCTGACAGTCTCTTCCACGGTGGCCTCGACGGTTTCTCCCACCTGTTTCTCGACCGTTTCGCCGACCGTCTTTTCGACCGACTCCTCGACGGTCTCGTCCACGGTTTCGCCGACGGTTTCCTCGACGGCCGTGAGCATCCAGTCGGGATCGTACTGCGACATCTTCCAGGCGACGTGGATGAAGTACGCGATAAGCACCCCAAACCCGAACGCCAGCCCGACGGCCGTGCCAACCTGCACGATCAAAATCACCGATACGAAGATCAATGCCCCGTAGGCGAAGTCGACCAAGGCGTCGGTCCGCTGTGGATTCATAGTGTATCATCTGCAAGGACGCGTGAAATCGCTTTGGATGGGGGGATCCCGGGTTCGTCGGCGTCGTCACCTCAGGGCGCGTTCTGGAGCGTCGCCATCCCGAATGGGGTTGCAAACCGCTCGCACCAGATTCCGACGGCACGGACGTCATCGGGTTCGACGTCGGCGGGAAGGCGCTGACTGAAGGTTCCCTCCAGCGTACTTTCGCCGCCGTCCGCACCACCGTCGATCCGGACCTTCCGGCCCGCCGTGATCTCCGACTTCGAATCGGGCGTCTCCGAGGGCGTCACGAAGACGAACACGTCGGGGCCCTGGGTTTGCTCGTAGTTCTCGAAACGAAGGAGCAGTTCGTCCTCGTCCTGCACCAGCGACACCGTTCCGGTGACGTGGTGTCCGGCCAGTCCGGCGAACGTCCCCGTTTTCAGGACCGTCGCCCCGTTCGGAAGCTCCGCCGCGTCGTTCACGGCCGTCGCCCGTTCCGGGAGGAAGAAATCGCCCGGACCGATCACGACCAGGCCGATCACCAGCGCGAGGACGACCGCTCCGGCGAGGGCAGCCACGAGCGTTCGTCGCGAATTCGTCATGCCGAGAGAAACGCCAATCGAGAACATAGTCGTTTTTCAAGATTCCTCGAAAATCTCGCCCCGAATCGCCCGGAAACCCGGCAATATCGGCGGCGCGTTCGTGCCACATGAAAAGCGCTTTGAGTATCGATTCGAAACATGTATTCGAACGAGTGTCGCCCCGCCAGTCCCCCAACCGCCTGCTGTCCAGCCTTCCGAACCCGATCCGCGCCCTGATCTGTGCCATCGGGAGCGGTCTCGCCAGGTTCGGCCTCGTCGACCGCGAACGAGCGCGCCGGACGGCCGACCTCTCCTGGCCCCGGATCGTCACCGGGATCGCCCGGATGTCGAAAAACGCCGTCGACGTGGCGATGGTCGGGGCGGTCTCGGGGACCTACGCCATCAACGGCGTCGGTCTCGCCGGGCCCTTCTGGGGCATGGCGTTCTCGATCGGTGGCGGGGTCGCGGCCGGAACGATCGCGCTGGTCTCCCAGCGCTACGGGGCCGACGAGTACGGCGAGATGGGCCAGGCGATCCGCTCGAGCGCCGCCCTGGTCGTCCTGATCAGCCTCCCGATCGCGGCGCTGTTCTGGCTGGT
>DATFIX010000020.1:0-18063 GCA_035269625.1 Natrialbaceae archaeon
CCGGCTCCCCCTTCCGGGCCTTGGCGAGGGCCGCCCCGACGAACTCCCGGACGGCCAGGGGGTCGTTGCCGTCGACCTGGCCGCCGTCGATCCCGTATGCGCCCGCTTTCTCGGCGATGGTGTGGCTGGCAGTCTGCTGGCTCCGGGGCTGGCTGATCGCCCAGCCGTTGTTCTCACAGAAGAACACTACGGGGGCGTCGAAGACGCCGGCGAAGTTCAACCCCTCGTGGAAGTCGCCTTCGGAGGTCGCGCCGTCGCCGAAGTAACTGAGAACGGCGCCGTCGTCGTCGGCGTAGTTCATCGCCATCCCGACGCCGGCGGCCTGGGGAATCTGCGAGGCGATCGGGATGGTCTGGGGAACGTTCGGGAGGTCGTGGTCGGACTCGAACTCGGGATACCCCCGCCGGAAACGGAGGATATCGCTCATCGGAACCCCTCGGGCGATCTGCATCGCATTGGATCGATACGTGGGAAACAGCCAGTCGTCGTCGGCCAGCGCGTGGGCCGCGCCGACCTGGGAGGCCTCCTGGCCCTTGAACGGGGGATAGCCGCTCATCCATCCCCGGCGCTGCAGGGCGACCGCTCGTTCGTCGAATCGACGTGCGACGACCATGTCGCGATAGAGGTCCCGGGCGGCCGACTCGTCGAAGGGAGTGTCGGCGATGTCGCGTTCGCCGATGATTCGGTGCATGGGCGGGGCCTCGGCCCGCCGGCCTCAAATCGGTTCCGGAACGGGAAGTCCCCGCCGCACCGACACGCCAAAGGGGATCGGTCGGCAACCCACTTCCACGCGAAACCATGTTCACGCCCGGGACGCTGGCCGGCGTCGCCGTCGTCGCCCTCGTCAACACGTTCGTCGTCGCCGTCGGGATCCGCTTTTTTCGCCTGCAACTGGATACCCGGTGGGGCGTCGCGGCCCTGAGCCTCCTGGTGATCCCCGTGGCCCTATTCGCCACGACCGCGATCCTGACCGGCGTCTTCGGTCTCGGCGGCGACGTCGGCGGGCGAAGGGCCGTCCTGTTCGTCGCGTTTCTCGGCCCGGCGATCCTCGGGATCGCGATCGACCTGTTCTGGCGTCGGCCACCCAAACCGGGTGACCTTCCGGAACGAAGCGAGGACGCCGGACGGCCCTAGCGGGCCTCGAGGACTTCTTCGAGGATCTCCTCGACCCGTTCGAGCACGTCCTCGGGGGACCGACTCGCGTCCACTTTGACGAAGCGCTGTGGCTCGTTCTCGATGAGCCGTTCGTAGTTGGCCTGGACCGCCGCGAGGTATCGCTCCCGCTCGAACTTGTTCGCTGCGTCCGAACGCTGGGCAGCCGTGCTCGGGTCGACGTCCAGGTAAATCGTGAGGTGCGGATCGATCGAGAACGCACTGTGGATCCCCCGGATGTATTCCATCGGCCTGGTGATCACCCCGTCGAGGGAGGCCCCCTGGTACGCGATCCGGGAGTCGTAATACCGGTCGGAGATCACGAGGTCGCCGCCTTCGAGCGCGGGTCGGATCGTCGACTCCAGGTGGGCCGCGTGGTCGGCCGTGTACAGGAACAGTTCCGCAAGGGGGTCGGCGTCGTCGTTCTGGATCGACCGTCGAACGGCCTCGCCGTACCAGGAGTCCGTCGGTTCGTGCGTGAACGTCGCGTCCGGATAGACGTCATGAAGTGCCTCCCAGACCGTCGTCTTTCCGCTGCCATCGAGCCCTTCGATCGTCACGAGCATGGCCGACGCTTGCCGGCCCCCATAGTAAGCCCTTCCGGGCCAGGCCCAGGCCGACCCGCCGAACGCTCCCCGTCCCTATTCGGCCCCGGACTTATGTCGTTTCGAATACTTGAGGAGGTATGCACGTTCTCGTCACCGGCGGCACGGGGTTCATCGGGACCTACCTCTGCAACGAACTGGCCGATCGCGGTCACGACGTCACCGCGCTGTCCCGAACGCCCGACGGCGCGGACCTGGCCGATGACGTCGAGACGGCAGTCGGCGACGTGACCGCCTACGACTCGATCGAAGGCGCGTTCGAGGGACAGGACGCCGTCGTCAACCTCGTCTCGTTATCACCGTTGTTCAAACCCAAGGGGGGCGACGAAGCCCATTTCGAGGTGCATCTCGGAGGGACGGAAAACGTCGTCCGGGCGGCACAAGCCCACGACGTCGACCGGATCGTCCAGATGAGCGGGCTCGGCGCGGACCCGAACGGTCCGACGGCCTTCATTCGGGCGAAAGGACAGGCAGAAGAGGTGGTCATGGAGTCCCCGCTCGACTGGGTCGTCGTCAGGCCGTCGGTCGTGTTCGGGGAAGGGGACGAGTTCGTCGGATTCACGAAGAAGCTCACGCCACCCGGGATAGCGGCCCTCCCCGGCGGCGGGAAGACCCGGTTCCAGCCAATCTGGGTGGGTGACCTCGTCCCGATGCTTGCGGATGCCGTCGAGGACGACGCGCACGTCGGCCAGATCTACGACGTCGGCGGTCCCGAGACGCTGACACTCAAGGAGGTCGCCAAACTCGTCCGCGGTCGCGTCGCGGTGATCCCGATCCCGATGGCGCTCGCCGGGGTCGGACTGACCGTCGCGGGTGCCCTTCCGGGATTTCCGATGGGCCGCGACCAGTACCGGTCGCTCAGGTTCGACAACACCACGGCCGACAACGATGTCGAGGCGTTCGGGGTCGATCCGTCCGACCTTCGAACGCTGTCCGCGTATATAAAAGGAACGTGACACGTTCGAACGCCCACGACCTTCGCGAGCCGTCTTCGGTAAATTTAAATGGCGGGTTGTTACCCTGGAAATGTTTCCCAGGGGCTTACATCATCGGGCGGTATCGCCCCGCCCCACCGCGATTGTTTCGGGCGATTAGTTATGCCAACAGTTCTCACCATCAAAAGTTTTATGGGCTCATTGATTCTCACGTATAGACTGCAACGGAGCCCCCTAACCAAGTATGAAACTGGCGATGATCGGATTCGGACAGGCGGGCGGAAAAATTGTTGATAAATTTCTCGAATACGACGCCGAGACAGGGAGCGGCATCGTTCGTTCTGCGGTAGCCATCAACACGGCGAAAGCCGACCTGATGGGACTCGAGCGCGTGCCGGAGGACAACCGGGTCCTCATCGGCCAGGCTCGTGTGAAGGGCCACGGCGTCGGTGCCGACAACGAACTCGGTGCGGAGATCGCCGAGGAGGACATCGACGAGATCCAGGGTGCCATCGACAACATCCCGGTTCACGAGGTCGACGCGTTCCTCATCGTGGCGGGCCTCGGTGGCGGGACGGGGTCCGGTGGCGCGCCCGTCCTCGCGAAGCATCTCAAGCGCATCTACACCGAACCTGTCTACGGTCTGGGTATTCTCCCCGGGAGCGACGAGGGCGGCATCTACACGCTCAACGCCGCACGCTCGTTCCAGACGTTTACCCGCGAGGTGGACAACCTCCTCGTGTTCGACAACGACGCCTGGCGACAGGCCGGCGAGTCCGTCGAGAGCGGCTACGAGGAGATCAACGACGAGATCGTTCGACGGTTCGGCGTCATTCTCGGTGCCGGCGAGATCAACGCCGGCGACGAGGTCGGCGAGAGCGTCGTCGACTCGAGCGAGATCATCAACACCCTCGATAGCGGCGGCGTCTCGACCGTCGGCTACGCGACCGAGACGGTCGAACTCTCCGACGACAGCGGCCTCCTGTCCAAGTTTACCGGCGGCGGCGACAGTACCGAAGACGGTATCGACGCGGCGAACACCACGAACCGGATCACCAGCCTGGTTCGCAAGGCCGCGCTCGGCCGGCTGACCCTCCCCTGCGAGATCGAGGGTGCCGAGCGTGCCTTGCTCGTCATGGCCGGCCCGCCCGAGCACCTCAACCGGAAAGGAATCGAGCGCGGCCGCAAGTGGATCGAGGAGCAGACCGGTTCGATGGAGGTTCGTGGCGGCGACTACCCGATCAACGAACCCCAGGTGGCCTCGGCGATCCTGCTGGCGGGCGTGACGGACGTCCCCCGGATCAAGGAGCTCCAGCAGGTCGCCATCGAAGCACAGGACAACATCGAGGACATCCGGTCCGAGAGCGAAGAGAACTTACAGGAGTTAGTCGAAGATGACGACGATGAGCTCGAGCCGCTCTTCTAGACTGGTCGGGCTGCTCCTCGCAACCGCGCTCGTGGTCGGTGCGGTGGCAGGGACAGCCGTGGCCATCGATACGTCGAAAGAGGACGTTCCGCAGGAAGCAGAAGCCGGTCAGAAGATTACCGTCTCCTTTACTCTGACGGAACTGTACCGAAATCCCCAGTTCACCGAGTGGAGTCTCGGTGGCGAGACCGAACTGCAGAACGCGACCTGGACGATCGAGCACAGGGACGACCTGGGCAATACGGTCGACGTGACCCAGGTCGACGGGCAGGACGTGACTGCCGGGCCGTTCCGCGCGAACGGCAACGTGAGCGAACTCCAGGTCGAAGTGACCGGGACGGTTCCGAACCCCGGGAACTTCACCTACCCCGAAGAGGAGTCGTTCCTTGTCGCGAAACTCACTCAGGAGCGACAGGGCGGAACGAGCAACGATATCGGCTCCTGGTCGGCCCACCACTACACGCAAAAGAGCAAAGAGGCCAGGACCAAGATTTCGGACGCCGAAACGGCGATCGAAGAAGCCAAGGACGCCGGTGGCTCGGTGTCGGCCGCGAACGACAAGCTCTCGACCGCGAAGGACTTCTACGAGATCTCCCAGTTCGACAAGGCGATCTCGAACGCGGAGGGCGCCATCGACGAGGCCGAATCGGCCGAGAGTAGCGCGAAATCCACCCAGCAGCGCAACCAGTTGCTGATGTACGGCGGCATCGGCCTCGTCGTCGTCCTGGTCCTCGCCGGCGGCTTCTACTGGTACCGCCAGCAGCAAGACGACTACAGTCGGATGTAACGCGCCCGTTTTTCCGATGCGCGTCGTCGTTCCGTTCGACGCCCGCGATCCGAAAACCCGGCTGAACGGGGTTCTCGACGGAGGGGAGCGGTCGGCGTTCGCACGCGCCATGCTCCGTGACGTGCTCGACGCGGTTCGAAGGGGTGGTGGCGAACCGACGGTCCTGGCGACCGCCGAGATCGACGTGGACGCCCCCGTCGCAGTCGACGAGCGTTCGCTCACGGCCGCGATCAACGATCGACTCGGGGACGCCGACGAACCGCTCGCGATCGTGATGGCCGACCTGGCGCTGGCGACGCCGGGCGCCGTCGAGCGGTTGCTCGACGCCGAGGGGTCGGTCGCACTCGTTCCGGGTCGGGGTGGTGGAACGAACGCACTCGTGGTTCGGGATTCGGCGTTTCACGTCGACTTCCACGGCGCATCGTTCAGGGATCACCGCCGGATCGCGGCCGAGGCCGGGATCGACCCGACCGTCGTCGATTCGTATCGCCTCTCGACGGACGTGGACGAACCGGCGGATCTGGTCGAAATCCTGTTGCACGGCGAGGGGCGCGCGGCGGCGTGGCTCGACGAGCGAGGGTTCGAACTCGTCGTCGAGGAGGGCCGCGTCGACGTGACCAGAGCGTGACAGCAGGGAAGGGGTTTGGTTCTCGGGGGTGAGGCCGACCTACTCCCGCGATTCGAGGCGTTCGGAATCGACCCAGTCGAAGCTCGTCTCGCCGTCCGTTCCGGCCGTGATCGCGATTCCAGTGGCCCCGGGACCGTCGTCCGGCGCGTGTCCGTGCTCCCGAAGACCTCGGCGGCCAGGACGTCTTCGGCGTCGTCGTACTCGTCGCCGCGGCCGGTCGAGTCGGCGGTTTCCCGGGCCACTTCGCGTTCGATCCAGTCGAAGACGGCGTCCAGACCCTCGTCGTCATCGGCGTCGTCTTCGGTGGGGTCGATCCCACACGCCGGTTCGACGCCCATCGGCCCCTCGTCGGGCGCTTCGAACGCGAGACGTGGACTGCAACCTTCTTTATCCGGGGGGTGCGGAATATCCCCCATGGATTCCGGACGGTGGTCGCGGTGACACGGCCGAGCGGGACGAACACGAAATCGGAGAACGGGCGGTGGTTCGCGTGACGAGCGTCAAGGAGTTTCGGGTCGCGCGGGAGGCGACAGGTGACGCGCTCGGGGAGGGTGCCTTCTACTTCACGGACGCTTACTCGGTGTTCGACTGGGGATCGATGCCGGACTCGATCCCCGACAAGGGGGCGAGCCTCTGTTCGATGGGCGCGTTCAACTTCGAGGTGCTCGAACGCGAAGGGATCCCCACCCACTACCGGGGCGTCGTCGAAGACGGCGAGGTCGTTCCCTTCGAGGCGGCGACCGAACCGCCCCGCGAGATGGCCATCGACCTGACCCAGGTCCCCGAGTTGCCCCACGACGGCCGCGACTACGACTACGACGCCTTCCACGCGGCCGGCGGCCGAAACTACCTGATCCCCCTGGAGGTCGTCTTCCGCAACCACGTCCCCGTCGGCTCCAGCCTCCGCCAGCGGACGGATCCGAAGGAGCACGGCCTCGAGTACGACGAGTGGCCGGACGAGGCCGTCACGCTCGACGACCCGGTCGTCGAGTTCTCGACCAAGTACGAGGAGTCGGATCGCTACCTCGACCGCGATGAGGCCGACCGGATCGCCGGCGAAGCCTCGCTCGAGGACCTGGAGTCGGTCGCACGGGGGGTCAACCGCGTGATCACCGAGCGCGCCGAGGCCGCCGGCATGACCCACCTGGACGGCAAGATCGAGTGTCTCTATTTCGACGGCGAGATCCGGGTGGCCGACGTCGTCGGGACGTTCGACGAGAACCGCTTCAGTTACGGGGGCACCCAGATCTCGAAGGAGGTCCTCCGCCAGTACCACAAACGCACGCAACCGGGATGGGTGGCGGCCGTCGACGCCGCCAAGGCCGAGGCCAAGGAGCGGGGCGTGGCGGACTGGCGGGCGCTGTGCGAGGAGGATCCGACCCCCCTCGACGATTCGGTGATCGGGGTGGCCGCCGACCTCTACCGGGCGGGGACGAACCGCTACACGGACCGGGCAGTCTTCCCGGACGCCCCGTCGCTGGACGACGCGGTCGCGGCGGTACGGGATCTGTAGGAGCGGGCGTCGCACGGACTCGTCCCGAGCGTGTATCCACGAACGTGCAACGTCAGCCGTGAATCACAAGCGTTTTTGAGCACGGACACGCGGATACACCCGATGACCGCGTATACCGCCACCGTGACCGTCCGCCTGAAGCACGGGGTGCTGGACCCCGAGGCCGAGACGACCCGGAAGGCCCTCGAGCGACTGGGATTCGACCTCGAGGGGCTCCGCTCGGCCGACCGCTTCGAGGTCGACCTGGACGCCGAATCGGCCCAGGTCGCCCGGGAGCGCGCCGACGAGATGGCGGAGCGACTGCTCGCCAACCCGACCATCCACGACTACGACGTCGAGGTGTCGGAGCGCGAGTAACCATGCTCGCTGCCTCCCCAACCCCGTCTACGACCGCCACCGTCTCCTCGCCCAACAGGGGGTGCTCGGCGTGACGATAGCAGTCGTCCGCTTCGGTGGCTCCAACTGCGACCGCGACACGGTCGCCGCCCTCGAACACCTCGGGATCGACGCCGAAATCGTCTGGCACGAGGACGGCCTGCCCGACGAATTTTCTGGCATCTTTCTGCCGGGCGGGTTCTCCTACGGCGACTACCTCCGGGCCGGCGCGATGGCGGCCCACTCGCCGATCATGGACGAAGTCCGCGAGGCCGTCGAGGCGGGCACGCCCCTGCTCGGGATCTGCAACGGTGCCCAGATCGGTTGCGAAAGTGGCCTCGCCGAGGGCGCGTTCACCACCAACGTGAGCGCTCGCTTCCAGTGCGAACACGTCCACGTCCGGGTCGAGAACGCCGACACGCCCTGGACGACGGCCTACGAGGAGGGAGAGGTGCTCGAACTCCCGATCGCCCACGCCGAGGGGCGCTTCGAGATCGCGGACGACGCCCTCGACCGGCTCGAGGCCGACGACCGGATCCTGTTCCGCTACTGTGACGCCGACGGGAACGTCACCGAGGAGGCCAACCCCAACGGGTCGAAGGGCTCGGTCGCCGGGATTCTCGGCGTCCACGACAACGCAGCCGTCCTGATGCCCCACCCGGAACGGTCGACGCTCCCCGATCTCGGACACACCGACGGTCGGGGCGTCCTCGAGGGGTTCGAACGATCCGGGACGTAGTGTTAATTTACCTACAACAAGCCAAAAACGAAACAAGGGTGCGTTTCGAACCTATCGCACGTCAGCCCCGTGCGGTCCCGGTCTGACAGGACTCGAGGGTTCCATATGGACGCACCTATCCGTCTCCTTTACGTCGATTCGACGGGCGGCGACGGAGGGATCGAGGCACCGTTCGACGACGATTCGGTTTCGGTAACGACCGTCAGCGACGGCGACGCGGCGATGGCCGTCCTCTGCGACTCGGCGATCGATTGCGTGGTCAGCGCGCTCGACCTCCCCGATGGAGACGGTCTCGAACTCTGCAGGCGCGTTCGAGCCACGGCACCGGGCGTCGGCTTCGTGCTCTCTCCCGCCGACGGCGACGAATCGCTCGCGGGCGAGGCGATCGCCGCGGGCGTCGACGGATACGTTCCGGGGGACGCCAGCGACGAGATCCTTCGGGAACGAGTGCTCGACGTGACGGGTGAAAATAGGGTGCGTTCGACGACCGGGACGATTTCGAGCGCGGACCACTCGTCGTTCGTCGATCAGTCGCCGCTCGCGATCGTCGAATGGGACCTGGACTTTCGAGTCGTCGCCTGGAATCCGGCAGCCGAGGAGCTATTCGGGCACGATCGGTCGACGGCCATGGGCCGACGGGGGCCCGAATTGCTCGTTCCGGACGGGGTGCGCGACCGCGTCGAGGACGGGTGGCGAGCGCTTCTGGAAACCGGCGACGGGCTGGACGGGATCAACCAGAACTGCCGGTCGGACGGCACGACGATCACCTGCGAGTGGCACAACACGCCGATCGTCGAGGACGGCGAGGTCGCTCGCGTCGTCTCGCTGGTCAGGAACGTCACCGAAGAGGCTCGTCGAGCCGAGACGCTCGAGGCCCTCCAGGAGGCGACGCCATACCTGTTGCGAGCCGGTTCGCCGGACGAAGTTGCCAAGTCGGCCGTCACCACGGCCCGAACGGTGCTCGGCCACCCGGTCGTCACGGTCCGACTGCACGACGACCGGACGAACGAGTTCCGCCTCGCCGCGAGTAGCGAAGGGGCCGGCCGGATGTTAACCACGACCGATCCGGTCCCGGACCACGCTGGGGTGCTCGGGACCGTGTATGACTCCGGCACCCGCCAGGTGTACGAAGAACTGGATCAGTCGGCGACGATCCACGGCGAGGGGTTCCCGGTCGAGAGCGCGATCGTCGAGCCGCTGGGCGAGCATGGCCTGCTTACGATCGGGGCGACCCACCCCGACGCCTTCGAGACGCTCGACGTTCACTTCGCCGACATCCTTTCCGCCACGACCGAGGCGGCGCTCGATCGGGCGGCGATCGGTGCCGAACTCCGGGACCGGAACGACAAGATCGAGAACCTGCACGCCGTCGTAGCACGCCTCGACAACTGCGAAACGGAGGCGGAGATCTGGGACCTCACGGTCGACGCCGCGGAAGGCGTCCTCCGTTTCGACGAGTGTGGCATCGACGAAATCGTGGGCGACCGGCTGGTCTCTCGAGCGACCTCGTCAGGTATCCTCCCGGACGGGTACGTCGAGACGGCGCCCGTCGACGAAGGGATCGCCGGCAAAACGGTCCAAACGGGCGAGACGTACGTCATCGACGACCTGCGGGAATCGGGGGATGCAATCCCCGAACGCGAGCAATATCGATCCCTGTTATCGGTCGCGGTCGGCGACGTCGGCGTTTTCCAGGCGGTATCGACGGACATCGCCGCCTTCGACGAGAACGACACCGACCTCGCGGAACTCCTCATGGCCCACGTCGCCGACGAGATCGAGCGCGTCCGGTTCGAAGGCGAACTTCGCGAGGAGCGGGACCGGTTCGCGGCGCTGTTCGAGAACGTTCCGGATCCCGTGGTGTTCGCCAAACACACCGGTTCGGAGACGATCGTCAGGGCCGTCAATCCCGCGTTCGAGGAGGTCTTCGGCTTCGACGAAGCGACCATCGAGGGGGAACTGCTGGACGACTACATCGTTCCGCCCGATCGACAACACGAAATCGAAGAGATCGACGCGGCGGTCGAAGCGGGGACCATCGTCGAACGGGAGGTCAGGCGGCGGACGGCGGACGGGCTTCGCGATTTCAGGCTGACGGTCGTCCCGATGGACGCCGGGAACGACGTCCGGTGGAACTTCGGGGTCTATACCGACATCACCGAGCGAAAACAGCGCGAACAGCGCGTCGAGGTGCTCAATCGCGTCCTCCGGCACGACCTCCGCAACGGAATGAACATCATCAAGGGGTCGGCCGAAATGCTGGGCGAGGCGGTGGACGGCCCGGACGAGCAGTACGCGGAAGTCATCATGGAGCGCGCCGACGAACTGATCGGGATGGCCGAGAAGACCCGGACCGTCGAACGGACGCTCGACCGCGACGTTCCACTGGGTGCCATGGACCTCGTCGAGGGCGTCGAGCACGCCGTCGACGCGCTCGAAGCGAAGTTCCCGGAGGCCCGGTTCGAGATCGACGCCCCCGAAGCGGCCCGGATCGAGGGCGACGACCTGCTCGAGACGGCCATCTACCACGTGCTCGAGAACGCCTGCATGCACAACGATCGGACGCCCGAGGTCGTGGTCACCATCGGCGAAGAGACGGGACAGCTCTGCGTCGAGGTCGCCGACAACGGTCCGGGCATCCCCGAGGAGGAACGGGAACTCCTGACCGAAAATCGGGAAATCACACAGCTCCGTCACGCCAGCGGTCTCGGCCTGTGGCTTGTCAACTGGGTCGTCACCCAGGCCGGGGGGTCGATCGACTTCGAGGACAACGAGCCGCGCGGTTCGATCGTGAAACTCAGCCTGCCGAAACTGGTCGGCGAGTTCGTCCCGCCGGAACGATCCGAGTGAGAAGTGTCGCCGGTCACTCCGCGAGTGGCATCCCGTAGCTCCGTTCCCGCTCCATCACGGCGTCCCAGGTCGCCTCGCACTCGCACCCCACCTGCTCGAACACCGACGGGTCCTGTCGGCGATCGAAGTCCTCGATGGCCCGGGCAACCCGGTCGTCGCACTCGCCGCAGTTGTGCGGGCCGCGGTCGGAGCCGTGACCGACCGGGTCGGACACGACGATGGCGTCGACGTCGGCGGTGTCGCGCAGAATATCGACGACCGACCAGAGCCAGGGTGGCCGGTAGCCGTTCCGGAAGTAGAGTTCGTCGACCATCGTGTAGCGCTGGACGTTGGTCGGGTTCATCGAGACCGTGTGGACGGGGCCGAGGTCGGCCACGCGCCGGATCGACCGCTTCATGTCCGCGACGGCCTCGCTCTCCGAGAGGAACGGCGGCTTCAGCAGGAGGTAGGCCTTCACGCCGGCGCCGGCCGCGTCAGCGGTTTCGACGGCGTCCACGAAGTCGTCGTAGTCGAAGTACTTGTTTACGCAGTCGTGGCGCACCCGGTCGGTGGCGGTTTCGAGTCCGATGGCGACGTCGACCGCCAGTCCGCGGTCGGTGAAGGCGGACAGTTTTTCGTCGTCGACGAAGTCCGGCAGGCTCTCGAGGACGATCCGCTCGCGGTCGGCGAAGGTCTCGGCGACGAACTCCCGGGTCTCGGCGGGCACCTCTCGCTCGTCCAGGAAGGACCCGGAGGTGTAGATCTTCACGAGGGGGGCCGGGTCGTCGGCGTTCTCGCGCTCGTGCTCGAGGACGGCCTCGACCTGGTCGACCAGCGCCTCGTGGGGAACCGTCCCGCCCTCGACGGACTCGGCGACGTAGCCACACATGGTACAGCCGCCGGCCCGGGCCCACCGGCACCCGCCGGTGTTCAGGACGATCGTCAACGAATCGACGACGCCGTCGGGCGTGTTGTCCTCGTCGATCCAGACCCGGGTGGGTTCGTGCGGGTCGTACTGCTTGTCCTTCCGGGCCCGGATCTCCCGCATGACCCGGTTGTGGGCGTCCATGCCCTTGCCCTGCTCGTAGACCTCGGGACTCGGCTGGCTCATTGCTCCGGGGTAGCGGTCACGCCCGTATAACCCCCGTGGTTGCCGCTCTCGTCGTTACCCGTCACCGGGGGACGGTACCGCCTCGGAATCGGTCGCGGATTCGCGACCCCAGCGCCACCGCCAAAACGACGGCGAGCGCTCCGAGGACGTTCGCGGTCGCGTCGAGCGGGTCGAACGAACGACTGGCGAGGGGGTACTGGAGGATTTCCATGGCGACCCCGTACCCGCCGGCCAGGAGCAGGGCAGCGATCAACCCGCGTCGAGTACTCCGCCATCGCGGGAGCAGGGCGTACGCCAAGAGCACCGCGAAGGCGGCGTACGCCCCGGCGTGGAGCCACTTGTCCAGTCCGAACAGACCCAGCGGGCCGGACCGTGCGAGGGGTACCCCCGACGGGTCGGACACGGACGCGTAGAGGAGCACGAGCGCCCAGGCGGCGACGAGTCCGAAGCGAACCCAGGGGGACGCGACGGAGGAATTGAAACGGGTCACTGGTGACAGGGGAGTCGAGCGACGAATGGAAACGAACCGATCGGTCGCTATCGGGCGGTCGGCGTGACGTCGTCCTGTACCGCCTGTTTCACCTGCAACGCGGCGCTGGCCGCGAGGCCGCGGGCGACTTCGTCCCGGTCCTCGATGGGGATGACCTCGCCGCCGTCGATGTCGTCCTGTTCGGGCGTGAATCCCGCGCTGACCGGATGGCCAGCGGGCGGGTGGACGGCCACGGTGGCCGTGGGACCGGCAACGCCGGCCCTGACGTCGACGTCGACGGCGTATTCGTCGGGGAGAAATTCCCGGGTGCGGGCCGCGATCGTCGCGACTTCCCGGCGGAGCGAGCGCTTCTGCTCCGGGGTGAGTTCGGGAACGTCGTCGTCGGCCCGCCTGCCGGCCTGCGTGATGCCCGGCATCCCTGCGTAGGGCGTGTTTCCGTTCATTCGATGTGGTGGCCCGATAGGGCGGAGGTCCCTAAAAGGTCATCGGTCGATCACCGACGGTAGGAGCTCCGTAACCCCGGACAGGTACAGCCATCGGAAACGACGCTCGCCCTCTCCCCACGTCGGATCAGAGCAA
Source organism: Natrialbaceae archaeon (assembly GCA_035269625.1). GTDB lineage: Archaea > Halobacteriota > Halobacteria > Halobacteriales > Natrialbaceae > DATFIX01. The sequence continues at coordinate 13,170 of DATFIX010000020.1, forward strand.
GGGATCGCTTTTCCCGTAAACTGCGACCACGACCGCCGCGACGTACTCGCCCGACTCTTCTCCGGCGGTGACGGTTCGAATCTCGGTTTCGTCCGGTTCCCACTCGCGCAGATCGACGCCGGCCGCCAGTCCGCGTTCGATCTCCTCCCGAATCGCCCCCGCCTCGACGGTCCCTGCCCCTTCGTAGAACAGCCCCCGACCGTCGCTCGCCTGGGTCCATCCCAGTCCGGCGCTGACGGGGCCGTCCCCGCTTCCGCAAGCGTGGGCCTGGACGACCGTGAGTCGCTCGCCGACCGGGCCCAGGTCCGGCGCGTCGCCGACCGCCCGGACCTCGGCACCGGCCGGGATCACCGACGAGATCGAGACGAGGTTGTAGTCGTGGACGTTCGCCGCGGCGAGCGCGGCGTCGTAGGCGGCGATTTCCGTGGGGCCGCCGCCGGTGCCCCAGACGACGCGAATCGGCTCCATGTTCGAATCGCCGGTCCGGGTAGTAGAAGGCCTTGCGATCGGAGTGAAGGGGCTGCACCGTAGGAAAACTCAAAACAGTGACACTCGACTCCCAGGTCGGTTTTACACGTACAGGGAGGAAAGACCTGGCCCGTGATGAAGATAGCGGGTGTATCCATCACCCCTGAAATCCACTCGATCCGGCCGAAGCGCATCGTTTCGTGGAAGCGAGGAAAACTGTTAGTTCCTGGCACACCCATGGCGACGTATGGCCCGGGACTTGGACGACATCGACCGAAGTATTCTCTACTTGCTCCAGCAAGACGCCCGCAACACGACCGCGCAAGAGATGGCCGACTCGGTGGGGGTCTCCGCCAGTACGGTGCGCAACCGGATCGAGCGTCTCGAGACCGACGGCATCATCAGGGGCTACCATCCCGAAATCGATTACGAAGCCGCCAATCTCCCCATGCAGATCACGTTCGTCGTCACGGTTCCACCCACGGAACTGGCTACATACTCGGAACAAATCCGGGGTATCAAGGGGATCATCGACGTACGGGAGATGCTTACCGGCAAACGAAACCTCCACGTCGATGTGGTCGGGACCAGCACGGAAGACATCACTCGGATAACCGACGCCATCCACGACATCGGCGTCGAAATCGATAGTTCGGAAATGATGCGCCGACGGCACGTCCAGCCGTTCAACCACTTCTTCCTCCAGGGCACCAACAATAAGAACGCACACGGCGAAGACACCGACGAGGAGTGAGGCGCACCTAACGAACTTCTGAGTATATATCGACTTCCCACAGGATATCGGTGGTATCTCGGCTGATTTCACAATACGCATTTTGCAATCCACAATAAATTGCCCCATTATCCCCGTTAACTCGAATATCTTCGTTGAACAGTACAACACTCTTATGCGCCTTGCTGGCCGTGTCCTAGAGGAAATATCCCCCGCTGGAGGCAGTGATGGGCGGGCGTGGCATCACCGTCGCCAGCCAGGGGGGACCGACGGTCTACAACAGTCACGCTAAACCATGTCATCAACGAATACACATCAAGAAATCGTCCGGTCCGCCGTCGAGAACGGATACTTCAAGGTTCCTCGGCAAACGACGCTGCAGGCCCTCGCAGACGAACACGGTATATCGGACGCTGAAGCGTCGGAACGACTCCGGAACGGCCTCGATGCGATCCTTCGAGACACTCTCGACGAGCCAGTCGTTCGTTCGAGGCTCGACCCTGGCACCGATGAGCGTCGTCGGTGATCCGTCCGAGAGACACGGAATTCCCCCGGAGCCACTGAGTGAACTACCCCGCCCTACTCGCTCCCGTTGGTCGCTCCTTGAGGACGGGGGCTTAGCACCCTCACCGCAACGCTAATCGTCTGCCGGAACGACCGCCGTGATGACGACGTCCCAGACGATCCCGTCGTTTCCGTTGCACGTCCATCCGCCTTCGACCGATACGCCGTTGGCTTCTGCAGCCTCGACGATTTCGTTCAGCGCGGCTTCGAACTCCGCATCAGTCGTGATGTCGCCGTCCAGTGGGTGCTCCATGGGAGTCAGGAAAACGCTCGTGGGAGCGTCGATACTCCTGATGGTGTCACAAGGGAGGCGTGACTTAAATCACCGCGTTTTCCGTTGGTATACCAGGCCAAAATGGGCTTGCCGTCGCTAATCTACCGAACATAGGAACGTTTTGGTCGAGTTGGACGTCCAGGCGACGGACTTCGAGCAGGGTCGGGTGGTCACCGTTCCGGGCCGCGCCCGGATCAAACTCGAAGACGTGGTCCCGCTGGCCGGACAGATGAATACCCCCGAGTGGGAAGCACTCGACTAGCGGTCTTCTCGACGATCCCGAGTGTTGCGGGTGTCGGGATGCGTCTGGGTGCGGCGATTGGAGAAACCGCTGTCTGGATCGGGGGTACATATCGGTTATCGACGTGATTACTCCGGCTTCCTTCAAAAACGAACGAAAGGCCCCTTGTCCCCCTATTCCCCCTTTGGTGGTGAAGGCGTGGGATGGACGCGGTGAAGGCGTGGGATGGGCAGGCGGATTGATTGCCTGCAGCTCGAATGATTTACTCCGGACAAACCAACTTGTGCCATGGCTAACCAGGGGATTATTACCTTGTTCGGTTTCGGACCGGGTTCTCGTCGGACTCCCCGATACCTGTCTGATTTGGAGCGCCTCGACGACGTTATCCGTTCGAGCAGTGTCTACTCGGCCCGGGCGAAACCCCGAACGTCCGTCGATCAGTACGCGTAATCCAACTGTCCCGTCGGTCCCATCGTCTGCCCTTCGCCCTCGTCCTGGAGTTTCTCGATGGCGTCCCCGAAGTCGGCCATCCGCACGGTGGTGCGGTCGTCCCGGATGGCGAACATGCCGGCCTCGGTGGTGATGTTCGCGATCTCGGAGCCGTTGCGGCTGTCGGTCTGCTTCGCGAGGTCGCCGTAGTCCACGTCGTCGGCGACGTTCATCTCGCGGGTGTGGATCTCGAAGATCCGTTTGCGGCCGTCGAAGTCGGGGTCAGGCACCTCGATGAGGCGGTCGAACCGGCCGGGCCGGAGGATCGCCCGGTCGAGCATGTCGAAGCGGTTGGTCGCGGCCATGATGCGCACCTCGCCGCGGTCCTCGAACCCGTCCATCTCGGAGAGGAGTTGCATCATCGTCCGCTGGACCTCGGCGTCGCCGGAGGTCTTCGAGTCGGTGCGCTTGGAGGCGATGGCGTCGATCTCGTCGATGAAGATGATCGACGGTTCGCGCTCGGCGGCCAAATCGAACAGGTCCCGGACGAGCCTGGAGCCCTCGCCGATGAACTTCCGGACGAGTTCGGACCCGGCCATCTTGATGAACGTGGCGTCGGTGTGGTTGGCGACGGCCTTCGCGAGCATCGTCTTGCCCGTCCCCGGCGGGCCGTGGAGCAGGACGCCACTCGGCGGTTCGATGCCGGCCTTCTCGAACTGTTCGGGGTTGGTCAGCGGCTCCTCGACGGCCTCGCGAACCTCGCGGATCTGGTCTTCCAGGCCGCCGATGTCCTCGTAGGTGAGTTCGGGATCCGCCTCGACCTCCATGGCCTGGGCGCGGGCGTCGGTCTCGTTCGAGAGGACCGTCTGGATGGCGAAGGAATCGTTGACGGCGACCCGATCGCCGGCCTCGATCTCCTCCTGCATCCGCGCCGAGAGGTCCGAGAGGACCTCCTGGTTGTTCCCGTGCTGTTTGACGACGACCTCGCCGTTCTCCGCGTCGATCTCCTCGACCGTCGCGATGTACAGCGAGGACTGCTTGAGCTTCTCGTTCTCTCGTTCGAGTCGGTCGACCTCGGCCTCGAGCTGTTCCCGGCGTCGGTCGGCGTCCTCCAGCTGGTCGGCGAGCTGATCGTGGACGTCCACGATGGCGTCGAGGTGTTCCCGGAGCGCCTCCAGCCGTTCCTCGTCGGACATGTCCGCGTCGAGCTCGAGCCGGGGCCGATCCGGCAGGGACGGGCTCCGTGACATCCGTTATCCGAATATGGTTCCGGCCAATAAATGTGCCTTTGGGTCGGCCGGTGGGCGAAGGATTGATGGGCGTTCGAACGACGGCCGTCGAGGCAACCGATCGCCTCGGCAAGTCCGTTCCCGGCCCGGAGCTCAGAGCAGTTCCGCCATCCGGTCGAGTTGCTCGTCGTACTCGGCCAGCGCGCGCTCGATCGGGTCAGACGTGGACATGTCGACGCCGGCCATCCGGAGCAGTTCGAGCGGGTAGTCCCGCGAGCCCTGTTCGAGGAACTCCAGGTATCGCTCGGCGGCCGGTTCGCCCTCGTCGAGGACGTCACGGGCGATGGCGACGGCGGCGGAGATGCCCGTCGAGTACTGGAAGACGTAGAACGCCCGGTAGAAGTGCGGGATGCGCATCCACTCGCGGGCGATCCGGTCGTCGACGACGGCCGGCTCGTAGAACTCCGCCTTCAGGTCGCCGTAGATCTCGTCGAGTCGATCGGGCGTCAGCGCCTCGCCCTCCTCTTCCAGCCGGTGGGCCCGGTGCTCGAAGTCGGCGAACAGGGTCTGGCGGTACAGCGTCGCCCGGAACCGTTCGAGGTACTCGTTGAGGACGTGCCGGCGGAACTCGTCGTCCTCCACCGTATCGAGCAGGTGGTGGGTCAGGAGCGCCTCGTTGACGGTCGAGGCGACCTCGGCCACGAAGATTTCGTAGTCGCTGTAGACGTAGGGCTGCTCGTCGCTGGTCAACTCCGAGTGCATCGAGTGCCCGAGTTCGTGTGCGAGGGTGTACATCGAGGAGACGTCGTCCTGGTAGTTCATCAGGATGAACGGCTGGGTGTCATACGTCCCGCCCGAATAGGCCCCCGACTGCTTGCCCTCGTTCTCGTAGACGTCGACCCAGCGCGAGTCCAGGCCCTCCGCCACGCGAGACTGGTACTCCTCACCCAGCGTGC
>DATFIX010000021.1:0-6065 GCA_035269625.1 Natrialbaceae archaeon
TCCGCAACGCGCGCAACCTCACCCCGAGCGACAACCTCGAACAGTTCCTGGACGACCTGCTGGGCGTCATCGACGCCGGCGGCGACGTCACGAACTTCTTCGAGGACCAGAGTTCGAAGTACCTCGAGGAGGCCGCCGAGGAACAGGAGGACTTCCTGGAGACGCTGTCGATCCTCAGCGAGGTGTTCATCGTCGGGTTCATCGCGGCCCCGCTGTTCCTGATCGTGACGCTGATGGTGATCAGCTTCCTCGGCGGAAGTTCGATCCCGCAACTGGCGGCGGTCATCTACGTCGGCCTCCCGCTGGGAATGGTCGGGTTCCTGGTGATCGTCGCGGTGCTCTCGGCCCCGTACATCCAGCCGCACGTCACCCTCGACGTGGCGGACGGTCGAGAACCCGAGGCGTCGTCCGAAGTCGAGCGCGATCCGCGCTACGAGGGGTACCGGCGCGCCGTCAGGTTCGATCGGGCCCGAGAATTCCTGAACGACCCCCTGGAGGGCATCAAGGACCAGCCCCTGCTGTCGCTGGTCGTCACGGTCCCGATAGTAGTGGCCTTCGTCGTGACGCTGCTGGCCCAGGGCATCGACGTCTCGCCGGCGGGCTTCGCCGCCGCGCCGGTGAACACGACCCTCGCGGTCGTCGTGGTGCCGTTGCTCGTCCTGGCCGTCCCGCTGTCGCTGTTCCACGAACTCGAGCAACGACGGGCACGATCGATCGAGGAGCGCTTCCCGGACACGCTGAACACGCTCTCCAGCGCGAACTACATGGGCATCCCGATGACGGAGGCCCTCGAACTGGTCTCGCGCTGGACGACGGGTGCCCTGGCGACCGAACTCCGGCGGATCCGCAACGACATCGACTGGAACGAGGACATTAGCCGGGCGCTGACCGGGGCCGCGAATCGCCTGAACATCCCGCAGGTGTCCCGGTCGCTCAAACTCGTCGCCGACGCCGCACAGGCGACCGGCGACATGTCCCGGATCCTGTCGGTGGCCGCCGAGGACGCCCGCAACCGGTATCGTCTCGAACGGGCGCGTCGGCGGGCGATGAGTTCCTACCTCGGCATCGTGATCATCGGGTTCTTCGTGTACCTGATGGTCGTCGTCCTCATCGACACGAGCTACCTCGGCCCGATCGCCGAGCACTCGGCCGACGTCCCGGCGAACAGCGGAATGCCGATCAGTTTCACGCAGATTCCGGTCGATACCTACCGGGCGCTGTTCTTCCACTCGGCGCTCATCCAGGGGTTCGGTAGCGGACTCCTGGCCGGCAAACTCGCGGACAACGACGTCCTGAGCGGACTGAAATACGGCATCGGACTGGTGGCCATCTCCGCCATCGTCTTCGTGGTGATCTAGATGACCCGAACGATCCAAACGACAACCCAAACCCAAACCCAAACCACAATCCGACGCGGTGGGCGCGCGGCCTTCGGCCGCGACACCAGGGGCGTTTCCGTGGTCCTGGGCGGCATTTTGATGTTCGCCCTGGTCCTCATGTTGCTCGTCCTCTTCCAGGTGACGCTCGTCCCGTCGCTCAACGAGGCATCGGAATTCGACCACAGCGAGCGCGTCCAGAAGGACATGGAGGCCGTCCAGGCCGACCTCCTGAGTGCCAGCGCCACCGGCGCTCCCGAGGAGTTGACCGTCGAGACCGGCCTCCGGTACCCCGAGCGGGCGTTCCTCGTGAACCCGCCGCCGGTCGCCGGATCGATGACGACGGCGCCCGGGTCGGTGACGCTGGAGGGGTTCTTCAGTGACGACATCGAAGTCGACGACTTCTGGACCGGGACGAACTCGCGAACGTACGAAAGCCAGTTGCTCACCTACGCCCCGGCGTACAACGAGTTCGATAACGCGCCGACGATCCACTACGAACACTCGACGCTGTACAACGGGTTCGATAACGGGGCGATCGTCCCGATCGGGAACGGGAAACTGATCAGCGGTGACCGGATCAATCTCGTACTGCTGGAGGGGGATCTCTCGGAAGCGAGTACCCGGAGCATCACCACGCGGATCGATCCGGTGAGCGCGCCGGCCAGGACGACCCAACTTCAAGCACCGAACCAGGACGGCAACCCCACGATCACGTTTACGACGGGTCTGTCCACGGAACAGTGGCGGGAGATCCTCGAGAGTGAACTCGATGAGAACGGCGGGAACGTCGTGAGCGTGACTGCGGGTCCCGCCGGTTCGGATACGGTAACGATCGCTCTCAATAACACCGTGGTCTACGAGGTCCGAATGACGAAGATCGGCATCGGATCCGGATACGGCGCGACTCAGCGACCGGCATACGTCCGGACCGCGGTGGGGAACGGAACGGAACTCCGGACGAACGAAACCCAGGAAATCGTCTTCGAGGTCCTTGACGAGTTCAACAACCCCGTCTCTGGCGTCGACGTTACCGCAAGTGCGTCGACGGCCGACGGTTCGCTCGTCCCCGTGCAGCCCACCACCGACCTCCACGGCCGGGCGACCTTCGAGTACACTGCCGGCGGAACGCGGGACGTCGTCGACGTCACTGGCACGTACGATGCGGGAAGTACGAACACGGGAACGGCGACGGCGACCGTCGTCGTGGCGACCCCCGACGACGACCAGGAATCGGACGAAAACGTTATCAACCCCGTCGGTGATACGATCGTCCTGATCGACGCCGAGAGAGTGAAGGAGGATAGCGTACATAAAGTACGATTGGAGTTCGAAAACGCTCTCGGTTCAACCGTCTCCGTCGAGTCCGTTCGGGTAAATTTCTACTTCCAGGGCAAGCCGGGAACCGGAACCGAACCGCCCATCGGCTTCGACCTGACGGATAGCAACGGCGTGCCCATTGTAACGAACGGGGACATCGGCGGTGACTTCTCCCCCGTCGAGAACGCGCTCCAGTTCGAGGAGAGTCCGCCGACCACGACGCTCAAACTCACGTTCCTGACGTCGAAGGAACCGAAAGAAGCGTATTCGCCCCCGAACAGCGACGACGACTTCTTCGTCCTGACGCTCCGGTTCGACGACGGCTCCACGCGGGTATACTTCGTCCCATCCACGTCGTAATCCGTCGCCACCGACGAAATACCCGCTATCCGGAGCTATTTGGGCCGTGCGGTTCGAATCTGGTCCATGAGCGACCGACCAACCGTCCTGATTCCCCATCACGTTCCCCTGGATAGCGCCAGGGAGGTGTTCGAGGGGATCGAAACCCGACGGCCGGATCTCGACCTGCACCTGGCGACGACCCCCGAAGAGAGCCGCGAGGCCATCGACGAGGCGGAGATCGCCGTGACCTTCGGCCTCGACGAGGAACTGCTGGAGCGAGCGGAGCGCCTGGAGTGGATCCAGGCGCTCAGCGCGGGCGTGGACCGCTACGACTTCGAAACGCTCGAGGAACGGGGGATCGCCCTGACCAACGCCTCGGGCGTGCACGCCGAACCGATCGGCGAGCAGGTGCTGGGGTACATGCTGACCTTCGAGCGAAACCTCCACAAAGCCGCCCGCCAGCAGGAACGAGGGATCTGGGAGCGGTTCCGCGGCGGCGAACTCGCCGGCAAGACCGTCGGCGTCGTCGGCCTGGGCGCCATCGGCACCCGGGTCGCGGAACTCTCACAGGCGTTCGACATGACAGTGATCGGGACCAAGGGCAATCCCGACGACGCCCCCGACGCCGTCGACGAAGTCTTTGGCCCGGACGGCCTCCACGAGGTGTGCCAGCGGTCGGACTACCTGGTGGTGGCCGTCCCGCTGACCGACGAGACCCGCGGGATGATCGGACGCTGGGAGTTCCGGATGATGCAGAGCGACGCCGTCCTGATCAACGTCGCCCGCGGCGAGGTCGTCGACCAGGACGCGATGGTTCACGCCCTCCAGCAGGGCGCCATCGGGGGTGCCGGCCTCGACGTCTTCGAGACCGAACCCCTCCCGCAGGACTCGCCGCTGTGGGACCTCTCGAACGTCGTCGTGACGCCCCACATGTCCGGGTCGACGCCCGAGTACATGGACCGGTGTGCCGAGTTGTTCGTCGAGAACTACGACCGGCACCTCGCCGGCGAACCCCTCGAAAACCGGATCGTCTAGTTCTCAGCGGGTGGGAACGGCCTTCGATATTTAACAGTTACACTGCCGTGGGTGGGACAAACATGCCAGCAGGTGACGACAACGGGTCGAACGGGACGACCGCCGATTCGCGTCGGGTCTGGATGGTCGAACGCACCTACTCCTCGGACTCGCCGAACATCCTCGTCATCGTCTACGCGACGCCCGACGGCGAGCAGTACCTCCAGAAGGAGTGGGCGTTCAACCGATTCGGAAGTGGTCGGGCCCCGGAGGTCACCGCCGCCATCGAAGCGGAGACGACGGATCTCAACCCCGTCGAGGACGAGGACCGTCGGGAACAGTACGCGACTGAGGCCGAGCGGATGCAGGAACGGCACGACCCGGGCGATCCGGTGTGAGACGGCGGGACGACTCGCACCACGCCACCGATTACTGATAGCTCTGGTAGAGCAGAACGACCACGGCCACGGCCGCGAACGCGTCCGGCAGGAACGTGAAGGGGCCGAGCGTCGCCTCCGTCCTGTATCCGAAGAGGACGTGCACCACCGGGTTCGACGCCACCGAGTACAGGAGGAGCGCGAGGCTGAACAGTATCAGGCTGAGCGTGAACCGGTTGGGCAGGTCCCGGTACAGCGTCAGATAACTCCAGACCAGCGCCACGAGCAGGACGGCGTTGAACGTGGCCAGGAACATCCGGACCTGGACGACCGTGTCGAACTGCTCGCCCGGGGCGATTCCGGGCGGACCCCCGTCGTGCATCCCGTTGCCCATCCCGGGGCCGTGACCCTGGCCGATGCCGCCCCGGATCGCGGCCGGGACGGAGGGATCGACCGCCAGCGCGGCGATCGCACCGATCACGAGCGCGACGACGACGATCAGGCCGACCCGGAGGGCCGCGTCGCGCTCATTCATCGCGATCACCTGCCTCGTCGGCGGCGTTCTCGACAGCCGACTCGTCAACGACGTCGTCCAACCCCGCCTGTTCGGCGACCGACGCGAGGACGTCCATGTTTTCCTCCATCCGGTCCGAGAGGAAGTACATCGTCCCGTAGTCGCCACCCATGGTCGTCACCACGTCGTTCTCTTCCAGCAGTTCGAGGTGATGGCGCACCGTCTTGTAGTTGAGGTCGAGGTCGTCCGCGAGCTGGTTAGCGTTCATGGGCTCCTCGTCGAGGGTTGTGATGATGCGCAGCCGGTTTCGACCGCCGCGAGAACCGCCGATCAGCCACCAGAGCACCTTGCGCATCGGGTCTCACCGGATCGTTGTACCAGGGCCAACAAATACGTGTAGGTCCCCGCGTCGGTTGCCCCTGCCGGAACCGGTCGAGGACGTCGAACCGTCCAGTCCGGTCGGGATACCGGCGGGTGGAGGGACCGAAAAGCGTCAGCGTTCGAATTCGATCTGGGAACCACACGACCCCGTCTCAGCGACCGCAGGAGCCGTCACCGGGGCCGTGGCCCTGACCGGGACCGCCGGCACCGGCGTACCCGTTGCCGGGCCCGTTACCGGGACCGTTCCCCTGCGGACCGTTGCCGTGACCGTGCGGACCGCTCCCGGGACCGTGGCCGTGGCCGCTACCCTGGCCGTTGGCGTGGGGGCCGTAGCCGAACAGGCCCCAGGGCGCGTCGCTGGCGTTACCGTTCTGCCAGGCCGCCCGCGGGCCGAGTTCGGGGTCCTCGACGCCGAACTCCTCGAGTTTCGCCACGATGGCGTCGTGGATCTCGGTCCGGTTCGCACCGTCGTCGATCATCGACTCGACGGTCTCCCGGAGGTCGGTGATCTGCTCGTCAGTCAGGTCGTAGCGTTCCTGGAGTCGGTCGAAGGCCCGGTCGGGCACGGTGCCGTTCCGAAGCGGCCGCTCGTCCGGCGGGCCGACTTCGGGGTCCTCGATGCCGAATTCCTCGAGTTGCGCGATCACGGCGTCACGGATCGCCAGTGGGCGTTCGTCGGCCTCGAGTTCGGACTCGATCGTGTCACGGAGCTGGGCGACCTGTTCGTCGGTCAGGTCGTAG
>DATFIX010000022.1:0-19409 GCA_035269625.1 Natrialbaceae archaeon
CATGACGTGGCCCGGGTTGTACGGGTAGTTGTTGAGCATGACGAACGCGTGCTCGCTTTGGGCGACGATGTAGCGCTCGCGGTCCGCCCCGAGGTCGGGGAGTTCGCAGAACACGCACCCCTCGACGTCGGCGTTCTTGTCCTCCCGTTCGATCCACTCGATGCGCCACGGGGCGAACACGTGCTCCATGCCCACAACTGCGACCGCCACCCCATTAGGCTGACCGTTTTCTCGCGATCAGTGCCACTCGAACACGAGTGTCGTGCGAATCCGTGACGGGTTGACTGTATGGTCCCGACGGAACCCTTTCGACAGCCAGGAATCCGATACTCCCGTGCCACCGCAGGACTGACCTACCGATACTCACCTCGGTGGATCCTTCGAGACACAGCGGTTCCGGATGGGGGTTTTCGAGCACCGACGAAATAGTTTCTGGAATTATTATTGGAATACAAATTGCAGATATTTTGATAAACGGTCTGCAGCGCTGTGAGGCCGTCAAACACACGACCCCGACGCCGTCCTCCGAAAACGATTCAGAACGGCCGTTCGGCTTTATGGTTCGACGTGGGGAAGGTTGCCACGGGATGGCAACGACTGGCGACTCACCGACCGGCCGAACGGAGCGCTGTGAGGTCTGTGGACGCGAGACGACCCACCGGGTAACGATCCAGATCAAAACCGAGAACGCCAAGGCGGACAACGCCGCGTTCTCGCGGGAACCCTACCGGGTGAGCGAGTGTCAGGTCTGCGGGCACCGGGAGAGTCGCCGCATGAACGGGGTGTGAGTGGACTCGCCGAAAGAGCAACGCGACGGTTGCCGGCGAACGCGAATCGCGCGCTGCGGTTCTTTTCTCGTTTCGACGCTTTCGCCGGTACGACGGGCGTGGCCATCGAAATCGAGGGGATCAGTAGGGACGAATTCTCGCCGTAGGCTCACCCGTAGCATTGTGAGTCCGTCATCCCGCGGTCAAACTATCGACCCCGGCGTTTTTCAAACGCCCTGCAAGGTACAAGGCGCATCTCTCCTCCAGAAGCAGTTCAAGCGCACGAATTTTTGAACTGTTTGATCCAGAACGATTATGTTACACAGATGATTTGTATTCCCGGTAAATGACGGACTCTACAAACGAGATGCAGACGGACGACGAGGCCGTCGACGCGTGCCGTTGGCCCGATCCGGAGGCCGACCAGATCGAAGTCCTGCTGCTCGGGACCATTCACATGACCGATCCCAAGCTTGACGACACCCTCAGTCCAGCACGCCAGCGCGAACTCGATCGGCTGGTTGACCGACTGGCAACCTGGAAGCCGGACGCTGTGGCCGTCGAATTACCCGATGAGCGCCAGGCGGACGTCGACGCGGTCTACGAGGCGTACCGGTCGGGCGACCGTTCGTACGATGAGGAGTTCGACATCGGACAGTTCAGTCCGTACGTCGACGATCCGCTCCGCGAGTGCCGGGGCGAGCCGGTACAGGTCGGGTTCCGACTTGCCGACCGGCTGGATCACCACCGGGTGGACGCCGTCGATTATCCGATGACTCTAGACGCACACCTCACCGACGAGGAAACAGATGCAATGGACTGGGAAACGGTCCACGGTGCTACGGATGGGATGGAGTTCCCGGACCCGGACCAGGCTTCCGCGGAGCAACGACGCGACCGCTGGCACGACTCGACCGTCCTGGAGTTTCTGCGATGGATCAACCAGGAGGAGAGCATTCGGTCAAACGAGAGGGGGCATTTCGCGATGACGCTGATCGGTCCCGAAGAGCAGTACGTCGGCGCGCGCATACAGACGGCCTGGTACGAGCGAAACCTCCGTATCGTCGAGAACCTGTGGCGGGCAATGGACGAGGATATCGACCGACTGGCGCTGGTTATCGGTTACGGCCACGTCCACATCCTGCGACACCTCCTCTCGGATGCCCCACCGTTCTGTCCAGTGGATCCACTCCCGGTGCTGACCGAGTAGGAAGACACCGTCAGAGCCGTTCAGCGACTCGAAACTCGAAGCGACACTCAGTCCGACTGCGTCGTGACCTCACAGCCGTCCGGCGTGACGATCAGGGTGTGCTCCTTCTGGCTGACGAGTTTCCCGTCGTCCTCTTTGAGCACCGGGTAGCCGTGGATGATGTCCTGGGCCTTCAGGCGGCGAAGGGCCATCTCGGCACGGCCCGATTCGATCCAGCGCGTGGCGAACGGCAGCGTCCGAAACTCCTCGGTGATCTGGTCGAGCGCCTGGCGCGCCTGGCGATTGCGGACGTTGCCCTCGCGCTCGAGGGCAAAGATCTCCTCCTCGGCACCCTCGGAGACCTTCCCGGTGCCGTCGGTCGCGAATGGTTCGATAGCGACGACGTCGCCGACTTCCAGGGTCGCCCCCTGCGAGACGGCCCGGTTGGGAATGTTCGGGGTGGTGTGCTGGTCCCAGTGGCCAAGGCCGTGGCCCGTGAGGTTCACGACCGGGTTGTACCCGTAGTCGTCGATGACCTCCTCGATCGCGGCACCGATCTCGCCCGTCTGGACGCCCGGCTCCACCACGTCGATGGCGGCCTCCAGCGCCTCGGCGGGCGCCTCGGCCAGGTCGTCGTGCCCGGAGAGGTCCACGGTCACGGCGGTGTCGGCCAGCCAGCCGTCGACGTGGACGCCGATGTCGAGGTTGATCATCTCCTCGCCGAAGGTCGAGTCGTCGTCGACCGAGGGCGTCGCGTGGGCGGCCTCCTCGTCGATGCTGATGTTCACCGGGAAGGCGGGCTTGCCCCCGAGTTCCCGGATGCGGTCCTCCGCGAACTCGGCCACTTCGAGGTGGGAGACCCCGACATCGACCATGTCGGCGGCCTCGTCGCGGACCTGTGCGAGAATCTCGCCCGCTTCGCGGTGTTTCTCGTACTGCTCGGCGTCCAGATCGACGTCCTCGCTCATGGGCCTCGCTTCGGGCGAGGGGAGCAAAAGGGTTTATTCCTCGGCGGCGACCACGATGGCCGTCGAATGGGTCCTCCCTACCGGGAGGCCCAGTCGCAGCACGTGCAGGCGTCCACGCCCTGGGTGTTCGCCAGGGGACTCCCGCACTCCGGACAGACCGTCTTCGTCGATCGCACCTGGTGTCTGAGCATGCTGACCACTGGAGGTTCGTCGATATTAAAACTGCCTCTCGTCGATCGTCGAAAACGTGGCGTCGGGGACTCCAAACCGCGCGCCCTACCGCCGGGCGATCGACGTCTGCATCGCGTCGGTGTTGAACGCAGCGCCGGCCCCCTCGTCGTCGAGGACGATCACGCCGGCGTCGGAGCCGGTGAGTTCACCGAATTCCTCGATCGCGAGGTCGGCGGCGCGCTGGGCGTCGTGACCCGCCTGGAGGTGTCCCACCGCGCGCTGGGTAAGCGTGACCGTGGCGATGTCCTCGCCCGCGCCGGTCGCGCTCGCCCCGCCGGCGGGGTTCGCGTAGAACCCGCTCCCGATCTGGGGGACGTCGCCGACCCGGCCTGCCAGGGCCAGCCAGCGCCCGCCGGTGGACGTCGCGGCCGCGAACTCGTCGCCGTCCCGGGCGACCGCCCCGACCGTGTCGTGGTCGTGTTCGTCGCCGGACGCGCCGTCGCCCTCGTCCGTCTCGCGGCCGCCGGGGTCGGTCCGGCCGAACCGCTCGGTGAGCCAGGCGAGGTGGTCGCCGGGCGACCCGTCGGGAACGTCCTCGTCGGCCCACCGATCCCGGGTCCGGTCGCTCCAGAGGTCCCGATCCACCTCGACCCCGAAGTCCTCCGCGAGTTCGACGGCGTGGCGACCGCTCACCAGCACGTGCGGGGTCTCTTCCATGACGACCCTGGCTGCCGAGACGGCGTGTTCGACGCCCGGCATGGAGCAGGCCGCGCCGGCGTCGAGGTCGCTGGTCATCACGCCCGCGTCGGTCCGGATCTCGCCGTCCGATTGCACCGCGCCGCCGACGCCCGCGTTGAACCGGGGTGAGGATTCGAGGACGTGGATCGCCGCCTCGACGGCGTCGAGGGGCGTCTCGGCCGCCGCGCCGTTCTCGGCCGCCTCGTCGAGCACCGTCTGCCTGGGTTCGGGTTCGTCCGGCGCGCCGCCGGCACCGCCGTGTACGATGACGTGCATGGTCGTGCCATCGCCGAGTGGGGGCATAACGATCCGGGATGGGGCATGACGACCCGGGACCCGGGACGCTGCCGACGAATCCCGGGGCACCCTGCCGACGAACCGAGACGGCCGGCAAGACTTGCGACACTGTACCAAAGGAGAGTCCTTATAGCGCTTACTCGATAGGTATCACTCACGCATGAGCTACGAGCACATCGAGGCCCCCGACGCGGGGCAGCAGATCACGGTCGACGGGGACGAACTCCAGGTTCCCGACGACCCGATCATCCCGATCCTCTATGGCGACGGAACCGGGAAGGACGTCGGCCCGGCCGCACAGCAGGTGCTGACTGCCGCGGCCGAGGCGACCGGACGCGAGATCAACTGGATGCGCGTCTACGCCGGCGAGACCGCCCGCGAGAAGTACGACGAGAACCTGCCCGACGAGACGGTCGAGGCGATCCGCGAGCACCGCGTCGCGATCAAGGGCCCACTGACGACCCCTGTCGGATCGGGCTTTCGCAGCCTGAACGTCGCACTGCGCCAGACGCTCGACCTCTACGCGAACGTCCGGCCGACCTACTACCTCGAGGGCGTTCCGTCCCCGGTGAAAAACCCCGAGGAGATGAACATGATCACCTTCCGGGAGAACACCGAGGACGTCTACGCCGGTATCGAGTGGGAGGCCGGCACCGACGAGGTCGAGCAGGTTCGGGAGTTCGTCGAGGACGACATGGGCTACGACGAGACGATCCACGACGGTCCCGTCGGGATCGGCGTCAAGCCCATCTCGGAATTCGGCACCAAGCGCCTCGTCCGCGAGGCGATCGACTACGCCCTCGAACACGATCAGGACTCGGTCACCCTCGTCCACAAGGGCAACATCATGAAGTTCACCGAGGGCGCGTTCCGGGACTGGGGCTACGAGGTCGCCGAGGAGGAGTACGGCGACGAGGTCATCACCGAGGACACCCTCTGGGAGGAGCGCGACGGCGAGGCGCCCGAGGACGCGGTCGTCGTCAACGACCGCATCGCCGACAACATGCTCCAGCAGATCCTGACCCGCACCGACGAGTACGACGTGCTGGCGATGCCGAACCTGAACGGCGACTACCTCTCGGACTCGGCCGGCGCCCAGATCGGCGGCCTGGGGATCGCCCCCGGCGCCAACTTCGGCGAGGCGAGCGTCCTGGCCGAACCGGTCCACGGCTCCGCCCCGAAGTACGCCGGCCAGGACAAGGTCAACCCGAGCGCCATGATCCTCTCGGGCCGCATCATGCTCGAGTACATGGGCTGGGACGACGCGGCCCAGCTGGTGGGCGACGCCGTCGAGGAGACCATCGCCTCGAAGTACGTCACCTACGACCTCCACCGCAACATCGAGGGCGGCGAGAAGGTCGGCACGAGCGAGTTCGCCGACCGCGTCGCCGAGACGGTCCACGAACTGGCCTGAACGGTCTGCGGCCGTAGCCGTGGGATTTCGGCTGGATTGGGCACAACAGCTATTGTTGCCCCGATTATATTTTTACGACACTACACGGTTTCGAGCCGTCTGTATCGATCGAGCCACACCCTTGGATTACGAATCCATAATATTTGTTTCCAGTATAGGAAAATCTCGTTTGGTTTGGGTAGATTGAAGTGGGCGGACCACAAACCAATGACCGTAACAATGGAAGACGAAAGCCAGCAGGGAATGCCCCTCATCGGGGACGAGTTCCCCGAGATGGACGTCGAATCGACGCACGGAACGCTCAGTCTGCCCGACGAGTACGAGGGCGAATGGTTCGTCCTCTTCAGCCACCCGGGTGACTTCACGCCGGTCTGCACGACGGAGTTCGTCGCCTTCGAGCAGCGACGCGAGGAGTTCGAAGAACTGGGCGCGAACCTGATCGGCCTCTCGGTCGACCGGGTGCACTCGCACATCAAGTGGACCGACTGGATCGACGAGGAACTCGACGTGGACATCGGGTTCCCGATCATCGCCGACGAGTCCGGCCGCGTCGGCCAGCAACTCGGCATGATCCACCCGGGTGCCGGCACGAGCACCGTCCGCGCCGTGTTCATCGTCGACCCGACCAGCACCGTCCGGACCGTCCTCTACTACCCGGCCGAGGCCGGCCGCAACATGGACGAGATCCTTCGCACGCTGAAGGCGCTCCAGACCGCCGACGAACACGAGGTCGCCACGCCGGCCAACTGGCCGGAGAACGACGACTTCGGCGATCGCGTCCTCCTGCCGCCGCCGTCGGACGACGAGGGTGCCAAGGCCCGCATCAAGGAGGCCGAGGAGAAGGGCTACGACCAGCGCGACTGGTGGTTCACGCTGAAGGAACTCGACGAGTAACGTCCCCCGTCCACCCGAACTGAGTCGAGGCGTACCGTCGTCCCGATCGCCAGCCGATTTCTAGAAGCGGAGGAACGTCATCGCAACGATGATACCGAGTTGCAACAGTCCCTGGACCCCACCCAGCCTCGCGTTTCGCATTCCGATCGTGCTGATCGTCTCGGTGTCCGGGTTCGTGGATCGAAGTTCGCGGTAGATGCGAACCTCGCCCGGCAGGATGACGCCGAAGCCGAGGACCGACAGGAGCGTGACGATTCCCAGGACCAGCAGCATTTCCTGCGAGGTCCACGCGAAGGCGGGCAGCGTCACCGCGAGCGCCGCGGCGGAGATGGCCAGGGCGAGGACGAACGCGACCACTGTTCGCCGGTCGCGGAGTGCGTCGAACTGGGCGGCGATCAACGGGACGACGGGCAGGAGGACGGCGGCCGTCACGATCGCCAGCCAGGGGTTGGCGTGCGGGAACTTGCCCAGTTCCGTCGCCAGCGTGATCCCGCCACCGATCGTGACGACCGCGAGCGTCGGCATCAGGAAGGTCATCTTCGGCGTGAAACGCTCGAAGACCGACGCGCGTTCGTCGATCGAGAGCCCGCCGAGGACCGGACCGAGGACCGCACCCATGAACACGTCGACGCCCGTCCACAGCACACCGGCCATGACGTGGACGTAGAACAACGGCCTGAAGTCCCCGGTCATAATCGCCCCGGCGAGCGCGGCCACCGGAACCACGACCGCCCCCGCCGCGAACGCCGGGTTCGCTTGCTGCGCCATTCCCCGCAATCCCCACCCGTCAACAGTAGACATGGGCGGGTCGTTGCGCACCACCAACATAAAGACTTCCAAAATTGAAAGTGGCGATCGCCTTCCCGCTGCGGCAGGGCCACTTATTCCAGCCAGTCCGGGTCGTCCCGCGGCGGACTGAAGACGTCGTAGCCCACCACGGTCTCGTCCGTGCGATTCTCGGCGCCGTGCGGTTCGTCGCCGGCGAGGTGGTACGTGTCGCCCGGACCGACGTCGTACTCCTCGCCGTCCACGAGGAACGTCAGCGTTCCCGCGACGACGATCCCGAGTTGCTCGTGTGGGTGTTCGTGCTCGGGAATCGTCGCGCCGGGTTCGATCTCGAAGCCCTGCAGGTTCGCGTTCTCGCCGCCGGCCAGCAGGAACAGGTGAACGCCATCGACGGCCTCGGTTCGTTCCGCGGAGCCGGTGGATTCGATCTCCATGGGGGGACCCACGGTCCGAACGACCTAAAGGTTCAATTGCGAACGGGCGCAAGCCTCGGCCATGTATTCGGTCGTCGGGTGCAGCGAGTGCGAGGCGCTCTGGATCGTCGATGGCCGACCCGAGACGACCGAGTGCCCACGCTGTGGCAAGCGTCATCAGATGAAGAAACTCAAGCAGTTCGTCGAGACCGACGACGAGGACCACGCTCGCGAGGTGCGGTCCTCGATGCTCGCGAACCGACAAGGCCAGGGCGAGGCGTTTGCCGAACTCGATTCCTTCGCCGAGATGGAGGACCAGGTGGACGAGGACGTCGTCGACGACCGCGAGTACCTCGAACGGTCGGGCGTCGACTCGGACCCGGTCGAGGCTGTCGGCGACCGTGCCGAACGGGGGACGAACGCCTCGCCGTCCTCGCGAAAAGAGATCGTTCGCGAGGCCCTCCGGGACCTGGACCGTCCCACCGAGTCCGCCGTCGTCGAGTACGCCGAGGACCGCGGGGTTCCGGCCACCTACGTCGAAACGGCCCTCGAAAAACTCCGGCGACGCGGGGAAGTCGTCGAGTCGGACGGCCAGTATCGGCTCCTGTGACGGGGCTGTCGATATCGAGTCGGCGTCGTGAGAAGCCGATCCGGTTTCGTGCTCGCCTAGAACGGGAGGACGACCACGCCACGCCAGAGCGCCAGCGCGAGCAGACAGATCGTCAGCAGGAGCTTTACCAGTCGAAGCCACGGCGCAACGCGTCGGCGAATCCTGTCGGGGCGTACTGACATCGTGATCACCTCGTGAGTGCGCCCGCGGGTACTCGCCCGACGGACGCACCGCTGAATTACCGTCGGAAACGATTAAAGCCGAGCCACGGGTGCGGAGTGAAAGTGAAAGTGGAGATCGGACGGGGTATCGACCGCCATCGCCGGAAATCGGCCATCGCGTTTTTATTCCTCGTGTGACGATTTCCGGTATGGACGACGTGACCCGGGCGGAACCGGAAACCCCGCTCTTCACGATGAGCGTCCTCATGGCGCTGGGCGCGCTCGGCCTGGCGACCGACGTGGCCGGGAAGACGTTCGTCGTCGTGCATCCCCTTGTCGCCGCGTACTCGTTCTTTGCGGTCGCGTTCGTTGCCGGCGCTGTCCATCACGCCCACCATGAAAATCACGTCGCGGCCGCGGCCCACGCGGTCGCCGTCGTCGGGTGGATAACCGCCATCCTCGGACAGACGATCGCGGGTCCCGAATTCGTTGCCTTCTCCCTGGGGACGCTGGGTGCGAGCGGCGTCGCGCTGTTTTTCGCCGGGTTGCAGAGCGTCGGCGTCGTCGGCAATCTGACGTAGCCGCCAGTTTGGTTATCGCCCCAGCGATTCGTGAGCGCTGGCCAGGTGATCCGCAGCCAGCGCCGTCAGCAAGGAGAGTTCGCCGCCGAGCGCCCCGGCCGCGATGATTTCCGCGAGCGCGTCGGCGTTGGCGCCGGGCGGATCGCCGCCGCTCCGGAGGCCGATCACGTCCAGGGCTTCGGATTGGGTGGCGAGTTTGGTCCCGCCGCCGACCGTCCCGACCTCCAGCGATGCGAGCGAGACGCTGGCGTAGAGGTCGCCGTCGCGGTCGTCGACCGTCGTGATGGCGTTGGCCCCCTCGACGATCTGGGCGGCGTCCTGCCCGGTCGCGAGGAAGACCGCGGCAACCACGTTCGCGGCCTGGGCGTTGAACCCCAGGCTCCCCGCCTTGGCGCTCCCGACGAGGTTCTTCCGGGTGTTGGCCTCCGCGATGGCGGCGGCCGTCGTATCGAGTCGGTCGGCGACGACGGACTCGGGGACCAGGACGTCGGCCGTGACGGTCCGCCCGCGGCCCTCGACCGCGTTGATCGCTGCGGGTTTCTTGTCCGTACAGAGATTCCCCGACAGGGCGACGAGCGATGCCGGGGTTTCGGCCTCGACGACCGCGGCCGCCGCCTCGGTGGCGATGGTGGCCATGTTCATCCCCATCGCGTCCTTGGTGTCGTAGGCGAACCGGAGGTAGACGGAGTCGCCGACCACGTAGGGCTCGATCCCGATCAGTTCGCCGTGACTGGTCGTGGACTCGGCGGCCGCCCGGAGGTCGTCCTCGTGGTTGGCGACCCACTCGACGACGGTTTCGGCCTCGGCGATCCCCTCGACGCGAAACACCGGTGCCCGGGTCATCCCCGAGTCGGTGATCCTGGCCGTCGCCCCGCCCGCGTCGCGGACGGTCGCCAGCCCGCGGTTCACGCTGGCCACGAGTGCCCCCTCGGTCGTCGCCATGGGCAAGTAGTACTCGCCGTCGGCAGCACCCCCATCGACCGGGACCGGTCCGGCGACGCCCATCGGCACCTGGGCCGCACCGATCGCGTTCTCGATGTTGGCCTCGACGTCGGCCGCGTCGAAGGTGTAGTCGCCGATAGCGTCGAGGTCAGCGCCCGTTTCCCGGGCGAGCAATTCCCGTCTCGCCGCCGTCGCCACGTCCGGGTCGGCGTGGGCTTCGAGTTCGTACGACCGAAGATCGCCCGCCTGTACGCGATCCGCGAGGTCCGATGGGTCGGCCATACCCCCGATACTGACCGTCCGGGGCTAAACGCTTTCGTCGTCGGAACCGCGGATTCGGTTCACGAGGTCGGTCACCGTCTGCAGCCGGCGACTCGTCAGGAGGGCGACGAGCGACTCCCATCGATCGTAGGTGGCTTTCAGCGACCGGACTCGCTCCAGGTCGCGGTCGACGACTTCGCCCTCGGCGTCCTCCAGGTCCTCGATCGCCGACGAGAGCGCCCGTTGCATGATCTCGATCTCGCGCTTTCCCTCCTGTTCCATGAGGCGCTGGACGATGAACCAGAAGTCGCGTTCGGCCTCGAAGAAGGCCTTCTTGCCCTCGCCCGGCATCGACCGGCGGTGCGCGAAGTGCAGTCGCTCCATCTTTCGCATCGCGGTGCTCACGGTCGACTTGGCGTACCCGCTGCGCTCGGCCAGTTCGTCGAGCGACACGGGATCGTCTTCGAAGTAGAGAACCCCGTAGAGGCGGGCGTAGCTCCGGTTCAACCCGACCATCTCGGCGACCCGTTCCATGGCCGAGATGACCTCCTCGCGTGCGTCCTTCACGACGTCGGGGGTCTCGCTCATCGATCGACCCTACGCCCCGAAAGAAGGAAATCGTTTGGTTCCGTATGTTCGGTAGATAGTGAATATGTTTGTAGACCGTGCGGACACGGCCGAGTCCGACGGGAGGACCGGTTCCGACGGCGGGACCGGGGGGACGCCGGTGTTGCGCGCGAGCGGCCTGGCAAAGACCTACGGCCCGAAACTCCCGATCCCGTTCACCCGAACCGTCGAGGTGCTGGACAGGGCGGACGTCGAGATCTATCCCGGCGAGATCGTCGGGATCGTCGGCGAGAACGGGTCCGGAAAGTCGACGCTGATGAAGATCCTGGTCGGGGCCCTCGAGGCCGACGCCGGGAGCGTCTCGCGCGAAACGACCATCGGGTGGTGCCCCCAGGAACCGCACCTGTACGACCGCCTGACCGTCCGGGAAACGTTCCGCCTGTTCGGCACCGCCTACGGGATGGACGACGACGAGATCGAACGGGTTCGCGACGAGTACGCCGACCGCCTGGGGTTCGAGCGCTTCCTGGACTACCGCGTCGATCACCTCAGCGGCGGCAACCGCCAGAAGGTCAACCTCTCCATCGCGCTGATGCACGACCCGGACGTCCTGATGCTCGACGAGCCCTACACGGGCTTCGACTGGGAGACCTACCTCGCGTTCTGGGAGTTGACCGAGGAACTGACCGAGGCCGGCACCGCCATCGCGATCATCTCCCATTTCGTCAGCGAGCGCGACCGGTTCGACCGCATCCTCGAACTCGCCGACGGGACGCTGAGCGACGTGACCGGACAGGATCCGACCGAGCGCGCCGGCAACGACCCCCGAGGGGTGGGAGCGAATGGCGGACGCCCGTGAAGCGCATGGGGGAGTCGGGACGGCCGCCGGGCGCGGCCGCCGACTCCGGGCCGGCGTGAGTTCCCACGTCCGGGCGTTCGTCCGGACGCCGATCAACGTCGTGCTGTTGATCGCGCTCCCCATCGCCATGGTCGAGGGCTACGGCGCGGCAATGGAGGCGTTCCCGTCGCTGCCGTTCATCGACACCGCCCAGATGGTCGAGATGGGCCGACTCAACGGCGCCATGTATACGGTCGCGTTCTTCGCCGGCGTGCTGGGACTCTTCCAGGTCATCAGCGCCCTCCAGGCCGACGAGCGCCTCCGGATCTGCGGGTACTCCCGCGTCGAACTGTTCGTCTCCAGGCTCGTCACGGTCGTCATCGGCAGCCTCGTCATCACCGGCGTCTCGCTGGCGGTCCTCTGGTGGAGTACGCCAGTGGCGGCACCGATCGCGGCTTTCGGTGCCCTCGCCCTCGCGGCCTTCATCTACGGACTGATCGGAATGCTCATCGGCGCGGTCCTGCCGCGCGCGCTGGAGGGCTCCCTCGTCCTCGTCTTCCTCGTCGACGCGGACGACTTCTTCTCCAGCGGGATCCTCGACCTGAACGCAGCCATCCTCAATGTCTTCCCGCTGCACTTCCCCCACCAGTTGTTCCGCGACGCAGTCTTCGACGGGACGGTCGCGACGGCCGACGCCGTCGGTGGCGTCGCGTACCTCCTGGTCGCGCTCGCGGTCGTGTCGGTCCTCTACGTCCGCCTGACCGGCGACGGAGGTGTCGCCGCATGAGCCGGGGCCGACTGGGTTCCGACCGCCTGGCGACGGCCTTCGAGATGGGTCTGCGCGAGTACGCCCGGACGCCCGTCCTGCTCGCCCTGCTGGCGTTCCTCCCGGCATACTTCGTCGGCATCTTCGTCTACGTCCTGCCCGCCTCGGAGGTCCCGATCACGGTTCCCGGGGCCGGCCGGACGCTCGTCGCCACGATAGAGGTGTACGGTGTCCTCCTGATCCCGATGATGGGCGCGCTCATCGGCGGCCTCGCGGGCCTGTTCGTCATGCTGACGGCCCGGGACGCCGACGGCCGCCTCGTGGTGGCGGGCTACCGTCCCGTTCATCTGGTGATCGCCCGGTACGTCCTGATCGCTATCGCCGGCCTCGTCGCCATCGGCGTCTCGATCGCCGTCCTCGCGATCGAATTCGTCCCCGAGCGGGTCGGCTGGGTCGTCGCCGCGTCGCTCCTCCTCGCGCTCACCTACGGCATGCTCGGCACCCTCTCGGGGCTAATCCTGAGTCGCCTGGCCGGCGTCTACACCATGCTGATGCTCCCGATGATCGACGTCTTCTTCTTCCAGAACCCGATGGTCGAGGAGTACCACTGGATCGCCGCGTACCTGCCCGCCCACGGCGTCATCAAGGTCGCGACCGACGCTGGATTCACGTCGAGCGTGAACCTCGACCCGCTGCTCGGAGCAGTCGGGTACTTCGTCATCGCCGCGCTCCTCGCGACGGGCGCGTTCTATCGGTCGCTGCGGGTGTAGTGGACGGTTCGAATCTGGAACCCGGTCGGTGGCCGATCACATTCGGCCTCAACGGTCAAATCGGGATTTGACCGTCCACGAAGTACTTACCGTTTCGGAAGTATTCTACGTCCATGACCTCCATCGCCGACCTCTCCGACGAGGACCGCGCCCGGGCCGCCGCCGAGGCGGCCGAGCAGGTGCGGGCGACCCTGCAGTCCCACCCTCTCCGTGGCGTCGATGCCCGGCAGCGGTGATTTTTGCATCGCAGGAACGCACCGCGCGCCATGATTCCCAGCTGCGCAAGTCGACCGAGTTCTTCGATGACGTTCTTTGCGCCTCGGTCCACAACCCGGGCAGCCTCGTTGATACTGGATGGCTCTCCCCGACGAATGGCCTCGACGAGCGCAAGGACACGCGGCGTCAGCGTCTCGATGGGCTCGTCGTCCCTCGGTGAACGAGAGCGTCGGCATAGCGTCCACTGACTCACCCTGGTCCAGGGACTCGATGTCGCCTGTGGCGTCGTGGAACTCGTCGGAAGATTTGAGGGTCACGATGAGGGTCGACCCAGCCCGAACGGTCGCGTCAAGTTGGAGAATGAGGCGTTCGATGATTCGGGTGTCCATGACCGAAATCGAATGCCTCAGCGAGTGTATCGCGTAGATCGACTTGTCGTTTGTGGAGCGTCAGCGGACTCCCGACTGGGCGATTCAAGTGGGCATCCGATGTCACTTGGTGGGTATGTCATTACGGGATGCGAGTCAATTTCTCTATGGATTGGGAGTCGATCGGAGTCACGTGGCGATTCACGAGTGGGTGCACAATTCAGATCATCTCACGTGGAAATCGAAACGCCATCGAACGTGTCTTTTGGGAATAGAATGTCGAATTTCATCGTTTACAAATAGTTTCAGCCACGTCGCGCTCGACACTGCTCAAGAACGGCTCGAAGCCTTCGCCGTCTACCACAACCCCCGTCAAACGTAACGCGATCCTAACGGTGGGGGTGGATGCCCCTCGGGACATCGGTAACAAAAATCGGAATTTTAGGTATCCCAGCTTACTTTTCCATACTCCGCGACGATCCATTCGACCGAGGTCATCACTCGGTCCCCGCTCACAACTATGCAACTGAAACAGCTCTTTGCCGTACTCCTGGCAGTCGGCCTCTTGACGCCGGTTGCCACTGCTTACGCCACACCGGAGCATCGCACACCAACTACCGGAGACGACCCAGCAGTCGACTCCCTCGCCGCGACGAACGAGTCCGAGGAGTACACCCGGCTGTACATCGATGCCGACTACCGGCATATGGAGTTGAAGCCGGGCGAGTCCGACTCGTTCTCCATCACTGTCGAAAACGGTGACGACCACGCGGTGGATCTCTCGCCCCACGTGTTCGTGCCGAAGATGGGGAGTCAGCGCCCGGTCAAGCCCGACTGGGTGACGATCGAACCGGGTGACGTCACCCTGGGTCCCGACGAAGAGCGAACCTTCGAGGTTTCGGTCGACGTCCCGAACGACGCCGACCTGGCCGATTACCGCGGCACCATCGCGTTCACGGATGAAACGATTTCCTACGAGGACCGGCCGCCTCGACCAGTCCACGCGGCTGGCTTCGCGCTGTCCGTGTACAAGGAACCGATCGTGGAAATCACGCAGGGCGACTACCTGAACGCTCGCGTGCAGGCGGGCGAGACCGTCACGCGCACGATCACGATCGAAAACACCGGCGATCAGTCCGTTCCACTGAACCCGCAACTCGAGATCGACTCGTCGCCACACCACTACAGTAGCAGTGGCAACGATCAGGAACTCCAGCGATCCTGGATCGACATCGACGCGCCATCACAGGTTCCCGCTGGCGAATCAGTCGACGTGACCGTCACGATCGACGTGCCCGAAAATGCAGCCTCCGGACGCTACGACACCGAGTTCAGTCTCGGCCTCAAGGATCCGCATCGGCGCGACGACCGGGGGTACTGGCAACGAATCGATCTCTCGTTAGAGGTCTGGGAACAACCCGATGCACCCTTCGAGACGACCGTGCAGGTCAAAGAGGACGCTGAAACGATGTCGCTCACGGTGACGGCGAACCGCCACTATCGCCAGCAACAGGAGGCCAGTGTCGAACAACCGAGCTTCGACATCGTCTTCGTCGCCCCGAACGGCACCGTCGTGGAGCCCGAGAAGGTCACCCGGACGAAATCCGGCGGCGTCGACCTCGCAGACGATCGCCGCAACGGTGCGGGTGACGGGACGTACTCGACCGGTGGCGAGCGATACGAGGTCACCTACGAGGTTTCGAAGCCCGAGTCCGGCGAATGGACGGTGCGGATCATGCCGCACAACGTGATGCACTTCGGCTACGAAATCACGCAAACTCAGGAGTAGAGTGTAGGGAGCCCGTCGGTCGGGCCGGACGAACCGATCGTTTTCCTTCGAACCTGGTTTCCCGAAGGGATATCAATCCTTCTCGGTAATGTCTCCGTCGACGTCGGCACTACCGGCAACAGAGACGGTTGCCCCCGTGACGTCCCCGTCCACGTCGGCGTTCTCCCGGATCGTGACGTCACCGTCAGCTTCAATGTTGCCATCCACGGCCGCATTGGGCCCGACGTCGACTGCTCCGGCCGCCTCGATATTGCCATCCACCTCGGCGCCCTCACCGAGCGTGACAGCACCATCGGCCCCGATGTTCCCGTTCACGGATGCGTCCTCGGCGAGCGTGACAGTGCCGTCAGCCTCGATGTTCCCGTCAACGTGTGCACCGGCACCGAGTTCGACGGCACCACCGGCCTCGACGTTCCCGTCAATGGTCACGCCTGGAGCCACGTAGAGGCCGCCGTCAACACTGACATCGTCGTCGGTGTCACGAGCGACGGTCACGTCCTGACGCTCGTCGTGGCCGTCATCGTTCCGATCGTCCTCCTCGGCGTCGTCAGCGTCGTCATCATCGTCCCGTTCGATCCCATCGTCGCGGTCGTCCCGATCGTCGCGGTCGTCGTCGCCATCCTGGTCACGCTCCTGGTCGTCGCGATTATCCTCACGATCGTCGGCGACGTCATCGAGATCGGCCGACGTACTTCCCTCGAAAGCCCCGGGGCTTGCCCCGCTCACCGCAGCTGCCGCGCCCCCGGTCACGACGACCGCCACGATCAGGAGGACGAGCAGTTTCGTTGTGGAGTTCATGTTTGTTACCTCACCATCCAGCAGGCGACCGACCGAGAAAAGGTAGAAAGGTTCTCTCGGCCGTTTTCATGGGTTTGAGCCCGTTTTGCAGTGGATTGCATCCCTTGACAGTGATCCCCGACAACAGTGAGAACCTGTTCGAGAACCCGTCGGCGATAACCATATGCTCGCAACCCGCGTTCTTTACGAATAGGGGGGACACATGCAACGAGCCCTGTATTTCACGCTTCTCATCGCCCTCGTTGCGGCTCCGGTCGCGGGGACACAACCGCTCATCATCGCCGCAGTCGAGTCCGAGAGTGTCTCTCTCGAAAATCACTCACAGGTCCAGTTTCAAGAAGCCGAACTCGACACGGAACGCGTCCTGCTGCGGTTCGACGTTCGCGAGGACGGCGCTGCCGCGGTGACGGTCGAGTATCGGTTCCCCGTCGACGACGCGACCGGGGGCACCGCGTTCGCTGGGCTCCAGCGGGATATCGCCGCGAACCAGACCGTCTATCTCGACCGGTTCGAGCGACGGGTGACTGAAACGGTCCGGACAGCAGCGGCCGGTACGGACCGCCCGATGAACGTCACCGACGTTGCCGTCCGGGCGGAGATCCGCCAGCTCCCCGCCCCCTACGGCGTCGTGGCCTACCGTTTCACGTGGCATGGCTTCGCCGTAGTCAACGACGGCGATCTGCGCGTCGGCGACGCTCTCGCCGGGCTCTATTTGGAGGAGGGTACCCAACTTCAGGTTTCCTGGCCGGAGGGATACGATGCTCGCAGCGTCCACCCGAGCCCCACCGAGCAACGCGACCAAGCAGCGATCTGGGCAGGGCCGGTCTGGTTCGACCAGGCAGGCCCCCAGATTGAACTCGTCAGGGGCGGTCCGGGGATCGATCCAGTACCCGTCGCCTTGCTCGGAGTGAGCGTCCTCTTCGCTGCGAGTGGCCTCCTGTTCTGGTGGCGGGCCAGCGGTGGTGCTGATCCTATAGCCACAGGGCCGTCCGAAGCGACCGATCCGCGGGCGACCAACCCAGATGGGGGTCAGGAGAACCCTCCCGACCCCGTCGAGGCCGGTGTCGATGTCGAATTGCTAAGCAATGAAGAACGCGTACTTTGGGAAATCGAACGGCGCGGGGGCCGGATGAAACAGCGAGAGTTAGTCGCGACGCTCAAGTGGAGCGACGCGAAGGTCAGCCGGGCCGTGACGGGGCTCCGTGAAGACGGCGCGCTCGAGGGCTTTCGGATCGGGAACGAGAACGTTCTCTCAGTACCGGCACACGATGAACCGAAGGGGCCAGAGGAAGAATCATGACAGGGAAGCGTCAGTCACTGGTGGCGGGTCGCCGGCCGATTAGAGAGACTGATACCCGGGCGACCACGAAAACGATCCCTGCCGTGTTATTCGGGCTCGCCCTCGTGTGTGCAGTGCTGGCGGGCATCATTCTGTTCGACGTCGGCGGGATTCTGTCCGGTGACCGACCGGTGAACGGAACCGACGACGGAGCGGGGCTCGGGTTCACGGGGATCGTCGGCGCGCAGGAAGCGGAGGTTCGCGAAGCGTACGATAGCCGGTCGTTCGAGGAACGACTCGCCGAGGCGACCGACGACGAGTCCCGTGCAACGGTAATCGTCACGGAGCGAGAGCGGATCCGCACTCGCCTCGATGCGCTGGAGGTCCAGCGGGCCGTACTCGAGGAGATCGACGACGATGACGACGATCGCGAGTATCGAACTCGTGTGACCGGGTTCGTCGCCCAGAGTCTGATCCTCGAACAACGCCTCGACCAGGTCGAAGCAGCTGCCGAGGCGTTGTCCCCACCAGTTCGCGAGCAGTTCGACCTCACCGATCGGACGTTCGGAGTGCTTCGCGACCGGGTGACGGCACTCACGACGCCGGAGATGATCGAGATTGCCCGTGGAGTCGCCGGCGACGACGTCGGAGACGATCTCGACGACGAGGACGATGATGACGACAAAGATGATGATGACGACAAGGACGATGATGACGAGGAGGACGACTGAGAAAGCAATGATGACGACGACCAAGATGACGACGATTTTGGAGACCCCGAGTAGCGAAAGGATTATGTCGATGTCATAAAACCTGTTCTATGTGGTTCCACCGCCCCGTCGGCGGCGGCTATCTCGCTACCTGGTCGAGATACTCGTCGTCCTGCTCCTGCTTTCGAGCGGCACGCTGACGCTTTCGTACGAGACGCCGCGGCTGGGGGCAGGGACAGTCGAATCGCCGGCGAACGGGACGACGGTCGTCGCCACGCAGGGGTGGAACGCCGGGGGGTATTCGCTGTCCGGTCGCCCCTCGCGCATCGTCGGCGTCGGGCCGAACGGGACCGCGGAGTGGATCCACGACGGCCCCGACGGGCACCGGAACTGGTTTTACGACGTCGATCCGCTGGCGAACGGCAACCTGCTCGTCGTCAACCCCGTGGAGGGCGCGACGGTGGTCTACGAATTCGATCCGGACACCCGGGAACGCGTCTGGACCGAACGCTTCGACAGCCCGGACATCCACGACGTCGACCTGATCAACGGTGACGAACTCCTCGTCGCGGGCATCAACTACGACGAGGACCGCCGCAGCCAGGACCGGGTGTTCGTCTACAATCTCACTCGCGAGGAAGTCACCTGGGAGTGGTCCTTCGAGAACCACTATCCCGACGACACCGGCGAGGGCGTCATGACCGAAGACTGGACGCACGTCAACGACGTCGACCGGATCCGGGAGGGCGAGTTCCTCGTCTCGCCACGGAACTTCGACCAGGTGATCGTCGTCAACCGCTCGACGAAGGCGATCGACCTCCGCCTGGGCCGGGACGGCGATCACGACACGCTGTACGAACAGCACAACCCCGAGTATTTCGAAAGCGATGACGGCACGCCGACGATCCTCGTCGCCGACTCCGAGAACGATCGCATCGTCGAGTACGAGCGCGTGGGCGGCCCGCCGGGCGAGGGCGAGTGGAAGCGCACCTGGACCCTCACCGGGAACCTGAACTGGCCGCGCGACGCCGACCGTCTCCCCAACGGGAACACCCTGGTCGTGGACTCGATGAACCACCGCGTGATCGAGGTGACCCCGAACGGCAGGATCGTCTG
>DATFIX010000023.1:0-7207 GCA_035269625.1 Natrialbaceae archaeon
GACGTCTCGAGCGACACGGAACTGCTCGACCTCGCGTCGGGGAAAGGCGAACTTCTGTGCCAGTGGGCGGCCCGCCACGGCGCCACCGGCACCGGCGTGGACGTCAGCGAGGTCTTCGTCGAAGCAGCACGGGAGCGCTCGGCGGAGCTCGACGTCGCCGACCGGGTCACGTTCGAGCGAGCGGACGCGACCGAGTACCCGGTCGAGAATCACGACGTCGACGTCGCCAGTTGCATCGGGGCCACCTGGATCGGGGACGGTCTCGTGGGAACGCTCGATCTGTTACGTCGAGCTCTGCGGGACGACGCTGGTCTCCTCGTCGTCGGAGAGCCCTTCTGGACCGAGGAGCCGCCCAGCGAAGCGGTACAGGCGCTGACTGACGGCGACGAGGACCAGTTCGCGCTGCTGCCCGACCTCCTCGATCGAGCCCAGCGATCGGGATACGAACTCGTCGAAACCGTCCGTGCCAGCGACGACGACTGGGATCGATACGAGGCGAAGCAGTGGAAGACGGTCGACGAGTACCTCAGGAACAACCCGGACGACCCGGACCGCGACGCCCTCTACCGGTGGATCGACGACAATCGATCGACGTACCTCGAGTACGGCCGGAAGTACCTCGGCTGGGGCGTGTTCGTCTTTCGGGTGGGGTCCCCGATCGCACGGACCTGACCCGGACCGCGTTTTCAGCCCGTCGGGTTCCGGTTGCGCAACCGACTTGCCAGTCGATGACAAACCGCTACTCGATGAACCAGACGGAACCCCTCCGAATCGCCGTCCTGAACGCGGCCATCCACGACGACGAGGGTCACACCCGCCGGAACTTCCGGCGCGAACTGGGCACCGACACCGTCGAGTTCGACGTGGACGAGGGCGAGATCCCCGACGCCTTCGACTTCGACGCTATCGCGATCACGGGATCGGCCGCCTCGGTCTACTGGGACGACGACTGGATCGACGAGACCCGCGAATACGTCCGCGAGGGGATCGACCGCGGCCTGCCCGTCCTGGGCGTCTGCTGGGGCCACCAGTTGCTGGGCGACGTCCTCGGCGGGACCGTCGAGGACATGGGCCAGTTCGAGATCGGGTATCGCGAGATCCGCCGGATCGGCGACGCCCCGCTCCTCTCCGGCCTCGACGATCCCTTCGTTGCGTTCGCCACCCACGGCGACGCCGTCACCGAACTCCCGCCCGGTGCCGAACCGATCGCGGAGACCGACGTCGCCAACTACGGCTTCCGGGTCGGTCACGCGTTCGGCGTCCAGTTCCACCCCGAGTACGACGCCGAGACCGCCCGGACCGTCACCGAGGGCAAGGAGTTCCTCGACGACGACCGGATCGACGCCGTCCTCGCCGGCATCGACGACGAGAACCTGGCGGCCGCCGGCGAAACGAAACGGTTGTTCGACAACTTCATCGAGTACGTTCGCGAGGTGCAGGCTGAAGGGAAACGACCGACGAACCGGTAACTACGCCGAAACGCGATCTCAGACGGTCTCGACGTCCGTGATCTCGAAGCGTGCACCGCCCTCCTCGCCCTCGCAGGCCTTGACCGACCAGCCGTGGGCCTCGGCGATCGACGCGACGATGTTCAACCCGAATCCCGTCCCGTCCTCGGCCGTCGTGTACCCGCGACGGAAGACGTCCTCGCGGTCGGCCTCGGGAATCCCGGGACCGTCGTCCTCGACGTAGAACCCGTCCGCCAGCGGTCCGACGCGGATCGTGACGCCGGATTTGCCCGTCGAAGAATCGTCGGCGACGCCGTGTTCCACGGCGTTCCGGAAGCAGTTCTCGAACACCCGCACGAGTCGGTCCTCGTCGGCGCAAATCATCGGCAAATCGTCGCCGATTACCACCGTCGCGACGTCGGCCTCGAAGGCGTTCCAGGCCGTCTGTACCGCGGATTCGACGCGGACTGGCTCCGGATTTTTCACGGTTTTCCCCTCCCGGACGAGCGCCAGCACGTCCTCGATCAGCCGACTCATTCGGTCGAGCGAATCGTCGGCGTCGCGGAGGTCTTCGTCCTCGCCGTAGCGTTCCAGGGCCGCCCGGGTGGCGTTCTGGGCGAGCATGAGCGGGTTCCGAAGGTCGTGGCTCACGAAACTGGCGAACCGTTCGAGTCGTTCGTTCTGCCGTTCGAGTTCCCGCTTTCGTTCGATCTCCCTGGTGACGTCCCGGGAGACCGCGATCCACTCCACGCGATTGGCGTTCTGAACGACCGGGTCGACGTTGACTTCGGCGATCATCTCGTCACCGTCGGCGGTGGTCACGGTGTACGTCTCGAAGTCGCCGACATCGGGGAGGCCGTCGACATCGGACGGTTCAGTCTTCAGGCACTCCATGACGCCGTCCGGAACATCGGTGATCGTCTCGATCGAGCGTCCCTCGACGCGCTCGCCCTCCCCGGCGAACGTCTCCTCGAAGGTGTCGTTCGCACTCTGCACCACGCCATCGGGCGAAAGGACGACCACCGGATCGGGGATGTCGTCGAAGAGGACCCGAAACCGACGCTCGCTCCGATCGCGTTCCTGTTTCAGTTCGAGCGAGAGGTGGCGGGTCTGGAGCAACCCCTCGATCCGCCCGGCGAGTTCCGAGGGATCGACCGGCGTCCGGATGATCTCGTCGAAGAACTCCCAGTCCGAGCGATCCAGGTCGCGAGGACGCCGCTGGAAGAGCACGAGCAGGGTCGGAAGGAACGTCGACGTCGCCTCCTTTCTGTCGGCTATCTCGTCGCGGTATCGCTCGAACGAGGCGTCGCCGGCCAGGACCAGATCGAACGGGTCGTCGGAAATTCCGTCGCCGCCCGGAACGATGACGTCGTGGTCGGGTTCCAGATGCTCCTCGAGCAGGCGGCGGTCGGCGGGATTGCCGACGAGGAGCAGGATCGTCTCCATCTATCGACGACCCGGTTCGGGTTCCGAATCGACCCATTCGGGCGTCCCGCTGAGGACCCCCCGAAGCCCTTCGAGCGGTTCGCCAACCACGATCCCGTCTTCGGTGATGCGGAACTCCCGGAGCGTTTGCTCGAAGTCGCCGGCCCGCATCTTCAGGACGCCGATCGCCTTGCGAAGTTCGCCGTCGAGTTCCAGATACCGCAGGAAGACGATGTTGTCCGCGAGGTAGCTGACGTCGTGGTTGCTGGCCTCGAAGTCGCCGGTGACGTTCCCAATCTCGCTGGTGAGAACGGTCGAAACGCCCTGGTTGCGCAGGTAGTTGCCCAGGGCGTGGAGCCGCTGGGTGAGTTCGTCGTCGCCACCGCGGACCGACAGTCTGTAGCCCTCGATGCCGTCGATCATCACGACGTCGGTGTCGGCCGACTCGACCTCGTTACGGACGTCGTTCGCGAACCGCTGGGGCGAGTATTCGAGCGCCTCGAGGTCGGTGACCGTCAGCGTCCCCCGGTCGATCATCTCCCGCACCGGGATGTCGATGGCCTCACACCGGTGGAGGAAGACCTCCCGGGATTCGTCGAAGAGGTAGAGCACCGACCGGTCGCCTCGACTGGCCGCCTCCTTCACGAACTGGGCCCCGGTCGTCGTCTTGCCGACGCCGCTCGGGCCGCTGATCAGGGTGACCGTCCCGGCCTGGATTCCGCCGGACAGGAGGCGATCGAGCGCCGGAACGCCCGACGAAATATCTTCGTCGCGGAACGCCCGCTCTCGCTCGTCGGGAAGCAACTCCGGGTACACCGACATGCCGTCGTCGTCGATGACGACCGCATGCGTCCCGCGCTGGAAATCCGATCCCCGAAACTTGGACACTTCGAGCGTTCGGCCTCGGGCCGTCGAATCCAGGTGGACGATGGCGTCGGCCATGAACTGGAGGTCGTCGTCCGGCGTGGCATCAGTGTCCTGTGACGTGAAACAGACCGTGGCGTCCTGCTCCTTCAAAAACCGGAGAAAGGACAGCACCTGCTTGCGGAACTGGAACTCGTCGCGGGTGAGATACCGCAACTGGGTCAGCGGATCGACGAAGACCCGGTCCGGGTCGTACGACTCGACTTCGGTCGCGATCTCGTCGGTGATCCCCTCCCCCTCGACGTCGTCGGCGCTGAAGATTTCGTAGCTGCGCCCCTCGACGAAGAAATCCGAACTCGGGCTGAGGTCGAGAAACGCCACGTCGTCGAGATCGAACCCGAACGCGCGGGCGTTCTCCCGGACGTCCGCCTCGGCCTCGCCGAGGTTGATGAACAACGCGTCCTCGCCACGCTCGGTACCGGCCACGAGAAAGTGGACGCCGAGCAACGTCTTGCCTGCGCCTGGCGACCCCCGGAGCATGTAACTCCGCGAGGGGAGCATCCCGCCGCCGAGAACTGTATCGAGACCGTCAATTCCTGTTAGAATCCTATCATTCATATAAGTGGCTTCTCACCCGTAGAAAATAAGCGTGATTGCCAAACGATTAGAGGAGGTTGAAAACGCTTCGACAACTCCGACCCTGCGGCGTGGTCCCCACCTGACCGAACTGCCACCGGATCCCTGGCCGCTGCGGCCCATGGCTTGGGATAGGAGCACTTTTCACCAATCCGGACCAGGGTATTTACATGCTCGATTATATGGGAATCGAGGACGACCTCGATCAGGAAGAGCGGCTGATTCTCGAGACGGCGCGGGAGTTCGTCCAGGAGGAAGTCAAGCCCAACATCGCGGAGTGGTACCAGGACGACTACTTCCCGATGGAACTCGTCCCCGAGATGGGCGAGCTCGGGTTCTACGGCGCGAACATGGACGGCTACGGCCTGGCCAACATCTCCGAGAAGGCCTACGGTCTCCTCAACCAGGAACTGGAAGCCGGCGACTCGGGCATCCGGTCGTTCTCGTCGGTCCAGGGTGGCCTCGTCATCTATCCCATTCACCGGTGGGGCAGCGAGGAACAGAAAGAGGAGTGGATCCCGAAACTCGCCTCGGGCGAGGAGATCGGCTGCTTCGGCCTGACCGAACCCGAGCACGGATCGGACCCCGGCGGCATGGAGACCACCGCCGAACGCGACGGCGACGACTACATTCTCGACGGCTCCAAGACCTGGATTACGAACGCCCCCATCTCGGACGTCGCGATCGTCTGGGCCCGTGACGTCAGCGACGAGGACCGGCCCGTCCGCGGGTTCATCGTCGAGACCGACCGCGACGGCGTGAGCACGAACAAGCAGGGCGACAAACTCTCGATGCGCGCCTCCTCGACCGGCGAGATCGGCCTCACCAACGCCCGGATTCCCAAGGAGAACATGCTGCCCGAGGCCAAGGGGCTCAAGGCGCCACTGTCCTGCCTGAGCCAGGCCCGCTACACCATCGCGTGGGGCGCGGTCGGCGTGGCTCGCGACTCCTTCGAGACCGCCCGCGACTACGCCCTCGAGCGCGAGCAGTTCGACAAGCCCATCGCGGGCTTCCAGATCCAGCAGGAGAAGCTCGCGGAGATGGCGACCCAGATCACAACCAGCCAGCTGCTCGCGCACCGCCTCGCCGACCTCAAGGAGCGCGGCGACGTGACGGCCGCCCAGATTTCGATGGCCAAGCGCAACAACGTCCGCATGGCCCGCGACCAGGCCAAGGTCGCCCGCGAGATGCTCGGCGGCAACGGCGTCACCGCGGACTACCCGCCGATGCGCCACATGGCCAACATGGAGTCGGTCTACACCTACGAGGGCACCCACGACATCCACTCGCTGATCATCGGCGAGGAACTGACCGACATCCCGGCCTACCGATAACCCGAACGGGCCCCACAAGATTCATCTCGAATCGAGCCCGCAGACTCGAACGTCGTTCTTTTCTGGCCGTAGCTGCGGAACTCTCCCGCGCTACGGCCGGTCGTCGCCCGTCACGCGACGGTGACAACGATGCAGGGAACCCTCCACGGAACGCTCGCACGGCACGCCGACGACCACGCGGTGTTTGGCGAACTGCACGACGTCCCGCCACACCGGGTCTACGAGGTGCGCCTCGACGGCGACCCGGCGATCCTCAAGGTCGCCGACGGGCCGCGGGCCGACCCCGCCACGGAAGCCCGAGTGATGGAGTACGTCGGAGAACACACCTCGATTCCCGTCCACGAAATCCTGGCCGTCGGCGAGGATTACTACCTCGCGGAGTGGTGCGACGACCTCCCGGGCGACGATCCGGAAGTCGGCGAAACCCACGTCCGTACCCTGGGTCGAACGATGGCGAAACTCCACGCCGAGGCCGAGTTCGACGCGCCGGGGCGTCCCAGAGCCAGCGGCGATAGCCTCACCATTGACACCCGCGAGTCCTGGCACGCCGTGGTCCGCGACCACCTTCGAGACCTCCGGGGACCGCTGGCCGACGCCGGGCGGGCAGGAATTGTGGATTTCGCCATGGAGTTCCTGCCTGACCACCCGGGAATCCTCGACGACGCCGGCGACCCGGTGCTCTGCCACGGGACCCTACTGCCCGACCACCTCGCGTTGGACCCGGACGACCGCGAGACGGTCACGGGCGTAATCGACTTCGAACACGCAATCGTCGGGCCCCCGGAGTACGACTACTGGCGAACCGCCCTCCCGCTCGAAGCCAACGAGGGCGAGTGGGCCCGGTCGGCCTTTCGCGAGGGATACGCGGCCGTCGATCCTCTCCCAGAGGACCACGACCGACATCGCCTGCTGTACACGAGTCTCGTCACTTTGACCTACCTGGAATCGCTGTACGTCCAGGACCAGCACGACCGACGGGAGACCGAACGGCAAGCAAACTGGATGTGCGAGTACGTCGAGGACTCGCTGGGGGAACTCGAAGAGCGGCTGGAATCGGCGGAATCCAACGCGGCCGGGTAGCGATATCGATCACCAGAATCGCAGGACGAGGGCGATCGTCCAGTATTTGACGAACTGATTCACAACCCATAGGAGTCTCGGGCCCCTGACTCGGGCCATGAACCGACGGACGGCCGACCTGCTGGCCGGGGCGACAGCCGTGGTGATAGCGTTCGGGGGCGGAATCCTCACCGGGCGGGCAGACGAACGACAGCAGGCGGTCGATTCGGCAATGGGTGGCATGATGGGCGGTTCGACCGGCACCATGCACGGTCCCGGCCCGGTCGTGTACGCCGTGGGCACGGTCCTGGCCATCGGCGTCGTCGTCGGGGCGTATCTCGCCGTCCGTGAGTCGGTAACGACGGCGGCGCCTCGCAGGGAGGTCGTGGCCGGGACGTGGGAATCCGACGGCGGAACCGACGTGGACGACGTCGACCCCGG
>DATFIX010000024.1:0-20066 GCA_035269625.1 Natrialbaceae archaeon
CGAGACCGGGCCACCCGGACGGATCTTCGAATCGCCGGCGGATCCCCGGACGGAGCGGTTCGTCGCCGGCGAGTTGCTTTACGAGGGGAACGACCTCGTTGCGGAGCAAACCGAGTCACCCGTCGGCCCCGATCGCGGGTAGCCCCGGTCCGCACCCTCTCGACACAACGGTTTTGCTCCCGGGCGGTCGATTCGGGAACATGACTGCCGACCGTGACGTCGATGGGGACGAGGATGTCGACGACCCCGACCACGAGGTCGACGCGGGGTTCGACGCCCGACTCAGGATCGACGACGTGGCGTTCGACGCCCGGGACGTCGCGCTGCTGGAGGCGATCGACGAGTTCGGGTCGCTCAACCGCGCGGCCGACGACCTCGGCCGGTCCTACTCGCGGGCCCTCGACCGCTTGCAGGAACTCGAACGCGTCCACGGGTCGCTGGTCGAGCGCCGTCGCGGCGGGCCCGAGGGCGGCGGCAGCGAACTCACCGACGCCGCTCGCGACCTGCTCGCCCGGTTCGAGCGCCTGTGCTCGGGCCTCTCCGGCGTGGCGCAGGCCGAGGAGACCGTCCTCTCGGGCGTCGTGGAGGAGCGCGACGGCGAACTCGGCATCGTGAACACCGAGGCCGGCCGCGTGAAGGCCATCGTCCCGCCCGACGTGGACCGCGTCCAGGTGGCCATCCGATCCGACGCCGTCACGCTCAACGAACCCGGGGACGCCCCGGAACCGGACGCCACCAGCGCCCGGAACCGCTTCCAGGGCACCGTCGAGGCGGTCGACAAGGGGACGGCGCTAGCCCGCGTGACGATCGACGTCGGCGCGGCGTCCCCGCTGGTCGTCGTGGTGACCATGGACAGCGTCGATCGACTCGACCTCGAACCCGGCCGGGCGGTCGTCGCCTCGTTCAAGGCGACGGCGACGCGGGCCGTGCCGGACCTGGACGGCGACAGCGATTCCGATCGCGTCACCTCGAACTCGGGCGGGTCACTCTAAATTCGCGTTCTCGACCAGCGCCGCGAGTTCCGTCTCGACGTCGGCGTCCACCGGCCGGAGCGGTTTGCGTGGCTGGCCGGCCGGCAGTCCTCGTTCCTTCATCGCCGCCTTCAGCCCGGGCACGCCGTACTCGCCCGTCACGGCGTAGTTCAACTCGACCAGCTCGCGGTTCCGAGCGAGCGCCCCGGCCACGTCGCCCTCCACGTATCGGCGGTGGATCTCGCTGGCACCCTCGGGTGCGACGTTCGCCAGGGCCAGGACGCCGCCGCTGGCGCCCACCTGGAGGCCGGCCGCGTAGATGCTCCCGCTGCCGACCAGGAGGTCGAAGTCGGCGTCGGCGGTGACGTTCGCGATCCGCTGGAGCGCACCCAGGTCGCCGCTGGAATCCTTCATGCCGGCCACGTTCTCGTGGGTCGCCAGCGTCTCGACGGTCCGGGGTTCGAGGCGCGTGTCGGTGTACTTGGGCACGCTGTAGAGGTAGATCGGGATCGGGCTCTCGTCGGCCACCTCGCGGTAGTACGCCGCCAGGCGGTCCTGGCCGTGCTTGTGGTAAAAGGGCGTCACGACCAGCGCGGCGTCGGCCCCGGCCTCGGCCGCGAGTTCGGTCTGGCGAAGCGTCTCGCGAAAGCCCGGGTGGCCGGTGCCCGCCAGCACGTTGCCGTCGGATTCCTCGGCGACGATTCGCGTCACGTTCGCCCGCTCCTCGACGCTCATCAGCGCGGCCTCGCTGTTGGAGCCACAGGGGACGAAGAAGTCCACGCCGCAGTCTTCGAGTTCGGTCACCAGTCGCCGGAGGTCGTCCTCGCGCACGTCGCCGTCCTCGTCGAACGGCGTCGCGAGGGGAACACCAGTCCCGTTCATGGCCCGGAATTGCGGGGCAGGTCGGGAATAGGTTTGCGTCCCGGCAGTCCCGAAACGGGAGCCTCGCCCCCTGGATTCCACCGCCGTATTGCGACTGTCACACGCCCGTCTGACGCGGTTTTATTGCGAATCGGCCTGTGCACCCGAACGGGCGCGTACCTTACAGTCCCCCATCCTCCCGTGCGCGCCCGGAACACCGATCTCCCCATCTCGACCCTTTCCCCCGCGGAAATCGAGACTGACGATCACCGCGTTCCATGGCCGGGTGGGCTACTCGCCCACCAGGGCGTTTCGAACCGTCTCCACGGTCTCTTGCTCGGTCACGACCGCGACCTGGTCGCCCGCCTCGAACTCGGTGCCCGGGAGCGGGATCTCCATCGCCTCGTGTTGACGGCCGTGGGCGTAGATCCGCGCCGATTCCGGCAGATCGACTGCCGCGATGCGCTCGCCCAGGACCGGCGAGGACTCGCCGATCGTGAAAACCATCAACTGGAGGTCCTCGGTCAGGTCGCCGAGCAGGTTGAAGTCCCCGCCCAAAAGCGCCGTCTTCGCGCCGGCGGCGCCCAGTCGCTCGGGGTAAACCACCTCGTCGACGTCGCTGGCGTACTTGTCGTAGATCTCCTCGCGGTAGTCCTCGTTGATCCGCAACACCGTCCGGGCCCCGTGGTGCTTGCCGATCATGCACGCCGCGAAGTTGACGTTCAGGTCCGGCGTGAGTCCCGCGACGGCGTCCGCTCCGGCGATGCCGGCCTCGTCGAGGATCGATTCCTCGGAGGCGTCCCCGTGGACCGCCGCGAGGCCTTCGGTCCGTGCTCGCTCGACGCGATCGAGGTCGGTGTCGATGACCGTCACGTCGTGGCCCTCCTCCTGGAGCACTCGAGCCGTCCGGGAACCCACGCGGCCGTACCCCGCGATGACGAATTTCATGGGCATCGGTACAGTCCCCCAGGGTAAAAAGACTACCCGCGGTTTACACGTCTGTGCGCCGATTCAGTTCGCCGCCCCGGGCCACAGATCGTCGAGTTCCGACGACGACGGCGCGTGGACGATGGTCACGGTGCGTCCATTCACGCCGACCGCGTACGCCCCGCCGAAGTCGCCGTCGAGGTGCCAGTACGCCCCGCGGTCGGTTCCGCCGCGATAGGACAGCAGTGCCCGGTAGCCCTCGGCGAACTCCCGCGCCTCGGCGGCGTCGTCCCACTCGATCCGCCAGACGTAGCCGGTCGTCCCGTCCGGGCGCTCGTACACCCCGAGCGCGTCACCGCCCCACCCGGTCGAGTAGTTCAGGTCGTAATCGAGCGGGTCGGTCGCGTTCACCTGCCCGTTCTCCAGGTTGAGGAACGCCGACCGCGGAACGACGGCCCCCGGCCGGTCGTCGTAGGCGGTGTACATGAACATCGTCGCGATGCCCGCCTCGCCGATGGTCGCCGTCGTCCCGCCGTCCGATCGACGGACGCGCTGCCAGGGCTCGTCGCTGACGTCCGGCACCTCGACGGCCTCGGGCGGATCACGGCCGATCTTTTCGGGGTGGATGACCTGCTCGGAACTCCGGGGCGGATCGTCGTACAGCCCCGTCACGGCGTCCCACCCGCCGTTCGCCCGAGTCTCGCGCACGAGCTCCTCGCCGTCGGCGTAGGGGAAGTAGTTCAGCAGGTACAGGCCCATGTGGACGGCACTCGCGTTCCGCGGCGTGCTGGAGCCGTCGTTCGAACCGTCGTGGGCACCGCCCTCGCCACCACCAGCCGACGGCCCGACGCACTCCCAGGCCCCGTCGCATTCGCGTTCGTACAGTCGATCGACGAGGTTGGCGTCGCCCTCGATCAGGGCGACCAGCCCCCGGATCTCGTCGTCCGTGGCGTCCCTGGACACCCGGAGCGGGATATTGCGGAACTGGTAGGCGTGGGTCAACTCCTGGGCGAGGGTCACCTCGTCGAGGGTCGGCGTCTCGGCGTCGGAGACGATGACGATGCGATCCTCGCCGACGTCGTAGTAACCCAGGACCGACTCGCCCATCGTCTGCTGCTCGCGCTCGGTGGCGTTTTCTCGCCCCCCGACGAGGAACAGCGCGCGGTAGCGGACCTGGGCGAACGTCCGATCCGCCGCGCCTCCGCCACCGCCACCGGATTCGTTGCGGTACCGATCGCGCGCGATCACCGAGACGTCGATCGGCTCGTCGAACTCCACGTCCCGGAGGTGCTCGACGCGAGCCATCGCTCGCGCCACCACGGCGTCGAGTTCCGACTCGTTGAGGCCGTCGTCGGCGGTGACGGGAAGGGACTCGTCGTACCAGTAGCCGCCCTCCCAGCCCTGCACGTCCTCGTCCGGATCTGGCCGAGGCGTCTCGCCCGGCGGCGATGTCGTGGCGTCGGCCCCATCGCCGCCGTCACCGCCATCCCCACCCGCCACGGTCGGGGTTGTCTCGCCAGTGGCGGGGGTCGCGCTCGTGACGGTCGGTTCGGCCGACGGGGACTCGGTTGGCGTCGTCGGGGCGGAACACCCGGCCAGCACCAGGACGACGGCCAGGACGATTGGGAACCGGCGCATTCGGCCGAGATTAGTCACGGCGTCAAAAAAGGACACCGCCTGCAACATCGCACCGAGGTGCGCCGCTCGCGGATTCCCGTCGCACAAAGGGAAAGGGGTGGACGCACGGCTTCCATGGAGCGTGTGACCGGGCGTCCGGGAGGAGTTATGGGCCACAAGCCCATAATTTCGTTGGCCGAGTCTAGCATCTAACAGGATCGGTGGCGGAAGAATGAGTCAGTCGTGCGAAGAGGCCCCACCGAGGTCGCTCAGTCGGCCAGCGCCTCGGCCAGTTTCTCCGCCGGGTGTGGCGGTTGACCCTGGATCCCGGACCAGTCGCCCAGTTGCGTCCGGCAGGACGCCCCGGGGGCGACGACCGTCTCGCCGTGACTCGATTCGATCTGGTCGAACAGTATCTGTCCGATGGCGCGGCTGAGCGCGTAGTGGTCGGCCTCGTAGCCGAACGTGCCGGCCATCCCACAGCACCCCGAGTCGAGTTCGTCCACCTCGTAGCCGGCGGCCTGGAGTGCGGCGACGGCGTGGCCGTCCTTCTCGACGGCTTTCTGGTGGCAGTGGCCGTGATAGGTGATCACCTCGTCGGGTGCGTCGAAGTCCATGGACGCAGCCAGGCCGTGGACGTCGAGGTACTCGGCGACGCCGTAGGCGTTGTCGGCGACCCGGCGGGCCGGCGTCGCGAGGTCGTCGTCCTCGCCGAGCAGGTCCAGGTAGTCGGACTGGAGCATGACGGCGTCGGAGGGCTCGACGCAGACCACGTCCCAGCCGTCACGGACGCGGGAATCGAACGTCTCGACGTTCTCGGCGGCGACCGCCCGCGAGTGATCGAGCATGCCCCGCGAGT
This sequence comes from Natrialbaceae archaeon, assembly GCA_035269625.1. Taxonomy (GTDB): domain Archaea; phylum Halobacteriota; class Halobacteria; order Halobacteriales; family Natrialbaceae; genus DATFIX01. Next base: position 5,236 of record DATFIX010000024.1, read on the forward strand.
GGGCCGGACGCCCGCTGTCGGTCGTTTCGGCCAGTCTGACGTGGACGCCCGCGGCTTCGAGCACCCGTACCGTCGCCTTCCCGACGTCGGGGTGGCTGAAGTTCGTGTAGGTGTCCACGAGCACCAGCGCCCGGCGGTCGGCCTCGTCCGGTGAGACGGCCGTCCCGCGGTCGTCGAACCAGTCCCGGACGGTTCGGCGGCGGAACTTCGGCAGGGAGCGTTCGCGGGCGACGCCGACGGTCTTCTCGGCGATGGTGCCTGCCCCCGGCAGTTGCTGGACGACGTTGGAGATGGGGGCGAACGTGCTCCCGAGTTTCGCCACGTCCTCGAAGTTGGCGAACAGGCGATCCCGGAGGGAGAGGCCCTCCTCCTGGTGGTAGGCGTGGGTCACCTCGGCCTTTATTTTCGCGAGGTCCACCCCGCTGGGGCAGTCGTTCTTGCAGCCCTTGCACCCGATGCAGAGGTCGAGCACCTCCTCGACGAACTCCCGCTGTACCGGGTCGTCGGGCAGTTCGCCGCTCATCGCCCGCCGGAGCATGTTGGCCCGGCCGCGGGTGGAGGTGATCTCCTCGTCGCTGGCGCGGAAGGTCGGACACATCACGCCGCCGGTGTCGTCCTGCGGACCGCGACAGCCGCCACACCCGTGACAGAGTTCGATCATCCCCTGCATCTCGTTCTCGTTGTCCCACTGCAGGACGGTGTCGAACCCGGCGTCGAACTCGTACTCGGGGTCGAACCGGAGGTGTTCGGTGAGGTCGGTGGGGGCCTCCTCGCGGTAGACGACCTGGCCGGGATTCAGCAACCAGTCCGGATCGAACGCGGTCTTGAGGTCCCGGAACGTCGCCCAGAGTTCCTCGCCGTAGCGCTTGCGGTTCCACTGGGTGCGGGCACGGCCGTCGCCGTGTTCGCCGGAGACGCTGCCGTCGTATTCGATCGCGAGATCGGTCACGGCGTCGGCGATGGACTCCATCCCCTCCAGCCCTTCCTCGGTCTTCGTGTTCACCAGGGGCCGGACGTGCAACACGCCCGGGCCGGCGTGGGCGTAGAAGGACGCGAAGGTGTCGTGCTCGTCGAGGACGGCCTGGAAGTCCTCGACGAAGGCGGGGAGGTTCTCGGGGGGCACGCCGATGTCCTCGACGAACGCGATGTGCTTGGCGTCCGAGGTCCGCGAGAGGAGGATCGGGAGGCCGGCCTTCCGGAGTTTCCAGACCGCCGCGCGCTCCTCGTCGTCGTGAGCCTCGACGGCGTCGAACGCCCGGACCGGCGCGTCGGTCGTGATCCGGTCGTCCTCGTCGTCGGCGTCCCCGACCGCGTTCACGTCCGGGCATCGATCCGCGAGGACGTTGGCGATCCGGCGTTGCCCGTCGGCGTCGTCATCGGCGTAGACCTCGACGAGGAGCGTCGCGACCGTCCCCTCGGGCAACTTCTCGACGACCTCCGCGAACGCCGGGCGGTCGGCGGCGAGGTCGATCAGCACCTCGTCCACGAGTTCGACCGCGGCGGGGTCGAACTCCAGCAACGTCTCGACGTCCTCCATCGCATCGACGAGGTCGTCGTAGCACAGCAACGCGAGCGACTTCGTCTCGGGGACGGGTTCGAGGGTGACCGTCGCCTCGGTGATCGTTGCGAGGGTGCCCTCGCTGCCCGCGAGCAGCGCGGCGAGGTTGATCGTCTCGCCGTCGCCCGGCGGTTCGCCCGGGCCGCGCTCCTCGCCCCGGAGGTCCTCGACCAGCCAGTCGAGGTTGTACCCCGAGACGTTGCGCTTGAGGTCCGGGTAGCGCTCCGCGATCAGGTCGCCCTGCTCGTCCAGGATGCGGTCGATCTCGGCGTAGATCCGTGCTTCCAGGTCGCCCTCGGGGTCGGCGCGCTCGGCCAGTTCCTCGCGGTCCACTTTCCCGAACGTAGTCACGGTGCCGTCGGCGAGGACGACCTCGAGTTCCTCCAGGTAGGCGTCTGTCTTGCCGTACTTCACCGAGTGCGCCCCGGTGGAGTTGTTCCCGATCGCTCCCCCGAGAACCGACTTGTCGCCCCAGGCCGGGTCGGGCGCGAACTTCAGGCCGTGCTCGCCCACCTCGCCGTTCAGCGCCTCCAGGGTAACGCCTGGCTGGGCCGTGGCGGTCCCCGCGTCGGGATCGACGGCCGTCACGGCGTCCATGTGTTTCGAGAAGTCCAGCACGACCGCCTCGTTGACCGCCTGTCCCGCCAGCGAGGTGCCGCCGCCGCGTGGCAGCACCGGGACGTCGCGGTCGGCGCAGTACTCCATCACGGCGGCCACGTCCGCCGTCGACGTCGGGAAGACGACGCCGATCGGCGTCGCCTCGTAGATGCTCGCGTCGGTCGCGAACAGCGACTGCGAGTAGCTGTCCATCCGGACCTCGCCCTCGATCAGCGCGTCGAGGTCGGACTCGAGCGCCGGGCGCGCCACGTCGTCGCTCCGGTAATCGTAGGACGCCCGCCAGTCGTGGGCGTCCGCCCCGTGACCTGTTGCCATGGGTTAACACTCCGGCGACAGGCCCTTAACCGTTCCCGAGGCCCACGACCGCTGCCGGGTTTCGGCCCCGCATTGCCCCGCGCTCACGCCGGTAGCATCGGGAGGACGGCCCACGCGAGAAGCCCGGTCGCCACCGCCACCGTCGCCCAGTCAGTAGCGCGAAACCGGAGTTCCGGGAGCGTCGGATTCCAGGCGAAACAGCGCGCCTGCAGCGCGAGCGCGAACCGGTCGGCGCTCGCAAAGGCCGAGACCAGCGTCCGGACGAGCAGGAACCGGATGCGATCCCTGGCCGACCGTTCGGTGCCCAGGCGGGCGGCCTGGGCGCGCCGGACCCGGACGATCTCGTCCTGCAGGAGCGGGACGAACCGGAAGACGAACGAAACGCCCATTCCGAGCAACTGCCCCGGCCGACCGGGGACGACCCACTGGAGTGCCGCCCGGGACTCCCGGACCGGCGTCGCCCGGATGTACGCCAAACCGACGAGCACGATCAGCAGGACGCGATAGCTCGCCATCGCCGGATCCACGGCTGCGGCCGGTTCGATCCACGGCGGGCCGAACCGGACGGTCTCGAACGCCGGCGCGAAGACGAGAAAGACCAGGAAGATCCGCGTCTCCCACAGCGCCGAGAGTGGCGAAAGTCGGGCCATCGCGAGCGTCCCGAGCGCGATGGCAGTCAGGACGGCGAGTCCGGTGGGCGTCGTGTGCGCGAACGCCGCGACGACGAACCCGACCTGGAACGCGAGTTTGGCTCGCGGATCGAGGCGGTCGACCAGCGTATCGGCGGGTTCGTATCGCAACATGCGTCGTCTCTCAGTGTCGTTTTGGCTCCCACCGCTCCGGGCGTCGCACCCCGTACTCGCTCACGTCGTCCAGGACGTTTTCGGGTGCGCCATCCACGACGAGACGGCCGTCGCTGACGACCAGCAGGCGGTCGATCAGGTCGAGCACGTCCCGGAGGTCGTGGGTCACGATTATCAGGCTCGTCCCGTCCTCCCGGAGGCGCCGCAGTCGCTGCATGACCGATCGCCGTGCGGGGTCGTCGAGCCCGGTGAAGGGTTCGTCGAGCACGAGGTGGTCGGGTTCCATCGCCAGCGCACCCGCGATGGCCACGCGCTCGCGCTCGCCGCCCGACAGTTGATCGACGCGAGCGTCCCGGTGTCCGTCCAGGTTCACCGCCGCCAGCGCGTCCGTAATCCGGCGATCGATCTCCTCGCGATCCAGACCGAGGTTCTCCGGGCCGAACGCGACGTCGGCACCGACCGTCGCGGCGACGAACTGGTTGCGCGGCTCCTGGAACACCATGCCGACCGTGGTCCGGGCCGCGACCAGGTCCTCGCTCACGGGCCGGCCGTTCACCTCGACCGTTCCCTCGTCCGGTTCGAGCAAGCCATTGAAGTGCTGGACGAGGGTCGTCTTGCCCGCGCCGTTCGGGCCCGCGACGACGACGCTCTCGCCGTCGTCGATCGCGAGGGAGACGCCGTCGACCGCCGTCACCTCGCCCCGGCGATGGGTGAGGTCCCGGGTCTCGATCATTACCGGGCGCTCTGGGCGACGACGCGCTGGAGTTCGCCGAGTCTGACGATGGCGATGGCGACCGCGATCTTGAGTGCGTCACCGGGAGCGAACACGACCGCGCCCTGGATGACGGCCTTTTCGGCCGAGAGATCGCCAACCAGAATCAGCCCGGAAACGCCCATCGCGTAGATGACGACCGTCGCGAGGCCGAGCGCCGACGCGATTCGGATCACCGATACGTCCGGAAGGGTGCCAGACGGGTCCCGTCCGTGGACGAGCAGGCCGATGAGCAGCGCCGCGATCGGGTACGACCAGAGGTAGCCGCCAGTATGCCCGAAGAGGGTGCCGAACCCGGCTCCGCCGCCGGCGAACACGGGTGCGCCGACGGCCCCGGCAGCGAGGTACAGGAGGATCGCACCGGCACCCCACCACGGGCCGAGCAGCAGGCCCGCGAGGAACACGCCGAGGACTTGCATGGAGACGGGGACCGGAGACAGCGGGATCGGAATCGATCCGACGACGGCGAACGCGCTGACCAGGGCCGCCATGACGGCCGCTTGCGCGAGTCGCAGCGTCGTGTCGTCGCCGACCAGTTCGACGGAGTCCGTTTCGTGGCTCATGTTCGAACCACTCTCGTAAACCCGTTTGAAACCACCGGTTTACGTCCGCCTCGTCGCGGTCGGGATCACTCACTGACGGACCGGCCACATCCGACGCCCCTAAGGCCTGGCGTCCCAAGACACCGGTATCATGGCCGACGACTCGCTCTCGCGTCGCCGACTCCTCCGGACGTCAGCCGCGGCGACGGCCGCCGGTGCGACCCTCGGCACCGCCTCGCTGTCGGGCTGTCTCGGTCTGGGCCTGTTCGGTCCCTCGCTGCCGTCCTGTGACGGCGAGCAGATCACTGACGTGTCCGCCCCGCCCAAAGGGCAAGCCAACGCGCCCGTCACCGTCGACGTGTACTCCGATTACGGGTGCGGGCACTGTGCCGACTGGGCACTCGAGGCAGCCCCCCAACTCGGCGACGAGATCGAGGCCGGCCAGGTTCGCTACGTTCACCACGACTTTTCGCTCTCCAAGGGGTCGTTCCGGGTGGCCAACGCCACCCGGGCCGCGTACTACTACGACGGTCCCGAAGCGTTCTGGACGTTCAACCGACTCGCCTTCGAGAACCAGGGATCGCTCGGGACGGAGACGCTCGTCGACCTCGCCACCGAGGCCGGCGCGTCGGCCGAGAACGTGCGCACCGCCGCCACGGAACTGCCCTTTTGCCGGGCGCTCAAGGACGACCGACAGGCGGCCTCCGACCGCGGCGTCTCGGCGACACCGACGGTGTTCGTCGACGACGAGAAGTTGGTCGGCCCCTCGATCGACGAGGTCGAGTCGGCCATCGCCGACCGAGTCTGAGGCGGAATTTCCGTTTTCGGGACGGACGACGAGATAAGAAGGCTTATTCGCCGCGCTATCGGACCGTCGCCCATGGTCGACTTCGAGGTACCGGACGTAGATTACACCCGGTACACCAACCGCCAGTTGATGGCCATCCCCCTCGTGGTCCTGGCTATCGCGCTGGTGATCCTCTCCGGGTGGTACGTGATGACAGGGTCGCCGGTGAACCAGAGCATCGACTTCACCGGCGGGACGGAACTGACGGTCCAGACTGACACGCCGCGTGGCGACCTCGCGGCGCAGTTCGATCCCGCACCGACGTCGATCCAGTCCGTCACGGATCAGGAGAATCGGTACATCCTCACGTTCAAGGAGTCGGGCGGCAGCACCGACCTCGCACAGCAGGCCGAGCAGAACCTCCGACCAGCCGACGGGGCGGACGTCGTGCTTTCCTACCAGCAGGTCTCCCCCGGCTTCGGGTCGAGTACGCAACAGACCGCGCTGTTCGGCCTCGCGCTCGCGTTCGTCGGGATGAGCATCCTCGCGTTCGTCCTGTTCCGGACGTTCATCCCGAGTCTCGGCATCGTCATCTCGGCGTTCAGTGACATCATGGTCCCGCTGGCACTGATGAACGTCTTCGGTATCGAACTCTCGCTGGGGACCGTCGCGGCGCTCCTGATGCTCATCGGTTATTCGGTCGACTCGGACATCCTCCTGACGAACCACATCCTTCGGCGCTCCGGCGAGTTTTACGAGAGCACCTACCGGGCGATGCGGACCGGCGTGACGATGACGCTCACGTCCATCTCGGCGATGGCCGTCATGGCGATCGTCGCGTTCGTCTTCCGGATCGAACTGCTGGCCTCCATCGGGCTGGTCCTCGTGTTCGGACTCGCGACCGACCTGATGAACACCTACATGTTCAACGTCAGCCTGCTTCGCTGGTACAAGATCGGAGGTGTCGAGTCATGAGCGCACTCGATCGGATTCGAGAGAACTGGCAGATCATCCTGCTCGTCATCCTGCTGGTCGTGAGCGGTGTGGCACTGTTCGTTCCCGGGGTCGTCGGTGGCTCGTCGGACGGTTCGACGAACCTGCAGTACGGACTCGAACTCGACGGTGGGTCCCGCATCCGGGCCCCGGTCGTCGGCATGAAGGTCGAGCTTTCGGTCGACCAGTTCGGCAACGAAACGGCCCCGGGCGAGGTCGAATCGACGCTCAGCGGCGAACTCGGCGTGGAGCGCCAGGACGTCCGGGTCCTCGTGCCCCGCGAGCGAGGTGACAACGTTCGAACGGTCGCGGTCGAGGTGTTCGCCGACGACACGCACGGAAACGTGACCCCCGAGGAGTTCGCTGCCGCACTACGGGCGACCGGGTTCGGCGGCGTGACGGTTGACGACGTCGAGGACGGCGTGACGGCGAAAACGCGCAGCGAGATGGTTGGCACGATCCGGACGAAGATCAGCGAAGCCGGGTTCGCCGGCCGGACGGTTCGGCAGGCGACCACGGTCGACGGGGAACACTTCATCGTCGTCGCCGTGCCCGACAAGGACCCCGACGAGGTTCGCGAGTTGATCAGTTCGCGTGGTCGGGTCACGGTGGACGCCTACTACCGCAACGAGAGCGGCACGTACGTCCAGAAGACGGTGCTGACCGGCCCCGAAATGGAGAACATCGGCTCGGTCCAGCAGGAGCAGAACTCGGACACGTACTTCGTTCCCATCGTGGTGTCGGACGACGTCTCCGGCCGATTCGCTCAGGACATGGTCGACGGCGGCTTCCAGAGCGGGTCCCAGTGTACGTACACGCAGAACCCCAACGGGACCGATCCCTGTCTGCTCGTCGTCGTCGACAACCAGGTCGTCGACGCCTACGGCGTCCAGCCGGATCTCGGCCGCGCCTTCGTGGGCGGTCCCAACAGCGACTTCGCGAACGATCCCAGCTTCCGGATCATGGCGCCGAACTACTCCGAGGCGCGCGACATCCGCATCAACCTCCAGGCCGGGAGTCTCCGGGCGCCCCTGGACTTCGAGGAAGCGACGACCTTCCAGATCCGCCCCGCCCTGGCCGAGGACTTCAAGCGCAACTCGCTGATCACTGGCGTCATTGCAGTGCTGGCGGTCAGCATCGTCGTGTTCATCCGGTACAACGACGTTCGCGTCGCGGCACCGATGATCGTGACCGCGCTCTCTGAAGTGGCCCTCCTGCTTGGTTTCGCCGCGGCGATACAGCTCCAGCTCGACCTCTCGCACATCGCCGGGTTCATCGCCGTGGTCGGGACCGGGGCCGACGACCTCATCATCATCGCCGACGAGGTGCTCTCGGAAGGTGAGGTACATTCGGCACGGGTGTTCCAGAACCGCTTCCGCAAGGCGTTCTGGGTCATCGGTGCGGCCGCCGCGACGACCATCGTTGCGATGAGTCCGCTGGCCTACCTCAGCCTCGGCGACCTCCGCGGGTTCGCCATCATCACCATCCTCGGCGTCCTCATCGGGGTGCTCATCACCCGCCCCGCCTACGGGAACATCCTCCGGACGCTGACCACGGACCAGTAGGCTGGATCGAACCGGTCGGCGAACGATTCCGTTTTGCGGTTCGGGTTTCGCCCGTGATCGAACTGGTCCAGCGGGACGACTACCCCGACCGTGCTTGCGCTCGAAGTTCGCGCTCTTCCGCGGTCTCGATGGACAGGTCAGGAACTGGCACGGGCCGACCGTCCTCGTCGACCGCGACGAAGGTGAAACAGGAAGCCGTCGTCCGCTCGACCTCGCCCGTCCGGGGGTCCTCGCGGCTGGCGCGGACCCGGACCCGGACGCTCGTCTCGCCGGCGTCGTAGACGTACGCCTCGACCAGCGCCACGTCCCCCAGCGGGATCGGGAGCTCGAAATTCAACTCGTCGATGCTGGCCGTGACGCAGGTCTCGCCCGCAAAGCGCATCGCGGACATGGCCCCGATCTCGTCCATCCACTTCGTGAGGATGCCGCCGTGCAGCGACTCGTAGTTGTTGGCGTCGTTGGGCTGGACGCGCTCGCGGTTCTGGATGTGGGTGTCCGACAGGGTGGGCATGGGCCTCGTTGGGGAGGTCAGGACAAGAGGGTTGGCTCGCCGTCGGCCGCAGCGTCGTCGTCGCTCGGCTCGTTTCGAACCAGCCAGTCACGCCGTCGCCCAAGAATCAGTCCCACGAGGAGGCCCAGCCCCCACCCGATTGCGCGACCGATCGACGGGAGTTCGGGCGTCGGCGGGGCCCCGTTCAGGAAATCGAGAACGCCGCCGGCGAGCATGCCGATCATCACGCCGCCGAACGCGAGGAGGGCGACGTTCCACACGCCGCCGGGCGCGATCCGGGGCCACCGGTCCAATCCCCACCAGGCCACTCCGATACCGACCACGAGGCAGGTGATAGCGAGCGGAAAGTAGACGTCGTACCACGCCGGCACGGCCGCCGCCGGATCGACGAGGACGCCGATGGCCCCGAAACTGACCCCGATAGCCATCATGAGCAGCAACTGGAACGCCAACCCCAGGCTCAGTACGTCACGGATTCGAACCATCGTCACACCCCATCAGGCCTCTTCGCCCCGCCCGAGTTCCGCGAGCAGGTGCGAGAGGTGGATGCGATCGCTCGTCCCTTCCGAGAGGTCCATCTCCACGTCGCCCGCCAATCGGTGCAGGGAAGCGAGGTCGGCGTCGTCGTAGAACTCGCGCTTGCGAGCGACCCGGAGGAGGTCCTCGAGAATCTCCTCGCCGTCCAGCCCCTCGTCGACCAGGAGGTCGTCGAGGATCGATCGGGCGTCGTCGAACTCGCCCCCGACGGCGTGCTCGATCAGTTCCTCGATCCGGTCGTCGTCGCCCACCTCCCGGAGCACGTCGAGGGGGTCGGTACTCTCGATCGCGCCGGTTCGCGCGTAGGTAGTCTGGGCACCCAGGATCGCCTCGCGGAGGTCGCCGTCGGCGATCGTCGCGACGTAGCGCAGCGCCTCCTCGTCGTACTCGACGTCCTCCGCCTCGGCGATCCGGGACAGCACCGCGACGATCTCGTCGTCGGTGGGCGCGCGGACGGGTACCGAGAAGCACCGCGACCGGATCGGCGGGATCAGTTTCGTGGGCTGGCGGGTGGTGAGCACGAACTGGGTCGTCCGGTAGTGGCGTTCCATGACGCGCCGGAGCGCCTGCTGGAAGTCCTCGCGAACGGCCTCGGCGTTGTCCAGGAGCAGCGTCTTGTAGTCCCCGGAGACCGGCGCGTAACTGGCCGACTCCTTGAGGACGTGATTGAGCATGTCCCGCTTCGAGAGGTCGCTTTTCCCTGCCAGGAACGGCTTGAAGCGCGGGTCGTCCGTGATCTCGGATTTCGTCCGGTCGAAGACGTCCGCGACGTTGATCTCGATCAGGTCGTTTTCGGGGTCCTCGTGGGCTTCGCGGGCCATCGCCCGCACGGCGGCGGTCTTCCCGCTCCCGCCAGGGCCGTGAACGACGAGGTTGATCGGCTGCTCGACGCCGCGGCGCAGGTGCTCGCGCACGTCGTCCTGGGGAATGTCGTCCAACGACGGGGCGTGGGCGTCGGTCCACAGCGGCGCGTCCATCACCCCGGGATAGCCGGGGGGCGCGTAAGAATCGGTCGGTTGCGGCCCCCGAACCCTATGGGCAGTGGCCGAGTTACTCGCCGCCGTTCCCGCCGCCACCGCGAATCGTGCGCTCGATCTCGAGTTCGGCCTCGCCCTTCGTGACCGTTATTTCGAGTTCCTCGGCGTCTTGCGGGATTTCGACCTCGGCCGTCCCGTCCGCACCTGTGGTCCCGACGCGCTCGCCGTTCACCTCGACAGTCGCGTTCGCGACCGGGTCGCCATTCCGTGAGACCACCAGCGTGACCGTCGATCCGGATTTGACGGGCCCTCGAAGGTCGGCCGTGAGTGCTCCGACCTCGGTCTCAGTCGCGGTCCCGTTTCCTTCGTCCCCGGCGGTCTCGTTGCCCTCACCGGCCTCGTGTTCGTCCGTGTCGTCGCCGTTCTCGTCCTCGGGATCCTTCTCGCCGTCTCCGCCCTTCTTCTCCTCGTCGTCCTCGTCATCGTCCACCGGGTCGATCTCGACCTCGTCGCCGGTCCCGGTCTGGCTCACGATGGGCTTGAGGATGTACTTCCCGCTCTTGCCAGCCTTGAACACGGAGACGTCGAAGACGAAGTCGATCTCGTCGGCGTTACCCACCGTAAATCGCTCGTTCACGTGCAGGCGTTCGCTCGGGAGCTTCACGCGCACCTGCTCGCCGTTTTTCAGCGTCGCCTCGATCTCGCCCACGTAGATGAACACCTTGTCGTAGGTGCCGGGGGCGACCTCGAGGACGTCAAGTTTCGTCGCGTTGGCGCCCTGGAGCTCCGTGAGGTCGACGCTCGTGTCGTTCACGTCCTTGGTGACCCATTCGCCGTCACCGTCCTGCTCGCGCTCCTGTTCTTGTTCCTGCTCATTCTCCGCTGCCCGATCCTGCTCGTCGTCATCAGGGTCCTGTTCCTGCTCGGTTTCGTTCTCGTACTCTCCGTCGTCAGCCTCGTCGCCGTCCTCGGGTTCGGCAGTCAGGGTCGGCGTTGCCGTCGCGGTCGGTTGGTCGGTCGCCGTCGGTTCGGTCGGCGTTTCGTTCGTCGTTTCGGCCGTCGTGGTTTCGTTCGCCGTCGTCGTCGCGTCGGTCTCGGCGCTCTCCACGCGGTGGAACCCGACCTTCGTGATCGTGACGTTCAGGTGCTCGAAGTCGTCGATCGCGCTCGGCTTGTCGCTCAAATAGAAACTGATCGCGCTCGACCCCTCCGTAGCGGTGCCGTCGCCGCCGTCTCCCCCGTCAGTACCGGCACCGACGTCGGCGTCGTTCGCGGCCGTGGTATCGACGCCACCGTTCGGAGCGGGACTCACCCCGCCGGCACAGCCGGCCAGGACGAGCATCACCGCGGACACCAGAGCGATGGCGGTTTGCGTTCGGATCATCCTGGCCATTCGTTGATTCTTCGGCTCATTAAACGGGGTCGACCGTTCAGCGAATGTACCCGGACCGGGACGCCTGCCGGGTGCTATCGCCGGGAATCGTCCGATCGTGAACCGATTGAACGGTCTAAACGGTTACTGAGCCTCGAACGGTTCGCGGAATCCGATACGGGTTTACCGTTCGCGTGGCGAATCAACGCTCGATGCAGGTGACGTTCCTCGGAACGAGTGGGGCGGTGCCGACGACCGAGCGCAACACGAGCGCGATATTCTGTCGTCGTGACGGCGACAAGTTCCTCTTCGACTGCGGCGAGGGGACCCAGCGCCAGATGATGCGCTACGGGACGGGATTCGCCGTCTCGCACCTGTTCGTCACGCACCTGCACGGCGATCACGTTCTCGGGATTCCGGGCCTCGTGCAAACCTGGGACTTCAACGACCGCGAGGAACCGCTCGCCATCCACGTCCCCCGCGGCACGCGACAGCGGATCCGCGAACTCGTCCACGCGACGGGTGCCGACCCGGCCTACCCGATCCGGATCAACGAGGTGTCGCCCGGCGAGGTCGCGCTCTCGCGAGAGGACTACGAGGTCCGGACCTTCGAGGTGGACCACCGGACCAACGCCGTCGGCTACGCGCTGGTCGAGGACGACCGCAAGGGTCGCTTCGACCGCGAAAAGGCCGAGGAGGAACTGGGCATCCCGCCCGGTCCGAAGTACTCGAAACTCCACGCCGGCGAATCAGTCGAGCACGACGGCCGCGTGATCCAGCCCGAGGAGGTCGTCGGGCCACCGCGGCCCGGCCGGAAAATCGTCTACACTGGCGACACGCGTCCCGTGGGCGAAACGGTCGAAATCAGCGAGGACGCCGACCTGGTGATCCACGACGCCACCTTCACCGACGAGCGCGCGGATCGGGCTGGCGAAACCGGCCACTCGACCGCCGGGCAGGCGGCCGAAATCGCCCGCCGGGCGGGGGCGAAGCGACTCGCGCTCGTCCACATCTCCTCGCGCTACGCGGGCGACGTTTCCGGACACGAAACCGAGGCCGACGAGGTCTTCGACGGCGAGGCGTTCGTGCCCAATGACGGGCAATCCGTCGAGATTCCGTTTCCGGACGCCGGCGAGAAGGAGTGACGGTTCCGGGGTTCGATCTCAGTCGTCGGCCACCAGCGGACACAGCGGGTCGCTCGCCAGCGGGTCGCCCGTCGTGGCGTAGGACCGCGAGCGCGAACCGCCACAGAGGTCGCGGTACTCGCACTCGCCGCAAACGCCGTGGAAGCCGTCGGGGTCCCGGAGCTCTTCGAGCAGCGGGGCGTCCCGGTAGAGGTCGACCAGGCTCTCCTCGCGGACGTTCCCGACCGACTCCGAGAGGAAGCCCGAGGGGTAGACGTCGCCGGTGTGGCTGACGAACACGAAGCCGTTGCCCGCGCCGGTCGAGCCCACCCGGACGTCCTCGCCGGCGACCTCCTGGGCGACCCGGCGATAGTGAGGTGCCTCGACGGTGATGACCCGGAACGGGGCGTCCTGCTGGCGACGGTAGAGCCAGGCCATCAGTTCGTCGCTTCGCTCGGGCGTGATCTGTGCGAGTTCCTCGCCCCTGCCGACCGGGACGAGGAAGAACACCTCCCACATCACCGCGCCCAGTTCTTCGACGAGGTCCGCGATGGCGGGCATGTCGTCGACGGTGTTCGCGGTGACGGTCGTGTTGATCTGGATCGGCAGGCCGGCCTCCTCGGCCCACCCGGCGACGGTCCGGATGCGCTCGAAGGAGCCCTCCTCGCCGCGGAAGCCGTCGTGGCTCTCGGCGTCGCCGCCGTCCAGCGAGAGCGCCATCCGGCGGATGCCGACGTCGGCGAAGCGCTCGACGACCTCGCGGGTGAGCAGGTCGGTCGGCGCGGGCGTGACCGCCGTCGGGAGACCCTGGTCGATGGCGTACTCGGCGAGTTCGAACAGGTCGGGGCGCTTGAGCGGGTCGCCACCCGAGAACACGAGGATCGGTCCGGGGTTCCCGAAGTTCGCGATGTCGTCCAGCAGGCGCTTGCCCTCCGCGGTCGAGAGTTCGCCAGGGTGGCGATCGGGCTGGGCGTCGGCGCGGCAGTGGTCGCACTCCAGATCGCACGCCTGGGAGACCTCCCAGGTGGCGATCAGGGGGGTTTGGGAGAAGTCGCGTGCCATCGGGGAGCCGCCGGGGTGGCTACCGGGATGACCGCCGGAGTCGCCGGAACCGCCGTGGGGAGGCCCGCCCGGATGGCCACCGGGATGACCACCCGGGTGGCCGCCGGGATCGGCGTCGTCGGGGGGAGAACTGCCGTCGTGCGGGGAGCCGCCGGGGTGACCGTCGTGATCGGGCATGGGTTTGTCTTGAATAACCACCTACGGAGGCGGTCGGTTTCACGGTTTCGTCTCGGCGTCCGAGCCGTCGGAATGGGGACTGACGGTGACGAAGTAGTAAAATCCGGGGAGCGCGACGAACGGGCTTACGACCCAGAGGCCGAAGGCCCACGCGGACTCCGATAGAATCGCCCACACGCCGCCGAAGACGGAGAGATACGTGGCCAGGACCATCAGACCGATCCCCGTTACCATGCGTTTGAGATCGTGCATACGGCCCTCAAAATTCCACCGACTGTTGGGACTTTCCGTTCGCCGTCGCCACCCTCGACCCCCGGCGCGCCGGATTTATATTCGGTCCAGCCCCTACGACCTCCCGTGAGCGCCCGCATCAGTGCCCTCGATGCCCTCGTTTTCGGCGTCGACGTCCAGAGCGGGGACGTCCGGGGAGACGCCCCCTCCTACGCGCTCGTCGTGCTCGACGAGGCGAGCGAGGACGCCGACGGCGACGCCGCCCCGAACGGCGGGACGGCCGTCGAGCGCGACGTCGTCACCTACCGCAAACTCCGTCGCCTGATCGAGGACCGCGAACCGGACCTCGTCGCGACGGACAACATGTACGAACTCGCCGAGGACAAGGACCACCTCGTGCGATTCCTGGCGTCGCTGCCGGACGGCACCCGCCTCGTGCAGGTGACGGGGGCCGAACAGCCCGAACCCCTCTCGCGCGTGGCCAAGCGCCACGGGATTCCCTACGGCAAGGACCCCATGCAGGAGGCCGAGGCGGCCGCCAGGCTGGCGGCCCACAACGTCGGCCACCACGTGTCGGCCTTCTTCGACCGGACCGAGGTGAAGGTCGCCCGCGGGCGCTCGACCGGCAAGGGCGGCTGGTCCGAGGACCGATACACCCGGCGCATCCACGGCTCGGTCAAGCGCCGCGCCCGCGAAATCAAATCGACGCTCGACGAAGCGGGGCTGGACTACGAGATGGACGCCACCGAGAAGTACGGCGGCTACTCCAACGCCGTGTTCACCGTCGAGGGGCGACCCGAGGACATCCCTGTCTCGACCGGGCGCTCGGGCGACGTCCGCGTCGAGATCGAGCGCCAGCGCCGGGACGGCATCGAGTTCGAACCCCT
>DATFIX010000025.1:0-7908 GCA_035269625.1 Natrialbaceae archaeon
GACCGGGCGACTCGCCCTGGCGAACGTTCGCTTGCTTGCCCGGCTGACCCGGGTGATCGACTACCGGACGCTGAACCGGTGGCAACTCCGGGTCGGCAACTGGCTCCTCCCCGGGGTCGCGGGCGACGAGGAGACAATCCAGCGGATCGTCGATGAGGCCCCGAGGATTTCCCACGAGGAGTTCGTCAAGATCGCCGACGCGACGGCGAAGTTTTCCGAGGCCGACCTCGACCTGTCCGTGGTCACGGCACCGATCCTGGTGCTGCACGGCGAACACCTCCCGACGGCCAACGAGGCGGTGACCGAGCGCCTGGTCGCCCAGTTCACGAGCGTCGATCCGACCGTTCACGTCGTCCCCCGAAGCGGGCACGCCTCGAACCTCGACAACCCCGAGTTCTTCACCGCCAGGCTCCGGGAGTTCCTGACCGGGCAGGTCTACAGCGACGTGGCCGGGGGCGTCGACGAGTCGGCAACCGGGACGTAGTCGATCCGGCCACCGCCGGGACCGCCATCGTCAGAGGGGGCCCTGTCGCTGGCGACGAGATGGGGCCACGCACCGGTCGAAAAAAATCGAAGACGGCCCGGGGGTACTTACTGGGTGACGTAGCCGCCGTCGATGACCATCGTCTCGCCGGTGACGAACGAGGCGTCGTCCGAACAGAGCCAGACGGCCGCGTCGCCGATCTCCTCCGGTTCGCCAAGTCGGCCCATCGGCGTAGCGGCGATGCTCTGTTCGGTCGCTGCGGCCTCGGACTCCTCGACCATCGGCGTCTTGATGACGCCCGGACAGATCGAGTTGACCCGGACGCCGTCGTCGGCGAACTCGACTGCCGCGGCCTTCGTGAGACCGTTGACGCCGTGCTTGCTCGCCACGTAGGGGCTCAGTCCGGGGAACCCGACGACGCCGGCGATCGACGCCGTGTTGACGATCGCACCGCCGCCGCTCTCGAGCATGGCCGGGATTTCGGCACGCATCGAGAGGAAGACGCCCTTGAGGTTGATGTCGATGACGTCCGCCCAGTTGTCCATCGGCTGTTCGGACGTGGGTTCGCTGGCCCCGTCGATCCCCGCGTTGTTGAACGCGTAGTCGAGCCCGCCGTAGGTATCGACCGCCGTCTCGACCAGGGCTTCGACCTGGTCCTCGTCGCTGACGTCGGTCTCGACGAAGATCGCGTCACCGCCGGCCGCCTCGATGTCGGCGACCGTCTCCTCCCCGTCCTCGACGATGACGTCCGCCGCGACGACCCTGGCACCCTCGTCGGCAAACCGCTTGGCTGCCGCGGCACCGATACCTCTACTCGCCCCCGTTACGATCGCGACCGCGTCCTGGATTCCATTCATGGATGTTCCTCGGTGGTCTCTCTCGACCAGTCGATACTGACTCACGACCAATAATTAGGTTTTTTGCATTCAACCGGGCAAACCTGTTGATAACGTTCATCAAACAGCCGATGATAGACTGTCGGACTTCAGTGCTGGTTTCTGATGAGGACAAAGCGTGCGAAAGCGCGATCGAAATCCGATCGGCAGACCGTGTATCGACGGGACCTCGATCGGACGGGCGTCGACCGCCCCGACCGACGACCGGAGCGTTTAGCAGGCCGCGGTGCAGACGACCGGACGGTGAACCTCGACCGCCTCTTCGACTCGTTCCCCGCTCCCGAGTATCGCGGCAACCAGGAGGACGCCCTCCGGAAGATTCGTGATGCGTTCGCGGACGGGAACCGCGTGGTGCTGGTGCGCGCACCCACCGGGAGCGGGAAGTCCCTGCTCGCGAGGGCGGTGGCGGGGTGTGCCAAGACGGTCGAAGAAGCAGATCCCAGCGAAGCGACGGACGCCTACTACACGACGCCGCAGGTCTCCCAACTCGACGACGTGGCCGAGGACCCGCTGCTCGACGACCTCAACGTGATCCGGGGAAAGCGAAACTACACCTGCATCCTGCCGGGCGAGGAGCACACGCCGGTCGATCGCGCGCCCTGCGCCCGCGAACGCGGCTACGACTGCTCGGTCAAGCACCGCTGTCCGTACTACTCCGACCGGGCCATCGCCTCGAACCGCCGGATCGCCGCGATGACGCTGGCGTATTTCATGCAGACCGCCGGCTCCGAGGTGTTCCGCAAGCGCGACGTCTGCGTGATCGACGAGGCCCACGGCCTGGCCGAGTGGGCCGAGATGTACGCCACGATCGAACTCTCGCCCCGGACGGTCCCCATCTGGGACGACCTCCGGGTGCCCGACGTGGCGTCGGTCGAGCGCGCCGTCGAGTACGCCGACCGCCTGCGAAACGTCTGCCAGCGCCGGGTCGACGACCTGCTCGCGAGCGACGAACTCTCCCCCGACGAGGCCGCCCGACGCGACCGCCTGCAGGAACTCCGGTCGGAACTCGGCTGGTTCGTCGAGGACTACCGCGACACGGAGTCGGCGACCACCTGGCTGGTCGACCAGGCCGACGATGGCTCGCTGACGATCAAGCCGATGGACCCCGAGCGCTACCTGCGCCACACCGTCTGGGATCGGGGGAACTACTTCGCCCTGCTGTCAGCCACGATCCTGAACAAGGAGGCTTTCTGTCGCGGTGTGGGGCTGGACCCCTCGGAGGTGGCGCTGGTCGACGTCGGTCACACCTTCCCGCTGGAGCACCGCCCGCTGTACGACGTCACGCAGGGAAAGCTGACCTACGAGCACCGCGACGAGACGCTGCCGAAGGTGGCCCGGACGCTGGTCCGACTGATGGCCGAGCACCCCGAATCCTCGGGCCTGGTCCACGCCCACTCCTACGCCATCCAGTCCCGGCTTGCGGATCGGCTCCGGGACTTCGGTGTGGGGGCGCGGGTGCGCACCCACGACCGCGACGACCGGGACGCCCAGCTGGCCGCCTGGAAGGCGAGCGACGAACCCGAACTCTTCCTCTCGGTGAAGATGGAGGAGGCCCTGGACCTTGAGGGCGACCTGGCGCGCTGGCAGGTGCTGTGCAAGGCCCCGTTCCCGAACACGAACGACTCGCGGGTGGCCTACCGCCTGGAGGACGGCCAGTGGGGCTGGTACTACCGGTCGGCGCTCCGGACGGTGATCCAGGCCGCCGGCCGGGTCGTCCGGTCGCCCGAGGACTACGGCGCGACCTACCTCGTGGACACCAGCCTGCTCGACCTGTTCGACCGCGCCCGCCACGACCTCCCACCCTGGTTCGCCGACCAGGTCGACGCCATGACCGAACCCGACCTTCCGGAGTTCGATCCGGAGGCCGCCCTCGCCGGGGTCGAGGCCGGCGTCGATCCGGACGCGACGCCGCCATCGGAAGTGGCCGAAACGACCGCCCCGACGCCGACGACGCGGGCCGGCAGCGACCAGTCGGCGAGTGCGGGAGCGAGGTCCGGCGGCGACGACCTGGCGAGTACGAGCGACGGCGACGGGAGCGACGACGGATCGGCGTCGAGTCCGGTCGCGGACGTGTGGGATGTCGAGTGAGCCAGAGGCTTGCAGGGCAATTGTTAAGGCTGTAAGGATTATACGTACGTACAGGAAAATGTCGGCAGACAAGCGCATCCCCGTGACCGAAGAAACGCGGAAGGAACTCCACGACCTGAAGGAGCCGGGACAAACCTACGACGAACTCCTCCAGGAACTGGTTCAGCAGCGCCGCCGAGAAGATCTGGCGGCACGATTCCGCGACCTGGAGGAGAAAGACACCGAAGAACTGACCGATCTCGACGATGTCTGAGGAGGGTGAATACGACGTCCTCTTGTCCGACGAGGTCGTCGAATTTCTGAGCGCAGCCGACGAGAAGACGGAGCGCATCTGCAGAGAGAATTTGGGCCATCTCGCTGCCGATCCGTATCCCGGCCAGGGCCGTGGCGACAAGGAGAAACTCCCCATCGATGGACGGCGAGATCGATATCGGTTGCACATCTCCCGGACGTACACGGCGTTCTACACCATCTTGGAAAGTGATGGGGAAGTGCGCGTTCTCGAAATCGTTCCGATCGACGACGCCCACAAGCGGTACGGGTTTTGAACTCACTACGCAGCCACTCAGCCACGGTTCCGTTCCATCCACCCGACGGCGAAGTCGACCATCGCCCGCTGGTCGAGCAGTTTCGCCTCGGCGACCCCGACCGTCCCCGACTCGAACGCCTCGGGACGCTCGCGTTCGAAGGCCTCGCCACACTCGGGAAAGTCGCCGTCGTCGATGTCGACGTCCGTCCATTCGACCCACTCGCGTTCGCCGTCGACGAGCACCGCACTCGCGTTGGTCGTCCGTTCGGCGTCGACGTCGGCCCGGTACTCCGCGAGGTGAAAGGAAGTGTTCGTGGCGTGGGTGGTCCCGAGGAAAAGTACGTCGCCCTTGAGGTCGTAGACGCGGGCCAGCGGCGAGTCTTCACCGAGCGAGTAATCGAGGGAGTGATCCGCGGTCACGAACTCGGCGTCGGCACCCCACGCGGCGAAGGAGTGGTGCGTATGCGCGCTTCGTCGGACCCCGGGATACGACCGGAAGCACTCGGCGATGGCGCCCATGCCCTGCGTCGGCGTCAACTCGGGGCGATACGGCGGCATCTCCTCGCGGATCGTCTCGTACCACGATTCCGGGACGGACGGATAGTTCATCGTCGCCGGCTCCCGGTTGCCCGGCGAGTGGGTCGGCATCACGACCGTTCCCGCCTCGGTGACGACGCGCTGGAGGGCGTCGACCACGGCCGGCGCGCCGCCACAGACCCAGCCCAGCGAGGAGAGCGACCCGTGGACGAGCACCGTCCCCCCGGCCTCGACGCCGAGGGCTCGCAGATCACTCGCCATCGAATCGACCGTCACCGGTTCGGGGGACCGCTCTTCGGGCGGCGTCTCGCTCATGGGCCGGAACTGTTCGAGCCCCGGCATAAGTCTCGTGGGGCCGTGAGAGGGCGTGATGACCGCTGGCGGCCCTGCTCCACGACCGCCCGTCCGTAACGCCCATTGCGACCCTGCCGCTACCGGAACGCGATGACCGACGAGGACTCCACGGGCGTCCGGAACGCCTTCGCCAGCCACGACGCCTTCGAACCGACGGACGGCGGTTTCGAGTACGTGAAGACGTCCTTCGACGCGACGGTGAGCGTCGAGAGGAGCGACGACGTCGACGGTACGCCCTACCGCGTCGAGGTTACCGTCCGCGTTCCCACGCTCGACGCCGTCGTGGCGGGGGAGACGGTCGCCGACGTGGTCGAAGACGGCTGGTACGAGACCTTCGAGCGCCGGATGGAGGACGCCTTCGACGTCGCCCGGTCCGACGGCGACCCGCCGGCGGTGGAGCGCGACGCCGAGAACGAAAGCATCGTCGTCGAACTGTCCTTCGAAACGCGAGACGTCCGGCGGGCCGTCGAGGACGCCGCGGCGCTCGTGGAGTACGTGGAGGGGACCTACGTCCAGGGCGTCATCCCCGGCTACGACTATCGCGACCCAGTCGCGGGACTGCTCGACCGTGCGCGGCAGGCGGCCGAGGAACCGGATCGCGGCGGGGCGGGGATCTAGATCGGCGTCACGTCGTAGCCGACCGAGAGGGATCGTTCCTCGTCCGGGTCGACGAGTTCGACCTCGAAGCGCGATCCGGGCCGGAGTTCGCCCGACACCACCGGGACGGTCCCGGAGAGGATCGCCGTCCCGTCGAGGGGACCGCCGTAGCGGTCCCGAACCATGTCGAGGATCTCGTCGGGTTCGAGGATCGTCCCGAGCGTCGCGTCCTGGTAGCGCTCTTGCTCGTCGTCGACGGTGTTCCAGGCCCGGAGTTCGAGGTCGTCCCAGCGATCCCGGACGGTCGAGAACCGCCAGGCGTCCCGCGAGAGGACGTTCGGGGCGATCGCTTTCGACTTCCGGACGTCGTCGCGTTCGAGGTCGCGGTCGGTCTGGTCGCTCGCGGCGACGACGTAGGTCTCGTCCCCCGTCACGAGCAGGGCGAATTCGGCTTCGCCGGACGTGTCCTCGCCGACGACCTGGATCTCGCCCGGATCGACCCGGAGGACGCCCGTCGGGACCCGGTAGGTCGTGGGTACCTGGTCGGGGGCGGCGATACCGTCGGCAACGAGTTCGTCGACGTGCTCCTGGACGGACTCTCGATCCCGGCCGCTGTAGCCCGCGTTGACGACGCGATCGATCGCCACCGTGACGAGTTTCCCGCGAACGTTCAGATCGATCTCCATGTCGGAGCGCTCTCCTGCCAGTGTCAAAACCGCTCGCGTACCGGTCCGTCGTGCCGAAATTCGGAGATGGGATGGACTCGTCGCTCACTGCGTCGATCCGACGAAGACGGCGTCGACGGGACCCCCGAGTCCCGACTGCCTCAGTCCATCGCGATGTAGGTCTGGGTGTCCTCGACGCCGTCGATTCCCTGGATCGAGTCCGCGGCGATCTCCTTTACCTCGGCGGGGCTGTCGACCTCGACCTTCGCGATGACGTCGACGTCGCCGGCCACGATGAAGGCCTCGAGCACGCCGTCGATGTCGCCGATCTCGGTTCGCAGTCGATCCGCCTCGCCGGTGTTGGCTTTGACCATGACGTATGCAGTAACCATGTTCAGTCCCCTCCTGGGGTGGCCGTCTCGCCGACCACCAGTTGCCTGACGTCGGCCAGTTTCGTGAAGTCCGCGAGGACGACCAGTCTGTCGCCCGGTTCGAGCGATTCGTCCGGTGTCGGGATCGCGAGCGCCTCGCCCTCTTTGCCGAAGGCCATCAGCGTCGTGTCCGCCGGGAGCGCGAGTTCGCTGATCGTGTAACCCTTGATCGGCGAGTCGTCGGTCACGGTGAACTCGACGACCTGGAGGTTCTGGGCGACGTCGGCGATGGCGCGGATGTCACCGCCGAGCATGGCGTTTTTCGCCCCGATCGCCCCCAGCCGTTCGGGATAGACGATCTCGTCGACCTCCTCGGCGTACCGGCGGTAGATGTCCTCCCGGTAGTCCTCGTCGATTCGCAACACCGTCCGACAGCCGTGGTGTTTGCCGATCATGCAGGCCGCGAAGTTCGTGTTCAGGTCGCTCGTGAGCGCCCCGACCGCGTCGGCGGTCGCGACGCCTGCCTCTTCGAGGACTGCCTCGCGCGAGCCGTCCCCCTCGAACGTGTCGAATCCCTCGTTCCGAGCACGGTCCGCTCTATCCGGATCGCGCTCGACGATCGTGACGTCGTGACCCTCCTCTTCGAGCACCCTGGCCGTCCGAAGACCGACTCGACCGGCGCCGATGATGACGAACCGCATAGACCATCGTATGCGGGGGGTTGGCAAAAAGGTGCGCCCTGGTGAACGATCAAGATCCGGATACGTTTCGCGCCGGCGGCGGCGTTCGCTCCGTTCCGACGCGTCGGTTACGGAACGGTTATGCCGGCGAAACCGTTCGACCCGAGCATGGACCTCGTCGACGCGCTCGCGGCACGCGGACTGGTCGCCGTCGTCGGTGCGGGCGGCAAGAAGACGACGCTGTACACGCTCGCGGACCGGCTGGATCGCGCGCTCGTTACCGCGACCGTCAGGATCCCAATCTTCGACGAGCACGTCTCGCGCGTCGCCGTGACGGACGACCCCGTGGCGGCCGTCGAACGTGCCGCCGCCGCAGACTGGCCCCTCGGCGTGGTTCCCGACCGCGACAAGAAGAATCGGTACCGGGGCTACGAAACGGCGGTCGTCGACGACCTCGCCGAGGCGGTGCTGGGAGACTCCGGGGGCGAAGCGCAGGATGGCCAAGCCGACGGCGTGGAGTCGGTCCTCGTCAAGGCCGATGGCGCCCGGAACCGCCTGCTCAAGGCCCCCAACGGGCGCGAACCCCAGATCCCCGCGACCGCCGACACCGTCCTGCCGATCGCGAGCGCCCGCGTCGTCGGCGAGCCCCTGACCGACGAGCACGTCCACCGGGTCGACCGCGTGGCGGGGATCACGGGACGGAGCGA
>DATFIX010000026.1:0-7369 GCA_035269625.1 Natrialbaceae archaeon
GCCGAGACCCCGCGGTACTACTCCGGCCTCGTCGAGATCGTTGCGGGCGAGAACAGCACCGTCCAGTACGGTACCCTCCAGAACCTCTCGGAGGACACCTACAACTACACGCTCAAGCGCGGTTCGGCCGGCACCTACGCCACGATCGACTGGATCGAGGGCAACATCGGCTCCCGCCTGACAAAGACCGAGGTGTCGACCAGTCTCGACGGCGACGCCTCGGAGACGAAGATCGTCGGCGCGTTCTTCGGACACGACGACCAGCACTTCGATCTGGATTCGAAGGTCTGGCACCGCGGCGAGCACACCACCGCGGACCTCGTCACCCGCGGCGTCATCGACGACCACGCGCGATCGGTCTACGAGGGCGTCCAGGACGTCGGCCGCGACGCCTGGGACACCAACTCATACCAGCGCGAGAACACCCTGATGCTGAGCGACGAGAGCGAGGCCGACGCCTCGCCGAAGCTCATCATCAACAACCACGACACCGAGGCCTCCCACTCGGCGACCGTCGGCCAGGTCGACGAACTGGACCTCTTCTACATGATCTCGCGGGGCCTGGATCGACGGACGGCCCGGAACATGCTCGTCGAGGGCTTCTTCATCCCCGTTCTCGACGAGATCGAGATCGACGAGTTCCGCGAGGACCTGGACGACCTGATCGTCGAGCGGCTCCTGGAGTCGGCCTGACGACGCCAGTTTTCCGTCGCCGTCGTTCGTTCGTCGGTGAACCCTTAAGTCCCGTCACCCCCGAACCCGAACCATGAGCCTGGGTCAGCGCGTGGCCGACGATCACCAGCTCGCGCGACTCCTCCAGATCGGGGTCGTGATCGAGGACCTGGTGGAGTCCCGCGCACAGCACCACCTCGATTCGCTGTCCCCGCCGGAAGAACGGATCGACGAGGACGTTCGAGATTTGCTCGAAGCGGCCGTCGACCGGTCGGCCGACCATCGCGGGCGTCTGGAGGAGATCATCGACGACCTCGACGTCGACCCCGTCCCCTACGAAGAGATCGACGACCTCGTCGAGGCGACGTACGCCCAGACGGCACCGGAGGACTTCGACGACCTGCTGTACGATCAGCTGTGTAACGAGGAGACGGCCTACAAGTTCTACGACGACCTGATCGACGCGATCGAGGGATCGGACACCGATTTCGAACTGGACGCCGACCGCGTTCTGGCGGTGCTCCGGGAGATCCGCGAGGAGGAGGAAGGTGGCGTCGAACGGGTGACCGAGATCATGGAGCGACGAGCATGACCGACCGGGGGGCAAACGTATGAACACGGCAGACCAGTACCTGAAGGCGATCTACCTCGCACAGACGATCGAGGACGGCCCGGCGTCGACGGGGACCCTGGCGGACATGCTCGACGTGACGCCGGCCAGCGCCAACGAGATGATCGGCAAACTCGAGGAGCAGGGGTTCGCCGACCACGAGAAGTACAAGGGCGTGACCCTCACCGAGGACGGGATCGTTCGGGCCCGCGAAGCGCTCGAAACCTACTGCATCCTCGAGCGTTTCCTCGCGAACGTCCTCGAAGTCGAGGAGTATCGGGAGGAGGCCCGGGCGCTCGAGAGCGTCATCGACGACACCGTCGCCGACCGCCTCGACACCATCATCGACCGACGCCCGGAGTGCCCGGACTGTTTCGCGGCCGAACGCGACGTCTGCGAGTTTCTCGAAGTCGAGGCCGAGGCCGATTGAGAAGGCTCGAGTGAGGCCAGCCGGCCCGAGTGAAACCCTTCGATTCGGTTGTCGATATATCGAGGGTATTTTTATGCGGTCTGGCGGTTCGATTCCCGAATCTCGGCGATTGACCCGCCAGCGACGCATGCGAATCCCCAGCACGGCGTCACACTTCCCTCAAAATAATGGCTCACGATGTAATTGTCGTGGGACCTTCTAGGGAGTCGAGAGAAACATGGCTTCGAACAATGCAGTTGCAGCGACGGCCGAATTCGAGCTCGACGAGGACGAGCTCGAGGCGGCTTTGTCGGAGGTCCCTGCCGGACAGGAAGGCGTGTTACCGGCCTTGCACGAGGCTCAGGAGATGTACGGCTATCTTCCGGAGGCGGCACTCGAGAAGATCGCCGAGGTGTGTGACACCCCGCTCTCGGAAGTCGTCGGCGTCGCGACCTTCTACGATCACTTCTCCCTCCAGCCACAGGGCGATCACACGATCCGCGTCTGTACGGGGACGGCGTGTCACGTCAACGGCGCCGACGACACGCTCGAAGAACTCCAGTCCGAACTCGACATCACCCCCGGCGAGGTCACGGACGACGGCGCGTTCACGCTGACGACGGTGCGATGCGTCGGCGCCTGTGGGCTCGCGCCGGTGGTCATGGTCGACGACGACGTCGAGGGCAGCACGACGCCCGAGGACGTGCCAGCCATGATCGAGAAGTATCGCGAGGGAGGTGACTGACGTGTCGAAAGTTGAGGATTCCCCGGACGAGGACGGCGGGATGCGGCTCATCACCTGTGCCGGGACGGGGTGCGTCTCATCCGGATCGCTCGACGTCCACGAGGCACTGGCCGAGCGAATCGCCGAACTCGAGGACGAGGACGTCGAGGTCGCCCTCCAGGGTTCCGAGTCGGAGGCCGACGCCGACGTCCCGACGGTCGGTGGTGCCCACGCGCACATCAGCGGCTGTCACGGTTTCTGCGAGGAAGGCCCGCTGCTCCGGATCGAACCCGAAGGCATTCTCTATACGGGCGTGACGACCGACGACGTCGACGACATCGTCGAGCGGACGGTCAAGGGCGGCGAAATCATCGAGGACCTCTGCTATCACACCTCTGACGACGGCGTCTACACGCGCGAGGAGGACATCCCGTTCTACAGCGGGCAGAAGCGAATCGTCCTCTCGAACTCCGGGCACGTCGATCCCGAGTGCATCGAGGACTACGAAAACGAGGGGGGCTACGACGGCCTCGAACGGGCCGTGGCCGAAATGGCCCCCGACGAGGTCTGGCAGGAAGTCAAGGACGCCGGCCTCCGTGGTCGCGGCGGGGCCGGGTTCCCGACCGGCCTGAAGTGGGAGTTCGCCGCCGGCCAGGACGCCGACCAGAAGTACGTCGTCGCGAACTGCGACGAGGGCGACCCCGGCGCGTTCATGGACCGCAGCCTGGTCGAGGGCGATCCGCATCGACTCGTCGAGGGCATGGCCATCGCTGGCTACGCCACCGGCGCGTCGAAGGGCATCGTGTTCATCCGGGCCGAGTATCCCCTCGCGGTCGAGCGTATCAAGGGTGCCATCGAGGACGCCCAGGAGGCGGGCTATCTCGGCGAGGACCTCTTCGGAACGGGCTTCGACTTCGACCTGGAGGTCAAGAAGGGCGCGGGCGCGTTCGTCTCCGGCGAGGAGACGGCCCTCATCAAGTCCATCGAGGGCAAGCGCGGCATGCCCGACCCGCGACCGCCATACCCGGTCGAGTCCGGCCTGTGGGGCCAGCCCACGACCATCAACAACGTCGAGACCCTCGGGAACGTCCCCGAAATCATCCGCCACGGCGCGGACTGGTTCGCCGACATCGGTGCGGAGGACAGCCCCGGGACGAAAACGTTCGCGGTGACGGGCGACGTGGAGAACACCGGGTTGATCGAGGTCCCGCTGGGGATCACGCTCCGGGAAGCCATCTACGACGTGGCCGGCGGCGTCGTCGGCGACGAGTTCAAGGCGGTTCAGATCGGCGGCCCGTCGGGTGGCTGTCTCGCCGAACAGCACCTCGACATGCCCATGACCTTCGACTCGTTGCAGGAGGCCGGGGCCATGATCGGGTCCGGCGGCCTGGTGGTCATGGACGAGAGCACGTGCATGGTCGAGGTCGCGCGCTATTTCCTCTCGTTCACCCAGGAGGAATCCTGCGGGAAGTGCCCGCCCTGCCGGGTCGGCACCAAGCGGATGCTCGAAATCCTCGAGAAGTTCACCGCCGGCGAGGCGACCGAAGAGGACCTCGAACGCCTGGAAGAACTCTCCGAGTACGTCGCCGACTCGTCGCTTTGTGGCCTCGGGAAGACGGCACCGACGCCCGTCGATACCACGCTCCGGTACTTCCGGGACGAGTACGAGGCCCACCTCGAGGGCGAGTGCCCGGCAGGCGAGTGCGACTTCGACGATTCGGCGGACGAGTCGAGCGAACAGGATGAAACGAGCGAACCGATGGAGGGAGTCCAGTAGGAGGGATCGAGTATGGCACAAGCAGAAACACAGCATACCGAGACGGTCGAGGTGACGATCGACGACGAGACGTACGACGTGGACGAGAACGCGACGGTCCTGGAGGCCGCGACGAGAAATGGGATCGAGATCCCGACCCTTTGCCACATGGACGGGCTGGCGGACACCGCCGCCTGCCGGATGTGCCTC
Source organism: Natrialbaceae archaeon (assembly GCA_035269625.1). GTDB lineage: Archaea > Halobacteriota > Halobacteria > Halobacteriales > Natrialbaceae > DATFIX01. The sequence goes on from DATFIX010000026.1 coordinate 4,382, forward strand.
GTCGAGACCGGCGACGGCGGCGACCCGGTCGCGGCCTGTTCGCTGCCCGTCGAGGACGGCATGACGGTCCGGACCCAGACCGACCGACTGCGACGCTCTCGCAAGAACACCATCGAACTCCTGCTGTCGGAGAACTGCGCCGACTGTCTGACCTGCGAGCAGCGCGGCGGCTGTGAACTCGCCGAACTCGCCTACGAGTACGACGTCGACATGGAGGCGTACGCGGGTGGCGGCGGCCGGTTCGAGCCGATGACCGACAACCCGTACTTCGAACTCGACCACGACAAGTGCATCCTCTGTGGGCGCTGCGTCCAGGCCTGCGACGAGGTGCGACACAACTCGGCGATCGGCTTCACGGGCCGGGGCATGGAGACGAAGGTCTCCCCACCGCTCGACCGCTCGCTCGTGGACACCGAGTGCAAGTTCTGCGGGCAGTGCATCGACTCCTGTCCCACGGGCGCGCTGACGGCCAAGGACCGCATCGGGGCGGGCCGCGAGAGCGACCTGGAGACGACGTCCACGATCTGCACGTACTGTGGCGTCGGCTGCCGGATCGAGTTCAAGCACATGGACGGCGAGATCGTTGACGCCTCGATCGTCGACGATCCCGAGACGGCACCGGCGAACGGCAACCGGATGTGCGTGAAGGGCCGGTTCGCCTGGGACTTCGTCAACGACGACGAGCGCCTGACGCAACCGCTCATCCGCGAGGACGGCGAACTCCGGGAGGCGTCCTGGGAGGAGGCGCTGGATTACACCGCCGAGCGCCTGCAGGAGATCCGCGAGGAGCACGGCGCCGACGCCGTCGCGGGACTGGCCTCCGCGACCTGCACGAACGAGGAGAACTACGTCTACCAGAAGTTCATGCGGGCCGCGTTCGGGACGAACAACATCGATCACTGCGCCCGCCTCTGTCACGCTTCGACGGTCGCCGGGCTGGGTCGCGCGTTCGGCAGCGGGGCGATGACCAACTCGAACAACGAGATTCGCGACGCCGACGCCATCCTCATCACCGGGTCGAACACGACCGAGGCCCACCCGGTCCTCGGGCTCGAAGTCCAGGAAGCCGTCGAGAACGGTGCGGACCTGATCCTCGTCGATCCCCGCGAAATCGAGATCGCCGACGACGCCGACCTCCACCTGCGCCAGACGGGTGGAACCGACATCGCCTGGGTCAACGGGATGCTCAACGTCATCCTCGAAGAGGGCCTCGTCGACGAGGAATTCGTCGAGGAGCGCACCGAGAACTTCGAGGAACTGAAAGAGACCGTCCAGGACTACCCGCCGGAGAAAGTCGAGGAGATCGCGGGTATCGACGCCGAGAAACTCCGCGAGGCGGCCCGGATGTACGCCGAGGCCGACCGCGCGTCGATCCTCTACGCGATGGGGATCACCCAGCACAGCAGCGGGACGGACAACGTCCTCTCGCTGGCCAACCTCGCGATGGCGACGGGCAACCTCGGCAGGGAATCCACCGGCGTCAATCCCCTGCGCGGGCAGAACAACGTCCAGGGTGCCTGTGACCTCGGCGCGCTGCCGGACGTCTATCCGGGCTACCAGGCCGTGGACGACCCCGAGATCAACGAGACGTTCGAGGAGCACTGGGAGGCCGACCTGCCGGAGGACCCCGGTCTGACGATCACCGAGATGATCGACGCCGCGCGGTTCGGGAAGGTGAAGGGGATGTACGTCATGGGCGAGAACCCGATGGTGAGCGACCCACACCTCCGGCACGTCCAGGAGGGCCTGGAGGAACTCGAGTTCCTCGTCGTCCAGGACATCTTCGTCTCCGAGACCGCGGAACTGGCGGACGTGATCCTGCCGGCCAAGGCGTTCGCCGAGAAGGAGGGGACGTTCACCAACACCGAGCGCCGGATCCAGCCCCTGTCCACGGTCGTCGACGCCCCTGGCGACGCGAAGGAGGACTGGGAGATCGTCGACGAACTCGCCGAGCGCTTCGACTATCCGATGGAGTACGACTCGGTCCACGAGATCACCGACGAGATCGCGGCCGTCACGCCGATTTACGGCGGGATCGTGGCCGACCGCCTCGACGAGCAGGGCCTCCAGTGGCCCTGCGAAGACGAGGACGACCCCGGGACGAAGTTCCTCTACGCCGACGACTTCAACCGCGAGAACGGCCTGGGCAAGTTCCACGGCGTGGAGTACCTGGATCCCGACGAGATCCCGGACGACGAGTACCCGTTCCGGCTCTCGACCGGCCGGATGCTCTATCACTTCCACACCCGGACGATGACCGGGCGCTCGCGGGCGATCATGGAGCACGTCCCCGACCCGTACGTGGAACTCAATCCCGAGGACGCCGAGGCGTACGGGGTCGAGGACGGCGAGCGCATCGAGGTCGCATCGCGACGCGGCGAGATCGAGATCCCCGCGTACGTCACCGACCGCGTGCCGGAGGGGACGATCTTCATCCCCTTCCACTTCGCCGAGTCGGCCGCGAATAAACTGACGAACCCGACGGTGGACCCCAAGAGCAAGATTCCCGAACTCAAGGTCTGCGCGGCCCGGATCGAAACGCTGGACTGACCGGTTCGCCGCGGCTCGTTCGTTCGGTTCCCGACGACGGCAGCCTCTTGTATCCGGCAGCGAAAGGGTGAGCCATGCGTGCAGGCGTGATCGTCGCCGGGGGCAGTTCGACCCGGTTCGAGGACGGCGACAAACTCGTCGCGGACCTGGCCGGCGTGCCGATGATCCGGCGGGTCGCCGACCGACTGGTGGCCGTGATCGACGAACTGGTGGTCAACTGTCGCGAGGACCAGCGAGAGGCCATCGAAGCGGCCCTGGACGGCTATCCGCTCGACGTGACCTTCGCCCTCGACCCCGAACCGGATCTCGGCCCGATGGCGGGGATCCGGACCGGACTGTCCGCCACGACGGCCGAATACGCGTTCGTCGCGGCCGGCGACATGCCGTTTCTCGACGACTCGTTCGTGGACTACCTCTTCGACCGGGCTGCGGGCCACG
>DATFIX010000027.1:0-13266 GCA_035269625.1 Natrialbaceae archaeon
TTCCCGTCCCCGTCCGCGAGGACTCGACGGCGATCCAGGACTGCACCGACGAGCAGGCCACCGACGAATCCGACGAGAGCTACGGGGCCCGGAAGGCCGAGTGCGACCGGGTCTGCTTCCGGGCGGCCGAGGAGGGCGTCAACGCGATGGTCGTCCGCCCGGTGCTGGTCTACGGCCCGCACGACTACACCGAGCGCCACGATTACTGGCTCCACCGAGTCCGGACAGCCGATCGGATCCTCGTCCCCGGCGACGGCGACAGCCTCCTGCACCGGGTGTTCGTCGAGGACCTGGCCAGGGCGCTCCGGATCGTTGCCGAGCGAGGAGAACCTGGCGAGGCGTACAACGCCGCCGACCGCGAACTGACGTGGCTGGATCGCACGCTCGAACTCGCGGCCGACGCCATGGACGCCGATCCGAAACTCGTCCACGCGAGCGCCAGGGAACTGGCAGGTGCCGACCTCGCGCCGATGGACTTCCCGGTCTACACGCCGACGCCAGTCGTGGCCGAAACCGACAAACTCGCCGCGCTTGGCTGGGATTCGACGCCGCCGGCCGAGGCGATGGAACGAACCGTCGACGAACACCTCGAGTCCAACCGGACGGGGGAAGGGTTGGCGGAGCGTGGCATGGGTATGGATCGGGAGACGGAGGAAGCGCTGATCGAGGAACTGGCGGAGTGATTCCGGCGACGGTTTGAGGAAGCCAATCTACCGGGGATTTGTCGCCTGGCGATGAACGGGACACCAAAAATGCAGTATCCGTTTTTCTTTTCTCAGAACCCAGTATCGTTTTTATCCCTCGTTTGGAGCTGCTCTACATGGACACGGACGACGGAGTCAAAGTGACAAATAGCGGTACGGTACTGGCAGATCGATCACTAAATGCCATCGTCTTGCTGGGGTTTGCGTTCATCGCAGTATTCACGTACTTTTCAACGACAATCGTTCTGCCGGTTGCGTTTCTCGTAGCCTTCCCGGCGTATGCCGTTCGATACGTTCCCTTCATTCCCTTCGACGGTCCAGACAGGATCGTCTTCGTCGTCTATTTCCTGGCGATTGGCGTGCTAATTGCCCATTGAACGATTGACCATTGGTTCCCTAGTCGGCACGGTATAGATGCAAGCCTCCGGGAAACTCCCTCCCGAACCACAGCCGATTTACTCCCGCCGGCCACAGTGGGCCACGATGACGACTGCGGACATCTCTCGCCAGCGGGCGTGGCTCATGGCGGCCAGGCCGCAGACGCTCCCGGCGGCGGCCGCGCCCGTGATCGTCGGGGTCGGCCTCGCGCTACAGCAAGACGTATTCTCACTCTTCCCGGCACTGGCCGCGCTCGTCGGCGCGGAACTCATCCAGATCGGGACCAACTTCGCGAACGACTACTACGACGCGGTGAAAGGCACCGACGAGGCCGACCGTGAGGGGTTTACGCGGGTGACCGCAGGCGGCCTCATCGCACCCCGCGAGGTCAAGTGGGCGATGATCCTGACCTACTGCCTCGCGGTCCTGATCGGCGTCTATCTCGTCTCTATCGGGGGCGTCCCGATCGTGCTGGTCGGTCTTGGCGGGATCGCGAGCGGCATCCTCTACACCGGCGGGCCGTACCCCTTCGGCTACTACGGCCTGGGCGACCTCTTCGTCTTCATCTGGTTCGGCATCGTCGCCGTCGTCGGGACCTACTACGTCCAGGCAGTCGAGGCTGCAGGGGTCGGGGCGTTCCCGACCTGGATCCCCGCCGGGGCCAACGCCCTGCCGACGGTGGCCATCGTGGTCAGCCTCCCGGCAGCGGCCCTCTCGACGGCCATCCTCGTCGTGAACAACGTCAGGGACCTGGAGAGCGACGAGGCGGCGGGCAAGTACACCCTCGCGGTCATCCTGGGCTATCGGCTGAGCCGCGTCGAGTACGTCGGCCTGCTCGCACTGGCGTATCTTACCCCGGTCTGGCTCTGGCTGGGCTTCGGGTTCGACCTGCCGGTGCTCCTCCCCCTCGGGACGCTCCCTTACGCCGCGTCCGTCGCACGCACCGTGCTCATCGAGACCTCGGGGGAGGCGCTGAACCCGGCCCTCTCGCGGACCGGGATCCTCCTGTTCGGCTTCTCGGTCCTGTTCGCCGTCGGCATGGTGATCTGATGCGGGCGGAACTGCGCGAGTTCGCGCTCACGCTGGCCGAACCCCTGCCCACGGCCGCCGGCGAGATGGATCGTCGGGAGGGATGGCTGGTCCGCGTCGCGGGGGACGGCGAGACGGGGATCGGCGAGGCCACCCCGCTTCCCGGCTGGACCGAGTCCCGTGACGCCTGTCGAGCGGCTCTCGAACGGGCGGTCGATCGCCTGGAGATCGACGGGCCCGACGCTGCCCTGGCGACGCTCGAAGACGCCCCGGCAGCCAGACACGGGGTCGAGACGGCGCTCGCCGATCTGCGCGCTCGCGAGGCGGACGTCCCCCTCTATCGATCGCTGGCGAAGGACGTGGAGACGATCACGAGCGTCGATGGGGTTCCAGTCAACGCGACGATCGGCGACGGCGACGAGACGGACACCGTCGCCGCTGCCAGGACGGCAGTCGATTCGGGGTTTTCCACGCTCAAGGTGAAGGTCGGGAACCGCGCCGTCGGGGACGACGCGAACCGATTGCGGGCGGTCCGGGATGCGGTCGGCGAGGGGGTCGAGTTCAGGGCCGACGCCAACGGGGCGTGGTCACCCGGGGAAGCCCGGGCAGCACTCGACGAGTTCGAATCGATCGGCGTCGAGTACGTCGAACAACCGCTGCCGGCCGGCGACCTCGACGGGAACGCGGCACTCTCGGATTCGGATCGAGCGGTCGGCATCGCTCTCGACGAGACGGTCGCCGAGTACGGGATCGACGCCGTTCTCGACGCCGACGTCGCCGACGTGGTGATCCTGAAACCGATGGTGCTCGGCGGGCCGACGCGGACGGTCGAAGCGGCGGACCGTGCGAGGGCTTCGGGCGTGGAACCGGTCGTGACGACGACGGTCGATGGCGTCGTTGCTCGCACGGCGGCCGTCCACGCCACCGCCGCGATCCCGGACCCTCCTCCGGCCGGCCTGGCGACGGGGGATCGGATCGCCGAAGACCTCGGCCCCGATCCGGCACCGATCCGGGACGGGAGCGCGCTCGTTCCAGGTGACAAGGGTCTTGGCGTCGGGGCGGTTTGGCTCGAATGATGGACGCGCCCGTCGACTGGCCGGCCCCCGATCTCCTGACGCTCCGTGCGCGAACGACGCCCGATCGCACCGCACTCGTCGACGACGCGACCGGCGAGGCCTGGACCTACCGGGAACTCGATCGCGCCGTCGGCGAGACGGCCACGGCGCTGCTCGACGCGGGCGTCGACCGTCACGTCCGGATCGGAACGCTGCTCGGGACTCGCGTCGCGTTCGTCCGGATCGTCCACGCTACGATGCGCCTGGGCGTGGAACTGGTGCCCCTCAACGTCAGGCACACGCCGTCGGAACTTCGCCACCAGGTCGAACGGGTCGACGTGGATTTCCTGATCGCCGAGTCGGGAACCGAATCGGCGGCCACCGAACTATTCGACGGCCGGATCCTCGGCGTCGACCCGACCGACGACCCAGCGGTGGACGCGCTCTCCGAATACGGCGACGGCAGGGACGCGAACGCCCAGCCAGTGCTTCGGTCTCGCGACGATACTGCCGTGATCATGTTCACCTCGGGAACGACGGGTCGGCCGAAGGCCGTCCGACTCACTGCCGGGAACCTCGTCGCCAGCGCGACGGCTTCTGCCTTCAGGCTGGGGGTCACACCGGACGACCGGTTGCTACTCACCCTCCCGATGTACCACATGGGCGGGCTGGCACCGGTGTTCCGGTCGGCACTCTACGGGACGACGGTCGTCCTCCGGGAGTCCTTCGACGTCGGCGAAACGATCCGGACCGTCTCGGATCGAGAAATCACCGGCGTCTCGCTCGTTCCGACGATGCTGAAGCGACTGCTGGACGCGGGCTGGTTCCCGCCGGACCACCTCCGGGTCGTCCTTCTCGGCGGCGCGCCCGCCCCGGACGAGTTGATCGACCGCTGTGAGGATCGAAGCGTCCCCGTGCATCCGACCTACGGGATGACCGAAACGGCCTCCCAGATCGCGACCGCGAGGCCCGAGGAGGCGTTCGCCCACGAGGGGACCGTCGGTCAACCGCTGTTCGGGACGTCGGTAGCAGTCGTGGGCGAAAACGGCGAGTTTCTCCCGCCGGGCGAGCCCGGCGAACTCGTCGTGGACGGCCCGACAGTCTCACCCGGCTACCTGGAGGACGCTGCGACGGCAGACGCGTTCTCCGAACGCGGCCTGCACACCGGGGACGTCGGCTATCGCGACGAGGACGGCCGGCTGTGGGTGCTCAACCGACTGGACGATCGCATCCTCACGGGCGGCGAACTCGTCGATCCGGGCGAGGTCGCCGACGTCCTTCGCGATCACGTGGACGTCGAGGACGTGGCCGTGGTGGGCCTCGAAGATCCCAACTGGGGCGAACGCGTCGCCGCGCTGATTGCCACCGACGGACAGATCACCCCGGACGAACTTTCGGCGTTCTGTGACGGCCGTCTCGCCGGGTTCAAACGGCCCCGGACGTGGGGATTCTGCGACGAACTGCCCCGGACGGCCTCGGGAACGGTCGATCGCGGGGCGGTTAGCGAGCGACTTCGCGAGGACCTGTAGATTTTCCACTCTCGTCCCAGGGTATACATGATTCTGATGACGGACCTGGACGGGAGGTCCCCGGAACGACCACGAACCAGGTTTTGACCGTCGGGGTCGACAGTCGAGTCGCGTCGTCGTCCCACGCGAGATGGAAATAGAACCGGTCCTGGTAGGTCCCGGTGGCCACGACCTCGGTCAGGCTGACCGGGATGTGGTTTTGAACCTGATACACGAACACGAACGCTTCGGCGAGATCGACCGAATTCAGGAGCGCACTGGCCTGCTCACTGCGAGTCGCACTCTCGAGTTCGGCTCGATGAGACGACGTGTCGATGAAAAGCCAGTGGTCGTCCGGATCGGAGCCGTCGAGCGGGGTTCCGATCCCGCGCTCGGTCAGGAGCGGTCCCTCGCTTGGACGGCGAGACTCGACGTACGAACTCGTCTCGGTAGACTGGTCGGCCTCTCGAAACGCCGCCCCGTCTCTCGGATCGGGCGTCGAACTCGTCCCACTCGATCCACAGCCAGCGAGACTCGCAAGGCCAACCGCGGAAACGCTCCCCAGGAACGTTCGTCTGGAGGGCATATCGACGGCTTACCATTGCGAAGTCATTCCCATCAACATTGGGGTGGCTAGCACGCCGACTGATGGATATCGTCATGTATTCCTCACGAGCGTAATCACGAACGAGTTGCTCCGGGGGTCGTGGTTTCACACGTCCGTAGGCACTCGTGTTGGTTCGCCTTCGGGAAGTGACCCCGACAGGGTGCGTTCGAACAGGCCCGTCGATGCTCGCTTGCTGCTCACAGACGGTCGTCCTGGTCGTTCATCGGCATCGATTCTGGCGGAAGAGAACGTCGGGGGGCGACCGAAACCAGATGTAGAGGACCTCGTCGGGGGTTTCCCGGCCAGACGGACAATCCGGGACGAACGTGTATTCTCCGATGACTCCGATCCCCCCGATGGCGACGCGAACGAGAGCCCGCTGGGACTCGAAGGCGTCTTCGATCTCGGAGAGTGCGTCTTCCGGTCCCGAGGGCCCGACGTTTATCGACTGTTGGAACACGATGTTTTCCGAGAGCCCCGTCTCGACCGTGTCCGGGAGGACTTCGAGTTCGACCGTCCGCTCGTTCTCGAAACCCCCACCGATCTCGATGGTCACCATCTGGGGGTCCCCGGATTCCGTACTGCTGGAGCATCCACCGAGGGCAACAGCCCCGCTCGTTCCAAGCACACCGAGGAGTTCACGCCGTGTCCGCTGCATCCAGTTACTGGGGTACCATCCCGCGGGCCTATTGAATCTTCTCCACCACCATTCGAGCAGTAGTCTGACGGCATGTACCGCTTGAACTGCGGCGTGACCGTTGCGCGCTACCTATTCAGCACACCGTTCGAAACCCACTACTCCATGCCGATTCCAGCAACGTCGAACGTGTCGGTTTGGTGATGACGGGAGGACTGACTCGGCTCCCGAACGACGCCGGGGCTTAACTCCGTCCGGCCCGAACGGGCGGTCTGTGTGTACGTTCATCATCGCCTGGCAGGTCTTCGCCGACACCCCGGTCGTCGTCGCGGCGAACCGGGACGAAGCGTACGACCGGCCGGCCGAACCGCCGTCGATCCGTGACGGTGATCCGGCCGTCCTCGCTCCCAGGGACGCCGAGGCGGGCGGGACGTGGATCGGCGTCAACGAGCACGGCGTCCTCGCCGCCCTGACCAACCGGTGGATCGACGCAAGTCTGGCCGGCGAGCGATCCCGGGGGCTCCTCGTGGGGGACGTGCTCCAGGAGCGGACCGCCGAGGACGCTGGCCGCCGGATCGAACGCGCCGTCCGGGCCGAGGAGTACGACGGGTTCAACCTGGTCGTCGCCGACGCCAGCGCCGCCCTCTACTACGAGTGGGACGGGGCACTGGAGTTCACGGGGTTCGATCCCGGCGTCCACGTCGTCGTGAACGTGGGTGCCGACGGCCGGTACGTGATTCCGTCCTTCAGGCAGGCGGTCGCCGAACGACAGGCGGAGCGGGCGGACCAACTCCGCACCGACCTCGAACCCGAACCCGGCGAGACGGCGACGGCCTGGCACGACCGCGCTGCCGAGGCCATCGCCGATCACGAGTACGGCGTGTGCGTCCACGGCGACGGGTTCGGCACCCGGTCGTCCTCGCTGATCGCGGTCGGTCGCGAGGGTATCGGCTACCGGTTCGCGCCAGGGGCCCCCTGCGAGACGGCGTACCGGGACGTGTCCCCGGAGGGGCAGTTTTAAGCCATCGCGAGTGCGTAGGCCCTGGTACATGACCGAACGCGTCCGGATCGAGAGGTGGTCGTCGTGAGCGTTTCTGACGAAGAAGCCGAACTCTCCGAGGACGAACTGGCCGGACTGGAACTCGTCAGGGAGACCGGGGGCATCCACCAGAGCGACTTCTGGAAGGAACTGGACATCTCCTCGCGGAAGGGGAGCCGCGTCGTGGAATCGCTGGTCGCGAAGGACATGATCCAGCGCGAGGAGACTGTCTACCAGGGGCACAACACCTACTACCTGACGCCGGCCACCAGGGACCTGGACTTCTCCCTGCTCATGGCCGGGGACATGCTCACGCCGTTCGTCGGCGACGAGGAGGTCGATCCACACTCCGACGCCCTCACGCAGTGGATCATGAACCTCGCCTACGAGGAGTAACGCCGTCGGCTATCGTTTTCCGAGGCTCGGAGAATTATCGAGCTACGCCAGCGCGCTGCCGGCCCGGATGATCGTTTCCTCGCCGAAGGCCGGACCCACGAGTTGCAGGCCGACCGGGAGGCCGTTGGTCTCGCCCGCGGGGACGGAGATGGCCGGGAGGTTCGCGAGGTTGATCGGGACGGTGTTGGCGTCGGCCAGGTACATCGTGAGCGGGTCGTCCAGGCTCTCGCCAAGTTCCATCGGCGGGACGGGCATGGTCGGGGAGGCCAGCACGTCGGCCTCGGAGAGTGCTTCGTCGAAGTCCCCCTTGACCCAGGCGCGGGCGTCCTGGGCCTTCTTGTAGTACTTGTCGTGATAGCCCGCCGAGAGGGCGTACGTGCCCAGCAGGATGCGGCGCTTGACCTCGTCGCCGAAGCCCTCGTCGCGGGCCTCGCCGAAGACCTCGTTCCAGTTGCCGTCGAACCCGCCGGAGTGGCCGTACCGGACGCCGTCGAACCGGGCGAGGTTCGAGGAGGCCTCCGACATGGCGATGACGTAGTAGGCCTGGACCGCGTGTTCGATCGAGGGCAGGGACACCTCGTGATAGCTCGCACCCTGCGATTCGAGGTCGGCGATGGCGTCCCAGAAGGTCTCGACGACGCCCTCGTGGGCACCGTCAAGGAGTTCGGTCGGGATCCCGATTTCGAGGCCGTCCACGTCGCCGTCGGCCGCGCTCGCGTAATCGGAATCCCCGCCTTCCTCGCGCGTCGTCGCGTCGCGCTCGTCGGGGCCGGCGATCACGTCGAGCAGTTCGGCGGCGTCCTCGACGGTCGGGGCGAGGGGGCCGATCTGTTCGAGACTGTTGGCGTAGGCGACGAGACCGTACCGCGAGACGAGACCGTAGGTCGGTTTGATCCCCACGACGCCGGTGAACGCCGCCGGGCAGCGGACCGACCCGCCCGTGTCCGATCCGAGCGCGAGATCGGCGTCGCCGGCCGCGACCGCGGCGGCCGACCCCCCGGAGGAACCGCCGGGGACGCGGCCCTCGGCAGCGGGGTTGTCGGTCGGGCCGAACGCCGACGTCTCCGTCGTCGTGCCCATGCCGAACTCGTCCATGTTGGTCTTGCCGACGATTGTCGCCCCGGCGTCCTTGAGTCGCCGGACGACGGTTGCGTCGTAGGGCGGGACGTAGTCCTCGAGGGTCTTCGACCCGCAGGTCGTCCGAAGGCCCTCGGTCGAGATGTTGTCCTTGACGGCGACCGTCCGGCCGGCAAGGGGACCCTCGTCGGCCCCCTCGATCCGCTCCTCGGTGATGAACGCGTTGTACTCGCTCATGAGACGTTCGGCCCCTTGAAGTAGCCCTCCTCGGTTTCCTCGGCGTTGCGGAGTGCCTCCTCCTGGCTCAGGCCGTCGTGAACCTCGTCCTCGCGCATCACGTTGACGAGGTCGGGTTCGGCCTCGACTTCGGGCACCTCGTCGAGGGTCTCGAAGTACTCCAGGATGTCGGCGAACTGCTCGGCGAACTCGTCGGCGGCCTCGTCGTCGAGGTCGACCCGTGCCAGGGAGGCGACGTGGCGAACCTCCTCGGGATCGACGGGCGTATCGCTCATGGCTGAATCGATTGCCCATCGGGGAGTAAGGGTTTCGATACGCCCCCGTCCGTTCGGAACGCGACCCCTGAAAGTTGGCTACCTAACTACTGGTCGGAGGCACATAAATGGTGGTGATATGGCTCCAATTTTGGGAAAGATTTAAGTAATTCCAGAAGCAAATAGTCAATACGCCGAGAATTCTTTCCGGCGTGTGCCCGCCCGATAGCCCACCATGACCGATACGGACATACGCGAAACAACCGACGAAGCCGCCCGCGAAGAGCGAGAGGTATCGGACGAGGAGGAAAAGGAGGAGGAAACGCTTCGCTGTCCGGAGTGTGGGGGTGCCCTCCAGACGGACGAACACGGCGACCTGGTCTGTAGCGAGTGTGGCCTGGTCGTCGAATCCGACGAGATCGATCGCGGGCCGGAGTGGCGCGCGTTCGACGCCGAGGAGAAAGACAGGAAGTCCCGCGTCGGTGCACCGCGGACGATGATGATGCACGACGAGGGGATGTCGACGAACATCGGCTGGCAGGACAAGGACGCCTACGGTCGAACACTCTCGCCCGGCCAGCGCGAGAAGATGCAGCGCCTGCGCACCTGGAACGAGCGGTTCCGCACCCGCGACTCGAAGGAGCGCAACCTCAAGCAGGCACTCGGCGAGATCGACCGCATGGCCTCGGCGCTGGGGCTCCCGAAGAACGTTCGCGAAACGGCCAGCGTGATCTACCGACGAGCGCTCAAGGACGATCTCCTTCCCGGCCGATCGATCGAGGGCGTGGCGACCGCCGCCCTCTACGCGGCCGCCCGCCAGGCCGGGACTCCCCGCTCGCTCGACGAGATCACGAACGTCAGCCGCGTCGAACGCGACGAGATCGCTCGCACGTACCGCTACGTCGTCCGGGAACTCGGCCTCGAGATCAAGCCTGCCGATCCTGCGAGCTACGTGCCCCGGTTCGCCTCGGAACTCGATCTCACGGAGGAGACCGAACGGCGCGCCAGGCAACTCCTGGCCTCGGCCAAGGAGGCGGGAATCCACAGCGGAAAATCCCCCGTCGGGCTCGCCGCGGCGGCCGTCTACGCCGCCTCCCTGCTCACCAACGAGAAGGTGACCCAAAACGAGGTCAGCCAGGTCGCCAACATCTCCGAGGTCACGATCCGCAATCGGTATCACGAACTGCTGGAGGCGGAGAACGACCTCGGGACTGCCTGACGGTTCGGAACACATCGGGGACTCGATATCGATACCTGTTCGCTCCCCGGAGGAGCAACAGCACGACGGCGGTTCGACGGGCTTTACAGGAACCCCTCTTTTCGTGGATCCATGGAGACCACGCGCCATTTCGTCGCCACCGTCTACCTCGTCAACGATGGAGCCATCGCGTTGCACCACCACGACAAACTGGACATGTGGCTGCCGCCGGGCGGTCACCTCCACCGTGACGAACTCCCCCACGAGGCCGCCAGGCGGGAGGTGCGGGAGGAAACCGGCCACGACGTCGACCTGCTCGCGACGCCCGGGGACGTGAGTTCGGAAACCGTCCGGGAACTTCCCCAGCCACGGCAGTTCCTGCTGGAGGACATCGATTACGTCGGTGACGACGTCGCTCACCAGCACGTCGACTTCGTGTTCTACGGGACGGTCGAGGACCGGACCCTCGACCCGGACGACGGCGAGCAGCCGCCGGCGGACTGGGAGTGGGTCACGGCCGAGAAACTACGAAACGGAGCCGACCGGTTCGAACGGGACGTGATCGAGTTCGGGCAGGATGCGATCCGGACCGTCGAGGCCCGGGCCGACGAATAGTCACGTCACCGCGTCGGGATCTTCGCCGGACGACTCCGCGATGAGGTGTTCGACGTACTTCGTGACGTGGTCGTCCATCCGACGTTTGAATCCCGCCTGCCGGGCCAGTCGGTCGAGTTCCCGCGAGATCAGGCTGCCGTACTGCATGGCCTTCTTGTCCCGGTCGGCCAGGTCGGCGGGAACGAATTCGCGGGCCGCACGCCGGAAGGCCAGTTTGCGCGTGCCGTCAGCCCCCACGAGCGCCTCGCCGGGGACGCGGAGGGCCTCGGCGACGATCCGATCGTGGAGCAGGGGCGCGATGGGTTCGACGCCGCCAGCTCTGACCGCCAGCACGTCGCGTTCGGCCTGCGAGGGAAGCGTCTCGAGCACTTCCCGGCGAGCGCCGGCCACGGTCTCGGCCTCCACCCGAGGATCCGAGGGGGCCTTGGCAACCTTCGCGTACCCCCCAAAGAGCTCGTCCACCCCCTGCCCCAGCGCCAGGACGTCGACCCCGTTGGCGGCCGCACGCTCCGCGACCAGGAACAGGGGCAGCGCGATCGAGACGTCCATCGCGTTCGTTCGCCCGATCGCCCGGGCGACCTGCGGGACGGCGCGTTTCAGGTCCTCGTGGGTCGGTTCGATCTCGCGGAGTTCCCGGTCGAGCAGGGTCGCGGCCGAGCGCGCCGCCTCGCGGTCGTGACTTCCCTCGAACCCCACGACGTACAGCGGACCGTCGACCAGCGCGGCCGTGACGGCCGAATCCACCCCGCCGGAGAAGGCGACGGCGGTTTTGCCAGCCACTGCGGGCGTCACGTCCTCGATCGCGGAGACGAGTGCCGCCGTCGCCCGGCCCACGTCCTCGTATGGGTCCGGGTCCGGCAGGGTCCAGATCCGTTCGCCGTCGACCGTCCCGGCCGGCACCGGTGAGGGGTCATCGAGGTCGGTCGGATCCCGGGAAACAGCGTCGCCGTCGGCGAACAGCGGATATCGGCCGAGGACGTCCCTGACTGGTTGGCCGTCGACGACGCCGGCGAACCCGCAGGTCCCAGGGAGCGGGTCCTTCCACTCGATCGCCTCGCGCACGGTGACGAGGCCGGCGCCGTCCATCATCGCCAGATCCCGTTCAGCCGGTGTTTCACGCGCCGTTTGGCCCCGCCGGCAGCCTGGCGGAAACTGATGTGCCAGGGGGTTCGCTTGCCCTCGACGGTGGTCCGGCCCTCGCGGATGGCGTCGAGAATCGCCTCGACGGTCGGTTCGTCGGCGTCGATCCGGGTGACGGCCTGCCCAACCATCTCGGCGATGTGGGCGTCGCTCCCGGCCGTCATCGGGAGCCCACGCTCGCGGGCGAATTTCTCGGCCTGGCGGTTCGAACGACCGGTGATGAGCCGCGAGTTGTACACCTCGATGGCGTCGGCCGCGATCAACTCCGAGGCCGTCACCGTCGCCATCACACCGTGGCGCGACTCCTGGAACGGGTGGGGGATCACCGCGATGCCGCCGAGGTCGTGGATCCGGCCGATCGTTTCCAGAAAGGAGAGCCCCTCGGGGACGATTTCCTCGACGCCGAGGGCGAGAATGTGGCCGGCATCGCTCGTCACCTCCATGCCAGGGATGCCGATGAGCCCGTAACCGGGAGCCAACTCGACGGCTTCGAGACTTGCCTCGATCTCGTCGTGGTCGGTAACGGCAATGGCGTCGAGGCCGACGGCTTCGGCCTGCTCGAGGAGGCGTTCGACGGGGTCCCGGCCGTCGTGCGAGAGGGCCGAGTGACAGTGAAGCTCGACCGAGAGCACGGTCCCACGTTGCCCCGGGGTTTAGAAAAACATCTCGATAGCGTATGGGGAGGGGTTCGGCTCGGGCGTTGCACGAACGTGCACATAGAAAAGCATTAACCCCGCCATTTCCACCACCAAGATGAATGACTCTCGCCGATTCGGACCGCGAACTCGTCGAGGCGGAACTCGGACGCGAACCGACCCGGGCCGAGGCCGCCCTCTTCGAGAACCTCTGGAGCGAGCACTGTGCGTATCGCTCGTCGAGACCGCTGCTCGGAGCCTTCGACTCCGAGGGCGACCAGGTCGTCGTCGGCCCCGGCGACGACGCCGCCGTCGTCGCCCTGCCCTCGGACGACGGGGACGACACCTACGTCGCGATGGGGATCGAGAGCCACAACCACCCGTCCTACGTCGACCCGGTCGACGGCGCTGCAACCGGCGTCGGCGGCATCGTCCGTGACATCATGTCGATGGGGGCCTACCCGATCGCCCTGGCGGACTCGCTGTACTTCGGCGACTTCGACCGCGAGCATTCGCGCTATCTCTTCGAGGGCGTCGTCGAGGGCATCGGCCAGTACGGCAACTCCATCGGCGTGCCGACGGTCACCGGGTCCGTGGACTTCCATCCCGACTACGAGGGCAACCCCCTCGTGAACGTGGCCTGCGTCGGCCTGCTGGACGAGGATCGCCTCGTCACGGCCGAGGCCCAGGAACAGGGGAACAAACTGGTGCTGGTGGGCAACGCGACCGGACGAGACGGCCTCGGCGGGGCCTCCTT
>DATFIX010000028.1:0-10201 GCA_035269625.1 Natrialbaceae archaeon
ATCGGGAGCCGTTGCCATCGTCCGAACGTCGGCGTCGGGTGCGTTTATGAGCGTCGGTCGGGACGAACCCACGGCGACGGTGCCCGAGAGCGTTTAGGCCCGCCGGTCCCGAGGGAGAGTATGCGCGTCCTCAGGGGCCGGGCCGATAGTATCGAGCGGGATCGCGAGGCGAGCGCGGCGGTTCGGGCCTGGGTCGCCGAGCACGGCGAACCGGCGGTCCGGGTCTGGACGCCCTACCGCCAGGTGGCGTTCGGCCGGATCGACGCGAACGAGGACGGCTACGAGGCCGCGAGGGCAGCGGCCAGCGACCGCGGCTTCCCCCCAGTCGAGCGCGACGTGGGTGGGCGGGCCGTGGCCTACACCGGGACGACCACCCTGGCGTTCGCCCGGTTCGAACCGGTCGCCGACCTCCGGAAGGGGCTCGACGAGCGTTACGAACGCATGACCGTGGACGTCCGGCGCGCGCTCCGACGACTCGGCGTTCCTGCCGAGCGCGGCGAACCGCCGGGATCGTTCTGTCCCGGCGAGCACTCCCTCCAGCGCGACGGGAAACTCGTCGGGATCGCCCAGCGCGTGGGGCGCGGATCGGCGATCACGTCCGGCATCTGCATCGTCGACGACCACGAGGAACTCGCCGACGTGCTCGAGGCCGTCTACGACGCACTCGGGGTCGAGTTCGATCCAGAGTCGGTCGGGAGCGTGGCGAAGGCCGGCGGGACGGGTGATCCCGAGGTCGTCCGTGAGACGATCGAGGACGTCCTCGTCGGCGAGGCCGAACGGACGGTCGAGGATATCTCGGCGTTCCTCCGGCAGCACCTCCGGGACACTTAGGACCCCCGGCGTCCCACCGTCGGGACAATGCTCTTTCGCAACGCGACGCTGCCGGACGGCCGGGTGCGCGACGTCCGCGTCGTCGACGAACGGATCGACGCCGTCGGCGAGGACCTCGCTCCCGTGTCCGACGACGACCGGGCCATCGACGCGACCGACAAACGACTGTTCCCGGGCGCTATCGACGTCCACGTTCACTTCCGGGAGCCGGGGTTCTCGCACAAGGAAACCTGGGCGACGGGGAGCACGAGCGCCGCCGCGGGCGGGGTGACGACCGTCGTCGATCAGCCCAACACCGACCCGCCGACGGTGGACGGTCCGGGCTTCGACGAGAAGGCCCGCCTCGCCGAGGCCTCGGTCGTCGATTACGGCCTCAACGGCGGCGTCACGGGCGACTGGGACCCCGATACGCTGTTCGATCGTCCGCTGTTCGCGCTCGGCGAGGTCTTCCTCGCGGACTCGACGGGGGACATGGGTATCGAGGCCGACCTGTTCGCCGAGGCCGTCGAGCGCGCCGGTCGCGAGGACGTGACGATCACGGTCCACGCCGAGGACGCCGACCTGTTCGACGAGGAGGCACACGACTGGGCCGAGGCCGACCGGGGCGTCGGGCACGGGGCGGACGCCGACTGCTGGAGCGCCTACCGGACGCCCGAGGCGGAGGCGACGGCCGTCGAACGCGCCTGCGAGGTCGCGGGCGAGTACGACACCGCGCTCCACATCGCCCACACCTCGACGCCCGAGGCGGTCGACGCCGCCAGCGAGGCCGGCGCGACCTGCGAGGTCACGCCCCACCACCTCTTCCTCTCGCGCGAGGACCTCGAGGACCTGGGCACCTACGGCCGGATGAACCCGCCCCTGCGCTCGGCGGAACGCCGCGAGGCCGTCTACGACCGCGTGGCCGACGGGACCGTCGACGTGATCGCGACCGACCACGCACCCCACACTCGCGAGGAGAAGGAGGCCCGCCTCCTCGACGCCCCCTCCGGCGTTCCGGGCGTCGAAACGATGCTGCCGCTCCTGCTGGAGGAGGCCCGCCAGGGTCGCCTCGACTACGAGCGCGTCCGGGACCTCGTGGCCGCGAATCCGGCGGACGTGTTCGACGTCCCGGGAAAAGGCAGAATCGGCGAGGGGATGGACGCCGACCTCGTCCTGTTCCATCCCGATGCCGACCGCGAGATTCGCGGCGAGGACCTGCACTCGAAGTGCGGGTGGACCCCCTTCGAGGGTCGGCAGGGCGTGTTCCCGGAACTGACGCTGGTTCGCGGACGGGTGGTCTACGAGCGCGATCCAGAGACCGGCGAGGAACGGTTCGGGGACGCCGACGGGAAGAACGTGCGGGGCTAACGCTTTCGTTCTCGGCTCCACGACCGTTAACGCTTCTCGACGCGAACCCGGACGTCCTCGCTCGGTCGGAGCGTGGTCGCCATGTCGAACTCAGGGTCGGGATCGGACAGCAACTCGAAATCGACTTGCCGGGCCACCGTCGGAATGACGGTTTTCAACTCCAGCATCGCGAAGCGCATCCCGATGCAGTGGCGCGGGCCGCCGCCGAAGGGGAAGTAGGCGTAGTCGGGCAGCGAGTCCTCGAACCCGTCGGTCCACCGGTCGGGATCGAACGTCTCGGGGTCGTCGTACCACCGGTCGTCGGTGTGGACGTGGAATTGCGGAAGGGTCAGTTTCGTCCCCTCGGGAATCCGGTAGCCACCGAGTTCGACGTCCTCGAGGACGTTCCGGAAAAGAATGAACGCCGGGGGGTACAGGCGGAGCGTCTCCTGGATGACCTGCTCGGTGTAGACCAGGTCGTCGAGGTCGGTCAGGGAGGGCCGCGGTTCGTCGAGGACGGCGTCGTATTCGGCGTCGAGTCGCTCGCGGACGTCGTCGCGCTGGGCGATTTCCAGGAACGCGTAGGTCAGCGCCAGCGAGGTCGTCTCGTGGCCGGCGAACAGGAACGTCACCATCCCGTCGCGAACCTCCGTCTCGGTCATGGTCTCGCCGTCCTCGTCCTCGGCGGTCAACAACAGGGCGAGGAGGTCGTCGTACTGGTCGGTTTGTCCCCGGCGCTCGTCGATGAGCCCCTCGACGAACGAGCGAAACCCGTCGAGGGTGCGTTTGTACCGCCTGTTCTCGGGGGTCGGCACCCACATCGGAACGAACGTGGAGACGCCGTCCAGACTGCCCCGGTCGTTGAGCACGTCGGCGAACTCGGTCACCACGTCGGCTTCGTCGGCCAGGTCCAGGTCGAACAGCGAGTGCGTGAGGACGCGGAGTGTGAGCCGCGAAAATTCGCGGTTCAGGGCGATTTCTTCGCCATCGTCCCACCCCGCCACCAGGTCGTCGGCGAACCGACCCATTGCGTCGCCGTATCGCTGGATCCGCTCGAGCCGGAAGGCGTCCTGGACGATCGTCCGCTGGCGACGCCACTGCTCCCCGTCAGTCAGCAGCAACCCCTCGCTCGCGAGTTCGCCGCCCAGTTCCTCGAACCCGAACTTGCCGAACGAGTCCCGCTGGTGGAGGAGCACCTGTTCGACGAGGTCGGGATGGAGGACCGTGCAGAAATCCATGAGCGGTACGCTGTAGCTCACCACGTCGCCGTACGCGCTCATCTCCTCGTAGAACCCCCGCGGATCCCGCACGAGCGAAAGCGCGTTGCCGAGGACCGGGAAGCCGTCGGGCCCGGGCGGCGTCTCCGGTGGGGAATCGCCCTCGGTCGCCGTCGGCCGGGTCCCCGAATCCTCCGTGCCCTGGGTCGGTCGTGACATACCGGGGCGTAGGGACCGCGACCGACGGGGATTTCCCCAATATTCCTAGGCAATTTATAAGACCCCGGTACAAACCGGGGGCATCACGGCTATGCGGTACCTGCGCGCCCGCCTCGACCAGCCCGAGTGGATGCGCCATCCGATGCAGGAGTTCCTGGCGTCGTCCGAGGCCATGGAACGCGAGGAACTCCTCGCCTGGAACCTCTCCAGGGACGACGTGCAGTACGCGCTGTTTTTCGCCGTCGGGGACGTCGAGGCCTACCGCGAGCGCATCGACGACGTCGAGGCGATCCGGCGGTACGAACTGACGCCGGTCGACGAGGAGAGCTTCTACGTCTACGTCTGCCAGGAATACACCGAGTCGGACGTCGCCTTCTTCGGGGCGTTCGCGGAGTTGAACCTCGTCGTCGTGCCGCCGCTGGTGTACGACGGCGACGGACGGGGAGAGGTGACCGTCGTCGGGCCCAGCGAGGCCCTCACCGAACTCGTCGTCGCCCTCCGGGAGCGTGCCGGCGTCGGGGTCGACGTCCTGGAACTCGGCCGGTACGACCGGCGCCAGGGGACGGCCGTCGGGGAACTGACGGACCGCCAGTACGAGGCCGCCGAGATGGCCACGCGACTGGGCTACTACGACGTCCCCCGATCGGCCTCGCTGGTCGACGTCGCCGAGGAACTCGGCGTGGCCGAGGCCACCGCCTCCGAACTGTTGCGGCGGGCGGAATCGAACCTGATGGGCCGACTGTTCGGGACCGAATACGGATCGTCGCGATGAAAGGGCGGGGGTCCGAAACCGAACGGTCACTCGATCCCCAGCGGATCCACGGCCGGCACCTCTGCCGGAAGTCCGACCAACTCGGCACTCAGGTCCCACAGTCCCGTCTGCAGTTCCTCGTCGTAGGAGGCGTCCGAGGACCGAGTGCGCTCGCAATCGGCGACGTACTCCCCCGTCGCCCCGTCGAGGTCGGGGCTGGTCGCCGCGTAGCAGACCGTCTCGGCACCGTCCTCGACGCCGCCGAAAACCCCGCCCACGAGGACGTCCGGGAGGTAGGCGAACGCGTTCCAGACGAGTTTCGAGAGGCCGCCGGCCTCCCGGGCCAGCGAGGTTTCCGGGACTGCGCCGGGATGGGCCGCGAAGGTGGACACGCCGGTCCCGTCCAGGCGGTGGGCCAGTTCGTACGTGAACAGGACGTTCGCCAGTTTCGAGTCGCTGTAGGCCTGCCGGCCGTCGTAGTCGGGGCGCTCGGCGACCGTTTCCAGGTCGAGGTCGGCGCTCCGGTGGAGGCCGGACGTGACGGTGACCACCCGTGCCGGCGCGCTCTCGCGGAGGAGCGGTGCGAGGCAGTTCGTGAGGATGAAGGGTGCGAGGTGGTTGACGGCGAACGTAAACTCGATGCCGTCGTCGGTCACCCGGCGCGTTCCCTGCCAGGTGCCGGCGTTGTTGATCAGGAGGTCCAGACGGTCGTAGTCGTTCCGGACCTGCCGGGCGAGGTCCCGGACGGCGTCCTGGTCTGCCAGATCCACGAGAAAGAGGTCCGCGTCGGCCGCGGGATGGGCCCCCCGGATTCGCTCGACGACTTCGCGGCCCCTGGCCTCGTCGCGGCCGACCACGAGGACGGTCGCCCCGCGATCGGCGAGGCGGAGCGCCGTCTCGCGCCCGATGCCGTTCGTGCTCCCCGTCACGAGCGCGACCGACCCCGCGAGATCGGCGTCTTCCCCGGTATCCCCGGTCATACCGGCATTCACGGCGCGAATAGCGTTCAGCGTTGGGGTCGGAACCGCGAGCAACCGTCGAGTCGCGGTCTCAGACGACGGCCGACGCGACCGCCGTAGTGATCGTCACGCCCAGCATCCACCCGAACCCGGCACCCCCGATCCGCGCCATCGCCCGGCGCGAGTCCGCTTCCGTCCAGTTCGTGCTCGTGTCGAGGTAGTGCTGGATGTTCTCCATGCCCCGGCCGGCCATGATCGACCCCGACCACCCGAGTAGGGCGAGACCGAAAAAGAGCGCGCCGATCGCGAACGCCTTTTGATTGGCGAAGCCGACGTCTCCCGAGTACGCGAACAGCACGACGACCGCGAACGCACCCAGGACCAGGCCGACGAGGATGCCCCCGCCGACGAGGCGTGCCCGCGGCACCAGGTACGACCGGAAGTCGGGAGCCATCGAATCAGTCGACGGCTTCGCGCATCCGTGGGTCCAGCGCGTCACGCATCCCGTCACCGAGGAGGTTGAACCCGAGGACGGTCAGCGCCAGGAACAGCCCGGGGAAAAAGGACCACCACCAGTACCCCGAGAGCAGGCCCTTGTTGACCCCTTGCGAGAGCATCATCCCCCAGGTCGGCGTCCCGGGTTCGGCACCGAACCCGAGGAACGACAGCGCCGCGAGGTCGATGATCGCCAGCCCGAAGTTGAGCGTCGACTGGACCGTGATGGGAGCCAGCGTGTTCGGCGTGATGTGCCGGATCAGCACCCGGGGGTCCTTCGCGCCGATGGCGATTGTCGCCTCGATGAACTCGTCCTCGAGAACCTTCAGCGCGGCCCCGCGGACGACCCTGGCGAACCGCGGCGTGTACACCAGGATGAGCGCGAGGGTCGCCCGCCAGAGGCCCCACTCGTCGGGGAGGACGGCGACCAGCGCCAGCGCCAGGAGCAGGGACGGGAACGCCAGGAGGACGTCCATCGTCCGCATGATGACGTTGTCGACGAGGTCGCTGTAGTAGGCCGCCAGCGTACCGAGGCTGACCCCCAGCAGGGTCGAGAGGCCGACCGTGATCGTCCCGAACTTCATGGCGTACCAGGCGCCGTACAGCACTCGTTTGAAGATGTCACGGGACTGGAGATCCGTCCCGAACAGGAACTCGGCACGGGGCGAGAGGAACTGGGCCTCCGGACGGGCGGAGAGCTTCGAGGCCGTGAGCGCCGCCTCGCTCATGAAGAATCGCGAGTACAGCGCGATGGCAAGCATGACGGTGATGATCGAGATGCCGAACAGCGCGAGCCGGTTCGAGAACAGGTCGCTGAGGAACGGCGACGACCGGATCCGATCGAACAGGCTCCGGCTCTCGGTCGTCGTCTCGATCTCGGTGGCCGTTTCACCGCTCATGCGACACACCTCCGGCGGTTACCGGCCTGGCGGTTCGAGGGAGCGACGCGACGCGCGTGGACGGTGGACGTTTCGATCATTGTTCGATCCTCGGGTCCAGGTACGAGTAGGTGATGTCCACGCCCAGGTTCACCAGGGTGAACAGGAGCGCGAACAGCAATACGGTCCCCTGGACGACGGGGTAGTCGCTGCTGTTGATCGCCTCGACGACGAGGGTGCCGATGCCGTTGATGGTGAAGACGGTTTCGGTCAGGATGGCCCCACCCAGGAGCGTCCCGAACTGGATGCCGATGACGGTCACGACCGGGATGAAGGCGTTCCGGAGCCCGTGTTTCATGACCGTGATCCGTGATCCCTGCCCCTTCGCGCGGGCGGTCCGCATGTAGTCCTGGCGGATCACCTCGACCAGCGACGAGCGCATCATCCGGGAGATGAGCGCCATCGAGTAGATGCCGATGGTCAGGGTCGGCAACAGCATGTGCTTGACCGCCGAGACGAACGCGTCCAGTTCGAGCGCCATCGCCGTGTCGAGAATCACCATGTTCGTCACCCACGGCACGTCGAACTGCGTGCCGATCCGGCCGAACGTCGGGAACCAGCCCAGATACACCCCGAACAGCATGATGAGCAGCGGACCGCTCCAGAAGATCGGCACGCTGATGCCCGTCAGCGCACCGACGCGCGTCAGGTGGTCCGTCCACGAGTCCTGTTTGATCGCGGAGATGATCCCCAGCGGGATGCCGAAGAGGATCCCCGCGATCTGGCCCAGGATAGCCAGTTCCAGCGTGACCGGGAACCGCTCGATCAGGATGCCCTTGACGGGTTCGCCCTGCTGGACCTGGTAGGAGTTGCCGAATTCGAGCTGCACCACGTCCGTCAGGAAGTCGACGTACTGGACGTACATCGGGCGGTTCAATCCGAGTTCGGTCCGCACCTGCTGGACGAACTCCCGTGACGCCCGACGGCCCGCGATCAGCTGTGCGGGATCGCCGGGCGACAGGTGCAACATGCCGAACACGAACGTCGCGACCCCGAGCAACACCGGGATCAGTAACAACACTCGTTTGATTACGAATCGTCCCGAGACCATTGTCACCCAGTGACGTAGTACCGGAACTTAAAATGACCCGATTTTCCGACGGCAATCCCGACGCCCGCGGCACGTTATCGGATAGACACGAATCTACAGCAGTGTGGCCCCAGCGGGCCAAAGTTCGTGGCCAGGGGCAATTATCTTTCACGTCCCCGGGTCAGAATTTGGACGATTCGGCGCGGTGGACGTCGCCAAACTCGACCGCAGGGGCGAGACGTCGCGGGGAAATCCCCGCGGTTCACTCGATCGTCACGCGGTCGAGGAACGGACCGCTGATCGGCGCGATCGTGAAGTTCTTGACGCGGTTGTGGACGCCGCGAAGTTCGCTGGCGTGGTCGAGGAACACCCACGGCGCCTCCTCGTGGGCGATCTGGGCCGCCTGCTCGTACTTCTGGACGCGCTCCTCCTCGTCGTAGACCGTCTGGGCCTCCTCGACGAGTTGCGTGTACTCGGGGTTGGCCCACGCGGCGGCGTTCAGCGTGTTGAAGTTCTCGGCGTCGTAGGGGACCCAGTCCTGCCCTTCAGGGATCTCCGCCCCGGGGTGAAGCAGGGCGAAGAAGAAGTTGTCCGGGTCCGCGTTGTCCGTCATCCAGCCGAGGAAGCAGGCGTCGTGCTTGCCGGCGTCCGTGTAATCGAGGAACGCGTTGAACTCCATCGTGTTGATCGACACCGTCAGCCCGATCTCTTCGAGGTTGGATTTCACGAACTGGGCCGCCGAGTCGGGCGAGGGGTTGTAGGCGCGCGGGTTCCGGAACGTGGCCAGTTCGACCTCGAACCCGTCGCCGTAGCCGGCCTCCTCGAGCAGCGCCTGGGCCTCGTCGGGATCGTACGGGTATGGGTCGAGTTCGTCGTTGTACCCGGCCATGTTCTCGGGGACTGGCTGGCTCGCCTGCACTGCCAGGCCGCTATAGATGCTATCGACCAGGGTCTTCGTGTCGACGGCGTAGTTGAACGCCTGGCGCACTCGTCGGTCCTTGAACTCTTCACGGCGATCCATGTTCATCGCCAGGTAGCCGACGTTGATGCCCGGCGTCGTCACCAGTTCCGCGCTGGACGAGTTCTCGATCGTCGAGGTGGTCTGGGAGTCCAGCCCGTCGATGATGTCGACGTCGCCGGCGTTCAGCGACTGCGCCCGCGAGGAGTTCGAGGGGATGGCGGAGAACACGACCTCGTCGACCTTCGCGTTCTCGCCCCAGTACTCCTCGTACTTGTTGAGGCGGATGATGCCGTTCGCCTGGCTCCAGCTTTCGAACGCGAACGGACCGGTTCCCATCGGGTTCTCCCGGAGGGGCTCGTCGTTCTCGATGGCCTCCTTCTTGATGATCGCCATCGCGAACACGGCGAGGTTCCGGAGCATCGGGGCGTACTGCTTGGTCAGCGTGAGTTCGATTTCGTAGTCGCCCGGCGTGTTGACCTCCTCGACCGCGTCCAGGAGGTACGGGCCGTAGTACGACCGGGTTTCCGTGCCCACGAAGTGTTCGTACTCCTGGTCGATGAACCGCCGATACGTCGCCACGAAGTCCTCCGCCGTGAACTCCGACCCGTCGTGGAAAGTCGCGCCTTGCCGCAGCGTCAGCGAGACCGTGGTGCCTTCCAGCGTGAACTCCTCCGCCAGCCCGGCCCGGAGCGTCGTCTGGCCGGGCTCGAACTCGACGAGCTGGCTGTAGATCTGCTGCATGACCTTGGCGTCCTCGCCGGACGAGGTCGCGTGCGGATCGAGCGTCCCCGAGTCGTTGCCACGGCCCCAGGTTATCGTGCCACCCGTGCCACCGTCGCCACCGTCGCCACCGTCACCGCCATCTCCGCCATCACCGCCGTCCCCGCCGTCCCCGCCGTCGCTGGGTTCGGTCGTCGTATCGCCACCATCGTCGCCGTCGCCGGTACAGCCCGCAAGCGACGTCGTCGCGACCGCGGCCGTCGTTCCTGCTATCTTTAGGAAGTTACGCCTGTCGACCTCAGTGCCATCGTCTGCCATAGCCGATTGGTAACAACCTGAGCATATAACTGTTGTGTAAATTGTCGAATAAATAACCGTGCGACAGAAGGGTCGACGGCGGCGGAAAGGAACGAAAATCGATTTCTGTCAGGGCTGTTCGAACAGGTGACACGACGCCGGATGTGGCGAGTCCTGCAGGGACGGGCGCTGGTTCTCGCAGACGCTCTCGAAACGATCCCGAAGGGTCTCGGCCGCCGTTTCCCACTCTTCGTTAACCACGTGTTCGAGCGCCTCACGGACGACGGAACCGTCGGCCCCCGAGGGTTCGGTCTCGAAGAACTCGTCGACGAGCGCCTCGACCAGGTCCTCGTTCCGGACGCCACCGCCATCGGCGACGGCCCCGGGCGCCTGCAGTTCGGCGAGTTCCTCCCGGTGGGCCTCGAGGTCGATCGCCTCGTCCTCGACGCGTTCGCGG
>DATFIX010000029.1:0-8275 GCA_035269625.1 Natrialbaceae archaeon
TCGAGGATCGGCAGCCCCATCGCGTGATACAGCGAACAGAGGTCCGGCGAGAGGCTCCCCCCGCCGCTGATGAGGAACTCGACGTTGCCCCCGAGCGCTTCGGTCACCTGGCTGAACACGAGCCGGTCGGCGACGGCCTGCTGGGCGCGGAGGGCGATTCCCGGGGCATCCGCCTCGGTGTAGCGCTGTCCCACGTCGATCGCCCACTCGAAGATCCGCTGGCGCAGGTCGCTCGACTGGGCCTGCTCGCGGATGGCGGCGTAGATCTTCTCGTACACCCGGGGGACGCTCGTGGCCGTGGTCGGTCGAACGGTCTGGAAGTCCTCCTGGAGCGTGTCCGGGCTCTCGGCGTAGGCGACGGTCGCGCCGCTGGCGACCATCACGAAGTGGCCCGCCGTCCGCTCGAAGACGTGGGCAAGCGGCAGAAACGAGACGGTCCGGGAGTCTTCGGAGATCGTTGGCGTGTCCCCCTTGTCCGGTCGGGGACCGTACCGCTGCCGGATCTGGTTGACGTTGGAGCGGAAGTTCCGGTGGGTGAGCCTGACGCCCTTGGGCTGGCCCGTGGTGCCGGACGTGTAGATCAGACTGGCCAGGTCGTCCACGTCGCGCTCGTCGATCCAGTAGTCGTACTCGTCGGGATCGAACACCGTCGCACCGCGGTCGTGGACCTCCGCGAGGGTGTAGACGTCCTCACGGTCGGCGACGTCGGGGGAAGCGTCTTCGCCACCGGTTGCCGGGGCCAGACTGTCCATCACCACGACGAATTCCAGGTCGTCGAGTTCGTCCTCGACGGCGAGCACTTTCTCGGCGAGGTCGCGGTTCTCGGCGACGACGCCGACTGCCTCGGGGTCGGACAGGAGGTACTCCACCTGGCTCTCGGAAGAACTGGTGTAGACGGTCGTCACGACCGCACCGGCCGCGAGCAGTGCGAAGTCGGTCTGGGCCCACTCCATTCGCGTGTTGGCGAAAATCCCCACGCGATCGTCGGGTTCGACGCCAAGGTCCCGGAAGCCGGCGGCCAGGTTCCGGACGATCTCGCCCATCGCCGAGTAGGAGATGGCGTGGAACTCGTCGTCCGGTGCGGCCGGCAGGACGGATTCGGCGAACGACCGGTCGTACACGCCCCCTTTGTACTGCTGGGCCGGATGGTTCCCGTACCGGTCGACGGCGGCCTCGAACATCCGCGGGAGGGTCGTCATCTCGATCACCTCGTCCGAATACTCCCGCTCTGCCGCTTGCCAGGTCATATTGCTTTCCATATTCTCTGGAAATAAAAAGTACTCGAACGGGCAACCCGTTGTTTCGAGTTTATTTGATGGTCCCGCGACGCCAGCGTCCGGGTCCGTTCGCCCCACCGGCGAGGATAAATTCCTCCGATCCGTACCGGGTTTCGATGGTCGAAGTCCGCTATCATTGCCCCCATTGCGGCGCGATCACGAGCGTCGAGCGCGACCCAGTCCTGAACGACGAGAGCGTCACCCGCGAACCGCTGGAGGGGTGGTCCTACGCTGAACCCAGCGACGTGGCCGCGGGCGACGCCCCCGACGCCGACGGGATCGAGTTCGTCTGCCTCGGGGACGCCGACGTCGGGCCGAGGGGCGAAGTGGAAGGGAAAGGCGAAACGACCGAACCGATTCGCGACGGCGGGGCCAACGACCCCGTTCCGGGGAAGGATGGCTGTGGACGCACGTTCTACCTCAATTTCGTCAAGTACGAGGACGGACGGCCGGTCGATCACCGGGTGCCGAACATCGATCCGCCGCGGTTCGACTTCCGGCGGTAGGGGGGAACGGGCGGGCAAGCCGACGTGAGACGATTCAGCTGACGTCCCTGACCGTGTCAGCGAACGCCGTCGAGTTCCTGATGTTCCGCACCGTGATCGTGAGGTGACGCCCGGACCCGCTCACGATCCGAACGTTGCCCACGCGGGCGAGCATCTCGAAGAGGGACTTGCGCTCCTCGATGCTCCGGATGCTGTCGAGCGGGATCTCGCGTCGCTGGAGCGAGAGGAAGCGGTATTCGGTGATGACCCGCCGGTTCGTGACGAAGTACGTCGTCAGCGTGTTCCGCCAGTAGGTGGTGAGTCCGTCCAGGAGAAACACGGTCCCGAATACCAGCGTTATCGTGGGGAAGGTGTAATCGACGGTGGTGAGATAGTACAGGTAGGCCGTCAGCACGAAGAACGGCATCGAGAGCAGGAGTTTGCCGATCGCCACTCGCTGTGTCGGGTGGGCCGTCGCGACGATTTCCTCGTCGTCCCGGAGGTGTGGCGGTTCGGGGGCGACGAGCTGGATGTACACGCCGACGAGGAGGACGAAGACGCCGAACGCGACGAGGGCGTACCCGACTTCTGCAGGGAGTGTCGCGTTCGGGTCGCTCCGCGCCGCGTGGTAGACCAACCACCCGGCGGTGCCGAAGACGGCTCCGAGGAGGGCGGACCAGACGCCGGGGTTGCCACGGGCCATGATCACGGCCTCCGTAGCAGTTGGACCATGAGACTGACGATCGCCACGACTAGCATCAGCAGCGCCACGTTGTCCGGATGGAGGACGTCCGGGCCGCGGTCGACCGCATCGTCGTTATCCGACCCGTCGCCGCCGATTTTGGCGGTCGTTTCCCGTCCCGGACCGTCGGTTCGAGTTATCGGAATCGTCGTCTCGGATCCCGGTTCGGGCGTGTCCACCGGTGGCCGTGGCGTTACGGTGGGCCTGGTCGGTTCCCACGGCGTCACGGTTCCGGCTCCGATGTCCACCGCGACGATGAAGTCGACCCACTCGACGAACTCGTAGCCGACGCCGGTGTCCTCCCAGAGGTACACGTAGAACACGTAGTCGCCGGCGGCGTACGTCGGGCTGACGTAGAGATCGATCCACAGCGTCTGGTCGTCCCCCTCGAGGAGGAAGTCGGTCTCCCGGCACTCGTAATCGGTCGTGTCTGCCGGTGCGGACCAGGGATAGACGCAGACCGAGAAGAATCCGCTCCACGGGGCGTACAGGTCGACGCCGACCGTCATCCACTCTCCGGACGAGAGATAGGTCACCCCGTCGACGTCGTACCCGAACTGCTCCGCGTCCGGGTCCCCGGAGACTGCGTCCCCTTCGAGAAACACGTCCATGGAGACTGACTCGTTCACGTACACCCATCCGGAGTCGCCCTGAAGCACTGGAAACAGTCCGTCGTTCCCCGTTCCGACGGCCGATCCGGTGCCCGCGATGCTGGCGAGGAGGATCGTAAGCGCGACGACACCGATCGCCGTCGCCGACACGACTCGCCGGGGAGTCATCCGAATCCTCCGGTCGGTGCGTCCACGGCGACGCTCACTTCGGCGCGGTGACGTCGCCACGCCGAACGTGGGGAGATGCCACCAATGCGATCCTCGCGTTCGCGGACGGTGCGTGATGGGCCCGGGCGGAGATTCTCGGTCATACCTGTAGCTACGTCGTGTTTGATAAAATATGTTATGTCAGTTATGTGTCCGTGGCGTCACTCGCCGTCGGGCCACCACCGGAACGTGATCGCCACGGACTCGTCCATCCCGAAGACGCCGCTCGCGCGCTCGACGCTCGTCGTCTGTGGCCGTTCGAGGACGACGCGGTCGCCGTCGACGATCACCGCCACCGTCTCGCCGGGGTCGTCGAGGCGTCCGGCGACGTCGTCGAGTTTCGAGAGCAGCGCCGTCCGACTCGTCGGGACGTCACTCCGTCGCCCTCGCTTTGGAATCCCTCCGAACACGGGGTCGATGTCCACGTCGTTCGACCGGTTCGACAGGACCGCGTTGATCGCCACGCCCAGCAACACCACCAGTCCGACCAGGTACAGCCAGGTCAGGAGCAGGAGGATGCTGGCGACCAGGTTGCCCCCGGAACCACCCGCGTTGTACGCCGCGAACAGCACCTGCCCCACCGTGATCCCGACCGCCGCGAACGCGGTCCCCGGGACGACCTCGAGGAACGAAACGTCGGTGTCCGGGAAGATATAGTACATCGGATAGAAGACGACGAACAGGCCGATGGTCGTCATCGCGCCCTGGAGCATCGTCGCGAGCCAACCCTCGCCGCTGACGGTGACGAACCGACCGACGACGCTGGCGGCCACGATGGCCAGCGTGACCGTCACGAGGAGGAGCAGGCCGTCGCGCAACTGGTCAGTGAAGGTGTTCTCGCCACTCGTCTCGTAGATGTCGGAGAACGCCGTGTCGAGGCCCCTGAAGATTCGGAGCGCTCCCCACACCAGGAAGACGGCCCCGAGCACCGACACCGACGCGTCCGCCTCGGCCAGTCCCTGCTGGATGACCTCGCCCGCCTCCTCGGTCAGAATCCCCTGCACGATGCCGACGACGGCCTCGCCGAGCGCGACGTTTCGGGTCCGCTCGACGATGGCGAACAGCAACAGGAGAAGTGGCAAAATAGATAAAAATGCGTGATAGGCGATCGACCCCGCCATAAAGGTGAGTTTCTCCCGCCTGACCTCGTGGACGATCCCCAGCAGTATCTCCCTGGCGCGAGCATTGCGACTGTACATGCTGTTCAATGGTCGTCTCGGGAGAAATACACAGTGGCTGTCCGTTGGACCGGTTCTGTCCGGACGTAGTGCTGCGTCGCCACCCCCGGTCTTTTCACGGTCCCGAGCCCACGGAAGGGACGGGAGGTTTCGACGATGACAACCGACGACCAACTCGACGACATCGCGAGCGAGGTGCTCGAACTGGGCGACCTGATCGACTACCAGACGGGCGCGACCGTCAGTCGGACCCTGGTCGATCGCGAGGCCGCGACCCTCACGGTGTTCGCGTTCGACGAGTCCGAGAGCCTCAGCGAACACACGGCACCGCACGACGCGCTCCTCCAGGTGCTCGAGGGGACTGCAACGATCACGATCGACGGCGAGGACTACGAACTCGAGGGTGGCCAGTCGATCGTCATGCCCGCGGACGTGCCCCACGCCGTCGCGGCGGACACGCGGTTCAAAATGTTCCTGACGATGGTTCGCTAGTGGGCGCTCCAATCAGCTATCCAGGTACGCGAGCACGCCCCGGGCGTTCAGTTTGCCCTCCTCGCAGGCCTTGTGCTCGCCCCAGATGTCGCCCATGACGGCGGCCGTTCGCTCGCCGAACTGCTCGATCACTTCGTCGTCGTCCTCGTAGACGTCGCGTTTCGCCTCGACCGAGGACACCCACTCCCGGAGGCGTTCCTCGTACTCGTCCAGTACGTCCAGTCGATCGCAGGGGCCGAAGTGGGCGTACAGCAGCGTTTCGGGGTCGAGGTCGCGGAGCAACTCGATATCCTCGATCGCCTGCTCGAGATCGAACTGCGGCGCGGGGGTCATCTCGCGGACCTCGTCGAGGGAGGGAACGTAGATGCCCGCCGCGTCGGCGACGAAGACCGCCTCGTTCGCCGGGTCGTGGAACACGTGCTGGTGGGGTGCGTGGCCCGGCGCCTCGTGGGCGTGGAGTTCGTGGTCGCCGAGGTCGATCACGTCGCCGTCCGAGAGTTCGCGGATGCGTTCTTCGGGCACCGGCGTGGGCTCCCCGTAGTACTCGATCATGTCGCCGACGGCCGACTTCGTCCCCTCCCAGAGGCGCGAGGGGTCCGCGAGGTGGCGGGCACCGCGCTCGTGGATCGCGACCGTGGCGTTCGGACATTCCTCGGCGAGATGGCCCGCCCCGCCCGCGTGATCGAGGTGGACGTGGGTGGGGACGATCCACTCCAGTTCGTCGGTCCCGACGTCGGCCGTCTCGAGCAGGTCCAGGATTCGCTCGTAATTCTTCCCGATGCCCGTGTCGATCAGGGCCGGTTCGTCCGCGTCGAGCAGGTAGACCGACCCGTACTCGGGCGCGTCGTACATCCCCGTATCGACGTAGTAGACGTCGGTACACTGCCCCGAACTCACCGTTCGAACGTCGCCGATGGCCATGTGGAAACCGGGGCGTGCGCGGGAGAAAAAGGTGTTCGTGTCCGTTCGGGTGCGTCAGGGCGTTTCACCCGCGAGCGGTTTCGGTCCCTTCGAACCGCTCCCACACTTCCGACACGGTTTTCCCGACCCCCCAAGAACGACACGCTAATGATCAGCAGGCAGTTCCTCCGCGAGAACCCGGACGTCGTCCGGGACGCGATCGAGAAGAAGGGCGTCGAGGGCGTCGACCTCGACCGCATCCTCGAGCTGGACGAGGAGTGGCGGGACCTGAAGGCGAAAGGCGACGACCTCCGCCATCAGCGCAACGAGATCTCCGAGCGTATCGGCGACCTCAAGCGGGAGGGCAAGGACGAGGAGGCCGAGGAAGCGATCGAGCGCTCCCAGGAACTCAAGGCCGAACTGGAGACCGTCGAGGACCGCGCCGACGAACTCGAGGACGAGATCGAGGCGGCCATGCTCGAAGTCCCGCAAATCCCCTACGACGGCGCGCCCGTCGGCGAGGACGAGAGCGACAACGTCGAAGTCCGGCGCGAGGGGTTCGACGACCGCCGCGAGATGCCCGCCGACGTCGTGCCCCACTACGACATCGGCGAGGACCTCGAAATCCTCGACTTCGACCGCGGCGCGAAGGTGACCGGCGGCGGCTACCAGTTCGTCAAGGGCGACGGCGCGCGCCTGGAATACGCCCTGATCAATTTCTTCCTGGACGTTCACCGCGAGCAGGGCTACACGGACGTGTTTCCGCCGATCCCGGTCAACAGCCGGTCCATGGAGGGCACCGGGCAGTTCCCCAAGTTCGTCGAGGACGCCTACCGCATCGGCGGCCACAACGACGAACCCTACGACGACGACGACCTCTGGCTGTTGCCCACGGCCGAGGTGCCGGTCACGAACATGTACCGCGACGAGATCCTGCTCGACGACGACCTCCCGATCAAGCACCAGGCCTACAGCCCGAACTTCCGGCGCGAGGCCGGCGAGCACGGCACCGAGACGCGGGGCTACGTCCGCGTCCACCAGTTCAACAAGGTCGAACTGGTCAACTTCGTCCGCCCGGAGGAGAGCTACGAGCGCCTGGACGGCCTCCTCGAGGAGGCCGAGGAGGTCCTCCGGCGACTCGAACTCCCCTACCGCGTGCTGGAGATGTGCACCGGCGACATGGGCTTCACGCAGGCCAAGAAGTACGACATCGAGGTCTGGGCACCCGCCGACGACATGCCCGAGGGCCCCGACGAGGGGGGTCGGTGGCTCGAGGTTTCCTCCATCTCCAACTTCGAGGACTTCCAGGCCCGCCGGGCCGGCCTGCGCTATCGGCCCGAGCGCCACGAGTCCGCCGAATATCTCCACACGCTCAACGGCTCCGGGGTCGCCCTGCCGCGAGTCGTCGTCGCCATCCTCGAGTACTACCAGAACGACGACGGCACCGTGACCGTCCCCGAGGCCCTGCGCCCGTACATGGGCGGCCAGGAGGTCATCGAGGGCCACGACCCCGTGGGCGAGGCGGCCGTCGGTGCCGGCCGGAAAGAGTAGGCAGCCAGGGCAGAACGTCTCATCCCGGCGACTCGTTTTATCAGCGTCCGCATCCTAGAGGGCACCTATGAGCCAGACCTCGAACTCGGATTCGCTGCTCAGGATCGTAATCATCATTGCGGTGATCCTGGTCGTCGGCCCGTTCGTCCTGATGTTGCTGGCGGCCCCGTTCATGGGCGGCATGATGATGCTGGGGCTTCCCGGGGCGGGCGGGTTCGCGTTTTTCGGCGTGTTCCTGATGCTCCTGTTCCCCTTGCTGTTGATCGCCGCCGGGGTAGTCCTCTATCGGCAGTGGAACGACCGCGAACGCGAGGACGCGGCCATGCAAGAACTCCGGATGGCGTTCGCCCGCGGAGACATCGACCGCGAGGAGTTCGAGGAGCGCCGGGACGCACTGCTGCAGGGAGAACGCCGGCCGAGTGAGGATCAGTGGGACGAACCGCCCGCTGACGACCGATGGGAGGAATCCTCGTCGGAGGACGAATCGCGGCCGGGGCAGCCGTAGCCGACCAGAGTCGGATGGAGTGACCCAAGTCGGATTTTCAGTTATCGCCGTCTATAACGGGACGACGGCCCGAATTGGCGACAGATAGACGGATGACTGCAGCACGAACCGAACGTTTCGGGAGCGGAGAATCGAGCACGAGAATGAACGCGCTGGTGGGCGCGGTCGTGGCGATCGTGACCGCACCGATGCTGCCGTTCGCGGCGATCGTCGGGGGAGCCGTGGCCGGGTACCTCCAGCGGGGCGATCTCGAGGCGGGCGCACGCGTCGGTGCCTTCGCGGGGGGTATCGCGGCCATCCCGTCAGTCCTCGGCGTTTTCCTCTTCG
>DATFIX010000030.1:0-2050 GCA_035269625.1 Natrialbaceae archaeon
GATCCTGATCGCGGACAGCGAGAACAACCGAATCGTCGAGTATCAGCGCCGAAACGGCACCTGGAACCGGACCTGGACGTGGACCGACGAGACGCTGCAGTGGCCCCGCGACGCCGACCGACTGCCGAACGACAACACCCTGATCGTCGATACGCACGGCACTCGCATCCTGGAAGTGCGCCCCAATGGAACGATCGCCAGGGAACTGTCCGTCCCCCGTGGCGTCTACGACGCCGAACTCCTCTCGACCGGCCCGGAGAGCACCGGCGGGCACAGCATGGCCCGCATCCGGGGCGGTGCCAACGAGACCGACGTGAGTTCGGTCCAGGGCACCGAACGGATCCAGAAGGCCTTCCTCGATCTGTTCCCCGCGCTCGTCCTCCACGGGTTCCTGTTCGTCCTCCCGACGTGGGTGTCACCGCTGGCGGGTGCACTGCTCCTCCTCGACCTGATCGTCGTCGTTCTCTGGATCGTCGGCGAAGGCCTTCGGGTCGCAGTGATCTGGTGGAGACGGGAATAGCGAAACCGGCTTCGCCGACAGCAGCGACATGACTGGCAGCGACTTCCGGAACCCGAACCCGGATTGTTCCCGCCCCACTGGATCACCTGTATGACCGATACCGACCCGCTCGATGGCGAGACAGCAGTGATTACCGGCGCCAGTTCCGGCATCGGTGCCGAAACGGCCCGGGCGCTGGCCGCCGACGGAGCGAACGTCGTCCTGGCGGCGCGCCGTGCGAACCGCCTCGATGAACTGGCGAACGAACTGGAAACCGATCACGGCGTCGAAACGGCCGCCGTTCCGACGAACGTCCGCGACGAGGCCGCCGTCGAGGCCCTGATCGAGGAGACGGTCGAGACGTTCGACAGCCTCGACGTGCTCGTCAACAACGCAGGGCTTGCACGCGGTAGCGACGTCGCCGAGATGGAGACCGAGGACTACCGGACGATGATGGAGACGAACGTGGACGGCACGTTCTTCGCGACCCGCGCGGCCATCCCGCACCTGATCGCGAGCGAGGGTCACCTCGTGTTTCTCGGGAGTTTCGCTGGCCAGTATCCGCGGCCCTTCAACCCGGTCTACGCGGCGACGAAGTGGGCCGTCCGCGGGTTCGCCCTGTCGATGGAGGCCAGCCTCGGCCCGGAAGGCGTCGCGGTAACGGTGGTCAACCCGTCAGAAGTACGAACCGAGTTCGGCAGCGACCTCGGCGAGGCGTTCGAGGACCGGTTCGATCCCGGCGAGGTGACCGAACCCGGGGAGGTCGCCGCCGCCATCCAGTTCGCGGTCAGACAGGACGGCTCGACGATGAGCGAGATGGACGTGTACCGGCGGGACAAACTGGGGTTCTTCTGAGACCGGGTCGGGTGCGAAGCCCACCCCTGCGTCCCAGCCTCACGGTCCGCCCGGTGGGCCACAGACCTCGTCCGGACAGGTTTCGACCGCGTATACGCCCCCGTACGACGACGTCACGATCGCGACGTCCTCACCCAGCGCTATCGAGGCGTTCAGGTGGCCACCACCGGGGACCCCCGCCGCTCCACGCAGCGTTCCGGTCGCGGGATCGAGCATCGCCAGCCGGTTCTCGGCATCGCTTCCCGGCGTCACCGTCACGTACAGGGTGTCGTCCGTGACGGCCGGCGCTCCCCCGTAGACGTGGCCGTACTCGGTATTCCGCCATCGCTCCTTTCCGGTTGCCTGGTCGCGAGCGACGACGTCTGCCAGGCTCTCGCGGTGATACACCCGTCCGTGCGCCGCGGCGAGGCGGCGGCCGAGTCGCGTTCCGTCGCCGGTCGATCGCCACACCTCCTCGCCGTTCGAGAGCGAGAGGGCGACGATCGACGAGCGTTGCTCCGCTTCGGTGGAGACGAACAGCCGACCGTTCGCGACTGTCGGCGGTCCGTTCGCCGGAATCTCGGCCGTCCACTCGACCGTCCCGCTAGCTGCGTCGAGCGCGACGACGCCGTACTCGAGGGCAGCCAGGTAGACCGTCCCGTCAGCGGAGGCGGGCGGAAACGTCCACCCGAACTCGGCGGCCGGCGGGACGTATCG
>DATFIX010000031.1:0-6197 GCA_035269625.1 Natrialbaceae archaeon
CTCCTCGCGGGCTGACTCGACGTCGTCGAGTTGCTCGCTG
Source organism: Natrialbaceae archaeon (assembly GCA_035269625.1). Classification (GTDB taxonomy): domain Archaea; phylum Halobacteriota; class Halobacteria; order Halobacteriales; family Natrialbaceae; genus DATFIX01. The sequence continues at coordinate 41 of DATFIX010000031.1, forward strand.
ATCGAGGGGTAGTCGGTCGTCATACCCCACACCACGGAGAAGGGATCAAAAACGATGTCGAAGCGCGACCGAACGCTCTCGGGGGCCTCGGAAAGGGAAGGGAGTTTCAGTCTTCGTGGCCCGAATCGGGCTCGTGGCCACTGTCGTCGTCGCCGTCGTTCTCGTTCGGAGCGGGGTATGGCCACGGCATTCGTGACGTTACGCCGCCGCGTCGATCTCGATCGGAGCGATCGTGATTCGATCGGACTGGCCCGGCGGGCCGCCGCCGTTGCCGTTTCCGTGGCCGTTGCCGTTACCGTTGCCATTCCCCTGGCCGTTGCCGTTATCTCCTCCGTGACCGTTTCCAGGCCCGGATTCGTTGCCGCTGTCGGAGTCGTTACCCGCCCAGCCCGGTGGCCCGGATTCGTTGCCGCTATCGGAGTCGTTGCCCGCCCAGCTTGGCGGTCCAGTCCGGTTCTCCTTCGCGCCAGTTTCGTCGACCGGTCCGGCCCACGGCGGGGCGTTCCCGGGGTTATTGCGCACGACCCACTCCGCGACGATCATGCCGAATGACGCGTTCTCGACGTCCATTCCCGAGATGGAGAAGTTCCCGGAGAAGGACACGTTCGACCCGTTCCGGAGCTGCTGTTTGAACCGGTTGAGTTCCTGGCCGAACGTGAGGGTGCCGTTGCCGTCGGTCTCATTGCCGTCGGTGACGTTGCCATCCGTCGTATTCCCGTCGGTGAGGTTCCCGTCGGTCGTATTGTTCGTCGCCATGGGGATGGGTGCCCCGGTACCGGTATTCGCGTCCACGTTTGTCGACGTCGGTTCGGTGGCCGCCATCGCCGGACTGACGCCCCAGACGAGGAGCATGGCCGCCGCGAGCACCGCGAGGATCGATTTCGATCGCATGTCTACTCGCGACGTTGTCCGAGGTACGGGTTAAACACCGAACCTCGTTCAGACGGTTCACCCGGCGATTACCGATCGGAGCTGATCATCAGTGACGGGGTCAAAGACTGTTATAGCGTTCAAAATAGGTTCTGAATGTTTAACCGGACTACTTCTCGGCGCGGTCGACCAGGTCGAACGCGCGCTGCTGGGCGCGTTCGCGAACCGCGGTTTCGTCCAGCGACACCACCTCGCGATCGCGCATGAGCACCTGCCCGTCACAGATCGTGTGCCGGACGTCGCCGCCTGTCGCCGCATACACGAGGTGGCTCAGGAGGTCGTGGTGGGGCGTGAGGTGGGGCTTTTCGACGTCGACGACGGCGAGATCCCCGGCCGCGCCGGGTTCGATCCGGCCCGCGTCCTCGAAACCGAGGGCGACGGCTCCGTCCCGGGTGGCCATCTCGACGACCGTCTCGGCGCTGACGGCCTCGGCGTCGTGCTCGTCCGCGACCTTTCCGACGAGGGCGGCGTCCCGCATGGCCCGCACGAGGTCGAGCACGTTGTTCGAGGCCGGCCCGTCGGTGCCCAGGGCCACCCTGACGCCCGCGTCGAGCATCCGCTGGACCGGCGCGATTCCGGAGGCGAGTTTGGCGTTCGCGGCGGGGTTGTGCGCGACGGTCACGTCCCGGTCGGCCAGCAGGTCGATCTCCTCGCCGTCGAGGTGCGTGCCGTGGGCCAGGATCGCGCCGTCCTGCAGGAGGTCGAGGTCGTCGGCCCAGACGATCGGTCGCTCGCCCTCGCGCTCGACGATCGGGTCGACCTCGTTCGTCGTCTCGTTGGCGTGGAAGTGCAAGGGGAAGTCGTGTTCGCGGGCCGCGTCCGCCAGGTCACGGAGGTATCCCTCGCCGACGGTCGTCAGGCTGTGGGGCTGGACGTTCGTCCGGACTCGGCCGTCGGCGGCCCCGTCGAGCGCTTCGGCGACCTCGACCGAGCGCTCGACGTCGGCCCTCGCCTCGGCGTCGTCCTTGCCGACCGTGAGGGCGGTGTAGCCGAGCAGGGCCTTGATCCCGCCAGCGTCGACGGCCTCGGCGATTTCCCCGACCTCGAAGTACATGTCCGCGAAGGCAGTGGTCCCGGACTTGATCATCTCCAGGACGCCGAGTTCCGCCCCCGCACGGACGTCCTCGGGGGTCAACTCGGCCTCGACCGGCCAGATGTCCTCCTGAAGCCAGGCGTCGAGGGGCTTGTCGTCGGCGTACCCGCGCATCAGGGTCATCGCGACGTGGGTATGGGCGTTAACCAGTCCCGGAATCACCAGACTGCCGTCGGCATCCAGCGTTTCGTCGCCCGTCTCGACGTCCGGTCCGACGTCGACGATTTCGCCGGCTTCCTGGTCGACCAGCACGTCGGCCGATGCGACGGTGCCGTCGGGCCGCAGTACCTCGCCGTCCGCGATGCGCAGCGTGCTCATGGTCGAGCGTTCGAACGAGGGGGGGAAATAGGTCCCGTTCGCTCACGGGTTCGCAGTGCCGTCGAGGCCGGGAGTCCCGGGTCGATTCGACGCGAAGGAAAGATAGTTCCCTGTTGATCACATTCGCCCATCTATGCGGATAGCCGTCCCCAACAAAGGCCGATTGCACGACCCGTCGATGGACCTTCTCGAACGGGCGGGGCTGCATACCGTCGACGGGGCCGACCGCAAACTCTACGCGGACACCGTCGATCCGGAGGTGACGCTTTTGTTCGCCCGGGCGGCGGACATCCCGGAGTACGTCAGGGACGGCGCGGCAGACGTCGGGATCACCGGCCACGACCAGATCCAGGAGGCCGGTCCCGACCGCCTGGCGGAACTGCTCGACCTGGAGTTCGGGCAGTGCCGACTGGTGCTCGCCGCCCCCGAGGACGGCGACGTGAAGACGCCATACGACCTCGACGGGGCGACCGTCGCGACGGAGTTCCCGAACGTCACCCGCGAATACTTCGACACCCGCGCCATCGACGCCGAGATCGTCGAGGTCAGTGGCGCGACGGAACTCACGCCACACGTCGAAATCGCGGACGCCATCGTCGATATCACGAGTACCGGCACGACGCTGGCAGTCAACCGCCTCGGGATCGTCGACGAGGTGCTGAAGAGTTCCGTCCGCCTGTTCGCCCGCGAGGACGTCGTCGAAGAGGAGAAGGTCCAGCAGGTCCGGATGGCACTCCAGTCGGTCATCGCCGCGGACGGCAAGCGGTATCTCATGCTCAACGCCGACCGCGATGACCTGGACGACATCCGCGACGTGATTCCCGGCATGGGCGGCCCGACTGTCATGGAAGTCGCGGACGGGGACATCGACATGGTCGCGGTCCACGCGGTGGTCGACGAGCGCGACATCTTCGAGACGATCAACGACGTCAAGGCGGCGGGCGGGAGCGACCTCCTCGTGACCGAGATCGAACGCCTGGTGGAGTAATCGCACTCGCAGAACACCGTCACTCCTCGCGATTTCGCGGCTCGACGTTCTCGGCTCATATCAACATTCGACAATGTATATCTCGTCTTCCGTCGTAGGACCAGCATGAAAGAGATCCGAATCGAAACCGAAATCGACGCACCGCCCGAGGCGGTCTGGGAGACGCTCACCGACTTCGCGGCCTACGAGGAGTGGAACCCGTTTTTCACCAGCGCGGACGGCGACCTCCGCGTCGGTGGTCCCGTCGACGTCGGCATCGATGCGGCGAGACGGCCCCACCTCGCGATGACCATGACGATCACGGAGGTCATCCGCCCCCGTCGCCTCCAGTGGGTCGGGACGTTCGGCGGACGGTGGGTGTTCCGGGGCCAGCACACGTTCGACCTCCAGGCGCTCGACGGCGACCGGACGCTGTTCGTCAACCGCGAGGCGTTCTCCGGCGTCCTCGTCCCGATTCTCACGAGGGGACTCCGGCACGAATACGAGACGATGAACCGGGCACTGGCCGACCGCGTGGAGGGGGGATCGGTCGTCGAGACTGCGCCGTAGGACGATCAGTCTCGCGAGCGCCTCAGAGCAGCCCCGGACTTAGAGCAGGCCCAGCAGGTTCCCGAGAGCGAACCCCAGGATCGCGGCGAACGCGAAGTGCAACGCGGTCAGGACCGCCGCCGTCTTCCAGCGCACCCGATAGACGGCGCTGATCGCGAGCAGGTCGCCGATCAGCGTCACGGGGACGACGATTTCCGTACCGTACCGGCCCAGCAGGATCGTCACCAGCGCCGGGACGGGGGAGACGGCGACGGCGCGCTGGCTGGGGACGTCGCCGAGAAAGAAGACGGCTGCCAGGTGGAGCGTGACGGCGTAGAACAGGGCCGTCAGGAGAAACGTGACGACGAGGGCCAGCGGGCCGCCGCCGGTCACGTCGGTCTGTGCGAGAACGAGCATGTCGCGGTGACCCGGATGCCGACCGGATCAGCCCTCGAGCAGGCCCAGATCCTCGAGGCGGGAGACGATCTTGTCCACGGCGTGCTCGGCGTCCTCGGGTTTCTTCCCGCCGGTGATGACGAGTTTCCCGGAGCCGAACAGCAGCGCGACGACCTCGGGATCGTCCAGCCGGTAGACGAGACCGGGGAACTGCTCGGGTTCGTACTCGATGTTCTCGAGACCGAGGCCGATCGCGATCGCGTTGAGGTTGAGGTTGCGGCCGAGGTCGGCCGAGGTGACGATGTTCTGGACGACGATCTCGGGCTCTTCCTCCACCTCGATGTTGAGCTCCCGAAGCTTGTCGAAGACGATGCGGAGGCTCTCGTGGACGTCCTCGGTGCTCTTGGCACCGGTGCAGACGATCTTGCCGGAGCGGAAGATCAGGGCGGCGGACTTGGGCTCCTGCGTGCGGTAGACGAGGCCGGGGAACTGCTCGGGATCGTAGTCGGCACCCTCCAGGTCCATCGCGACGCTCTGCAGGTCGAGCTCCTGTCCGATGCCCGTGGAGGCCACCACGTTTTCGATATTAATCGTATCCTTGGGATCGGTCATAGTTCGACTTAAAGCTCGTATTTAAGGTTTATAAATGTTGGTGGCACGGGTCGACAGGTCCGATCCGTGAGGGATCGGTATTCGACCGGTTCGAGGTTTCAATGGGCACTTGAAGGGGGTCTTAAGCGGTCGATCCGGTCGAAAGACCCCGCCCCGGGAAGCGACACGCTGATGGCCGCGGACCGCACAGCCCGATCCGTGTACGTCCTTGAACTGGCCGGCGAGGACGACGCGTTCGCCGCCTTCGAGGCCCGGGCGGGCGCGACGGGCGTCGAACGCGTCGGTGCCGGACTCGCGACCGCGACGAGCATCTCGCCCGATCGAGTCCGCGGACTGGCGTTCACCCATCGCGCGAGCGAACTGCTCGGGACGACGGACGCCGATCCCGCGAGCGCCCGGGCGCTCCTGGAGGCGTCGGCCCTCGACCGCGAAGGGACGGTGGCGGTGCGCGCCCGTGACGTTCGTGGCAGTACAGGGATCGACACGCAGGCGATCGAACGGGATCTCGGCGAAATTCTCGTCGACCGTGGCTACGAGATCGATCTCGACGACCCGGATCACGAACTCCGGGCGCTGTTCGCGGCCGTGCCGGACGACCTGGATCGCGACGGGAACGGCGACCGCAACGCCCCCGTGAACGACACTGTCTGCGCCCTCGGTTGGCTCGCCGGGGAATCGGTCAGGGACTTCGGCAGTCGAGCGCCGACCGGCCGCCCGTTCTTCCAGCCGGGGAGCATGGACCCGCTCCTGGCCCGCGCGCTGGCGAACGTCGCCGGCGCCGCGCCGGGGCGAACGCTCGTCGATCCGATGTGCGGGACCGGGGGCGTCCTGATCGAAGCCGGCCTCCTCGGGGCCCGCGCGATCGGGGTGGACGCCCAGGCGAAGATGGTCCGCGGCGCGGCCGAGAACTGCCGGGCGTCCCTCGACGACCGACCCAACCCGCTCGGGGCGACCGGGACCTGGGACACCGTGCGGGGCGACGCCACCCGACTCCCCGTGCCGGACGACGCGGCCGACGCCGTCGTCTTCGACGCACCCTACGGTCGCCAGTCGAAGATCGTGGGCGACCTCGCGGACCTCGTGGACGGCGCGCTCGCGGAGGCCCGTCGAATCGCGCCCCGGGCCGTGATGGTGGCCGACCGCCCGTGGGCAACGCCGGCGCGGGAGGCCGGATGGGAGATCGAGGCGAGTTTCGAACGCCGGGTCCACCGGTCGCTCACCAGGCACGTGCTCGTGCTGGGCGAAAACCGGTGATCGGCTGGCTGGTCGCTATCCGGGGATCGGATCCTCGA
>DATFIX010000032.1:0-6154 GCA_035269625.1 Natrialbaceae archaeon
GTCGGCGAGCGCCCGGAGGGCATCGGCGTCCATCCCGACGGCGAACACCTCTACGTCGCCAACCAGGACGACGGCACGCTGTCGGTGCTCTCGACCGACGACCACGAGGAGGTCGCCGAACTCCGCCTCGGAACGACGCCGATCCGCGTCGTCTTCACGCCCGACGGCGAGTACGCGCTCGTCCCCAACCGCGAGTCCGACGACGTCTCGGTGATCGACACCGCCTTCGAGCGCGGCGGCGAGGTGACGCCCTGGGAAATCGCGCGAATTCCGGTCGGCGTCTGGCCCGGCGGCACCGTCGTCGACGCGACCGGCGAGACGGCTTACGTCGCGAACAACAAGACCAACGACGTGTCCGTCCTCGACCTGGAATCGCTGGCGGAAGTCGGCCGGATCGACGTCGGCATCCACCCCGACGGGATGGTTCGCCTGCCCGAACAGTAGCACGATTCCCGTCCGCGTTTGCTATCGGATTTTTACCGCTGGAGCCCTTGGAAGCGTCACATGTATCGTCCGCGGCCGGTAAAACCAGGGGGAAGCAACCATCTGCCGGACCGTGCTCTGTCCCCGAACGCGCCCCCATGGGCACCACGGGAGGGTCCGTAGGTCGATGTCCTCGATCGCCCGACACGACGACGGACCGATCGCCGACCTTCGAGCCCTGGGTTCCCAGGTCCACCCGGTGTTCATGCTCCCGCCGGTCGCCACCTCGCTGTTCGGCGCAGTCCTGTCGGGCGACCCCGAACTCGCCCCGGCCGCCCTGCACGCCGTGGCCATCTTCGCCGCCGTCTACACGGCCCACGTCAAGGACGGCTACGTGGATTTCTACGGGCGGGGCGAGGACGACGACCACCCGATGACGGCCCCGGGCTGTCGGACTGCGCTCGCCGGATCGACGACGCTGTTCGCTGCGGCCCTCGTCGCCCTGTTCGTCCTGTCCGGGCCGCTGGTGGCTCTCCTCACCATCCCGACCTGGTTCCTCGGGTTCTTCCACGCGCCGCAACTGGACATGAACCCCGTCACTGCCACGATGGGGTACCCTCTCGGCATCGCCCTGGCGATCCTCGGCGGGTACGCCGCCCAGATGGGAACCCTCTCCGGGACGGCCCTCGCGTTCGCGGCGGTCTTCCTCGTTTTGCTCACCGGCGTGAAGGTCGTCGACGACGCCCAGGACTACGAGTACGACCTGGGCATCGAGAAACGGACCGTCGCGGTCGTGCTCGGTCCAGCAGGGGCCAGGCGCTTCGCGGACGCGCTGGTCGCTGCCGGGCTCCTGCTCGTCGTGACCCTCGCCCTCCTCGGCCCGTTTCCGCCGACCGCCGTCCTCGCCGCCATCGCGTTCGGGGCCGTCGCCGCCATTGCTCGACGGGGCGATCCAACCATCGCGACGATGTTGCTCGTCCGTGGCGCGTACGTCTTCCTCGCCGTGTTGCTCGTGGCCGTCCACTGGGAACCGCTGGGCTGGCTGTGGTGAGTCGCCGCGTCGAGAAGTCCGTCACTCGTCCTCGGCGGCCCGCCGACACCGCTCGATCCACTGCTCCTCGAAGGTTTCGTGATCTAGCACCCGCCCCGCGAGATCGGAGACTGTTCGGACGTCTGCCTCCCGACACCAGTCGATGCACGTCAGGTACAGGTCGAAGTCGTACACCTCGCGAACCTCGTGATCGCGCTCGATCCGGACCCTATCGGCTCCGACGAGATAGGCCGCGAACGCACGGGTGTGGCCGTCCGAGAGGTACCACTCCCCCTCGTGCTCGAACGCGGGCAAGGATCCGTAGTCTGGCCCTTCGTCGTCGAACTCGTCGAGCACCGACGCGAGTTTCGCGGCGCTGAGGTACAACTGTGAGGGCCGGAGGTCCTCGATGCCGATGCGCCGTGGGTCGTCCGTGCTCTCGCCCGTCATTGCACCGTGGAGCGCGCCGTCATTTCGCCGTCGAGACGATCTTGATCACGTCGCCCTCGTCGAGTTCGTAATCCTCGCCGACGTCCCGGCCAGACCGCGCGTCCACGGCGTGGAGGTACCCCTCGCCGATGTCCGAGTGGATCTGGAAGGCCAGGTCGACCGGGGTCGACCCGCGGTGCAAGAGGTGAGCGTCCGGCAGGACGTTGCCCTGGCCGTCGGTCCACTTCGACGCGTCCTGCACGGGGTAGGCCGTGATCTGGTCGAGCAAGTCGTAGACCGCGTAGTTCAGGGCTGCCTGCACGCCGGTACCACCCCACTCGGCCATCGTGTCGCGCAGGGCGTCGAGCAGCTGGCGCTGTTCGTCCGGGACCTCCTGCAGGATTTCGAAGGTCTCGTCGCCGGGATCGTAGTCGATGGCACCCCGGTCGGCACCGCGACGGAGCGCGAGTTCGCCCTGGGCGGTCGCCGGGATCACCGGCTTGTCGAGGTCGAGCAGGCGCTCGACGTTCTCCTCGGGCGCGAGGTCGACCTTGTTCGCGACGACGACGATCGGTTTGGTGCGCTGGCGGATCAGTCGCGCTAGCGCCTCGCGGTCCTCGTCGTCCCAGGCAATCGGATCGTCCGAGTATTCGAGTTCGCGCAGGCAGGCCGTCACGTCCGCCTGGGTCGCGCCGAACCCCGTCAGCATGTCCGACAGCGCCTCGTCCATGTCGAAGTCCGGGCTCCGGGACTTGCGCTCGACGGACTCCCAGTTGCGGTCGACGATGCCCGCCAGCCAGAGGTCCATCTCCTTCTCGATGAAGTCCACGTCCTCCAGCGGGTCGTGGTCGCCGACGTCGACCGGTTCGCCCTCGGCGTCGGTCTCGCCCGCCGCGTCGACCACGTTGAGGATGGCGTCGGCGTTGGTCAACTCGTCGAGGAACTGGTTGCCCAGCCCCTTGCCCTCGTGAGCGCCCGGCACCAGGCCGGCCACGTCCAGCAACTCGATCGGGACGTAGCGCTTGCCGTCGTGGCAGTTCTCGTTGCCACAGCGCGCCTCGCGGTCGAGACACGGGCAGTCGGTCCGGGCGTGGCTCACACCCCGGTTGGCGTCGATGGTCGTGAACGGGTAGTTGGCCACGTCCACTTCGGCCATCGTCGCCGCAGTGTAGAAGGTGGACTTGCCGGCGTTCGGTTTCCCGGCAAGCGCGATGGAGATCATGCCACGGGGTTGGCGGGTCGGGCGGAACTGGTTTTCGGTTCTCCGGACGAGTCGATCGTCTACTTCTCGCGACTATCGACCCCACGCCCATCCACGAACTCGACGTCGAGGTAGTGCGTCGAACACGAGATGCAGGGGTCGTAGGCCCGCACCAGGACCTCGAGCTGGTGTTCGATCTCGTCCTCGGGGCGGTCCAGGATCGTCGGGACGAACGCCTCCATGTCGTGCTGGATGTTGGCGTGGTTCTGGTTCGTCGGGATGACCGAGTTCGCGGCCGTGCACCGGCCGTCCTCGAAGGTGTAGTCGTGGATCAGCAGGCCGCGCGGGGCCTCGACGATCCCGATGCCGCGTCCGTCCTCGGGGTCGATCTCGGGGCGGTGATACGGGGGCTGGTCGGCCAGCCCCTCGGCCAGCAATGCGTCGATGAGGTCGATCGAGTGATCGAACAGGTGCGCCAGTTCGACGACCTGCGCGACCGTGTTCATGAACGGGTTGTGACAGACCGGTTCCAGGTCGAACCGCTCGGCGACCGCCTTCGCCCGGTCCGATAGCTGGTCGTAGTTGTTGTTGAACCGGGCCAACGCGCCCACCATGTAGGACTCGCGCTCGTGTTTCGCGTACTTGGCCGTCGATTGCGGGACGACGTACTCGTTGACGATGTCGGCGTAGTCCTCGTTGCTGAGTTCGCCCGCGTCCGAGGAGTAGACGGTGCCGTCCAGCAGCGCGTACTCGTCGGGGTGTTTCAGCGAGATGAACTCCGTCTCGCGGGTGAAGTGGGGGAGTTCCGGGGCCAGATCGGCGAAGAACTCGACGAGCGCGTCCAGGTCGTCGGCCGAGTCCTCGAGTTTCGCCTTCATCGCCTCGAGTTCCGCCTCGGTCGGGAGTTTCGAGAACCCGCCGGGGACCAGACGCTGGGTGTGGACCGACCGGCCGCCGACCACCTCAAGCAACTCGTTTCCGAGCGCGTGCAGGCGGACGACGGTCCGGACCTCCTCGTCGTGCGAGGACGCGAGCGGGATCACCGAGGGCGTCCCGACCAGGTCCGGCAGCGCCAGGTAGCCCACGTGCAGGACGTGGCTCTGGATCGTCTCCGCGTTGAGCGACAGTTTCCGCAGTCGGTGGTCCTGCTCGGAAATCTCGACGCCGATGGCGGACTCGACCGCCTTCAGCGCGCTGTTGACGTGACTCGCCGAGCAGATACCGCAGATCCGGGACGTGATGTGGGGCACCGTCTCGTAGTCCTGGTCGACGAGCATCGCCTCGAAGTACCGCGGGGACTCGACGACCTGCCACTCGCAGGACTCGAGTTCGCCGTCCGTGGCGTTCACCACGATGCTCCCGTGGCCCTCGATGCGCGTCACCAGTTCGTCCTCGATTCTGATTTCTTTCGTCCCGTCGCCTCGCTTTACGTCGGTCATCCTTTCACCTCGTGTTTCCGCTGCCACCCGAAGTACAGGTCGTAGGTGGTCATCACTTCGTCCATCGTCAGCCCGTGCTCCTCGAGGACGTCGAACGCGGCGTTCTGATTGGGGTTCTCGATCAGGCCGCGACAGCCCCAGCAACGTGTGCCCTCGTTGACGCAGATGGAGTCACAGCCCCCGCGGGTGATGGGGCCGAGACAGACGTCATCGCGGAGGTACGCGCAGGTGTTCTCGTTCAGTTTGCACTCCAGGCAAACCGGATAGGTCGGGACCCGCGGCTCGCGACCCCGGACCAGGTCCGTGACCACCCGGAGGAACTCGTCGGGGTTGATCGGACAGCCCGGAATCTCGTAATCCACCTCGACGACCGCTTTCGCGGGTTTGGCCTCGGGCAACGACTCGAACAGGTCGGCGTCGTCGCCGTAGACCCGTTCCCGCACCTCGTCGAAATCCCGGGCGTTGCGGATGGCGTTGATCCCCGCCACCGTCGCACACGACCCGAGCGCGACGAGGGTGTCGGCGTGCTCGCGGACCTCCTTCAGTCGCTCCTCGTCGTGGGGCGTCGTCACCGAGCCCTCGACGAACGCGATGTCGTAGTCGTCGCTGTGGGCCGAGGACGCCTCCCGGAACGAGGCGACGTCGACGACCTCGACCAGGTCGAGGAACTTCTCCTCGAGGTTGACGACCTGGAGCTGGTCGCCCTCGCAGCCCGAGAAGTCGAAGAACGCCACGCGGGGCTTCATGTGCTGACTCATGACAGGGCCTCCGGGCGGTCCTTGATGCGTTCGTAGTTGAACACCGGGCCGTCCTGGCAGACGTACAGGTCGTCGATCTGGCAGTGCCCGCACAGGCCGACGCCGCAGTGCATGCGCCGTTCCAGCGAGAGGTAAACGTGGTCGTGGGGAATCTCCTTCGCGTCCAGTTCGTCCTGGACGTACTGGAACATCACCGGCGGCCCGCAGACGATGGTGAACGTCTCCTCCGGCGTGATGGTGAGACCGGGCAACAGCGTCGTGATGACGCCGACGTGGCCGTCCCACGATTGCCCCTCGGGCACCTCGTCGACGGTCATCCGGAAGTCCAGCGCGTCGCTTTCGGCCCACCGATCGACGTCCCCGGGGAAGAGCATCTCGGCCGGTTCCTTGCAGCCGTAGACGACGGTGATGTCGCGGAACCAGTCGCGGTGATCGAGACAGAAGTCGATCATCGACCGGAGCGGGGCGAGGCCGATCCCGCCGGCCACGAACAGCATGTCGTGACCCTTGAACCGCTCGATGTCGCAGGTCTGGCCGAAGGGGCCGCGGATGCCGACCTCGTCGCCGACCTCCATCCGGTGGATGGCGTTCGTGACGTTCCCGACCGCCCGGATGCAGAGTTCGAACGGGCCGTCCTTCGTCGGCGAGGAACTGATCGAGAACGGGGCTTCGCCGGCCCCGGGCACGAACAACTGCACGAACTGTCCGGGCAGGTGTCCGAGCGACTCGCGCTCGGCGAGTTCGATCTCGAACAGCGTGTCGATCTCGTTGAACGCCCGTTTCGAGACGATCGTCGCCGGTTCGGGCTCGTAGTCGACGGGGGCTGGCGTTCCGATGGTGCGTCCGTCGAAGGTTGGCGTGCTTCCAGCGTCTT
>DATFIX010000033.1:0-4451 GCA_035269625.1 Natrialbaceae archaeon
CGATGCGCTCCGGTGAGGACGGCGTCGTGGACACGGTCACGCTCATGGAGGGCGAGGACGGGTCCAAACTCGCGAAGGTCTCGGTGCGCGACGAGCGCATCCCGGAACTCGGCGACAAGTTCGCGTCCCGACACGGCCAGAAGGGCGTGGTGGGCCACCTGGCCCCGCACGAGGACATGCCGTTCACGCAGGACGGCGTCGTCCCCGACCTGGTGTTGAACCCGCACGCGCTGCCCTCGCGGATGACCGTCGGTCACGTCCTGGAGATGCTCGGCGGCAAGGTCGGCTCGATGGAGGGCCGACGCGTCGACGGCACCGCCTTTACCGGCGAGGACGAGGAGGAACTCCGGGACTCCCTGGAGGAACACGGCTTCGACTCCAGCGGGAAGGAGATCATGTACTCCGGGGTCACCGGGGAGAAGATCGAGGCCGAGATCTTCGTCGGGACCATCTTCTACCAGAAGCTCTACCACATGGTCTCGAACAAGATCCACGCCCGCTCGCGCGGTCCGGTGCAGGTGCTCACGCGCCAGCCCACCGAGGGTCGCGCCCGCGAGGGCGGCCTCCGCGTGGGCGAGATGGAGCGCGACGTGCTGATCGGGCACGGCGCGGCGATGGCGCTCAAGGAACGCCTGCTCGACGAGTCCGACCGCGAGTTCATCAACGTCTGTGGGCAGTGCGGGATGAGCGCGGTCGAGAACGTGGACCAGAACCGCGTGTACTGCCCGAACTGTGGCGAGGAGACCGACATCCACGAGATCGAGATGAGCTACGCGTTCAAGCTCCTGCTCGACGAGATGAAGGCGCTCGGCATCGCCCCCCGACTCGAACTGGAGGACGCAGTCTAACATGCCTACCAACACCACACCCAAGGAGATCGGCGAGATCAGCTTCGGGCTGATGAACCCCGAGGAGTACCGCGAGATGTCCGCCACGAAGATCATCACGGCGGACACCTACGACGACGACGGGTTCCCCATCGACATGGGCCTGATGGACCCCCGACTCGGGGTCATCGACCCCGGCCTGGAGTGCAAGACCTGTGGCAAGCACTCCGGGTCCTGTAACGGCCACTTCGGGCACATCGAACTGGCCGCGCCCGTCATCCACGTCGGGTTCACGAAGCTCATCCGTCGCCTCCTGCGGGGCACCTGCCGGGAGTGCTCGCGGCTGACGCTCGCGGAGGAGGAGAAAGACGAGTTCCGCGACCGCCTGAAGACCACCATCGAACTCGGCCAGGACGTCAACGACGTCACCAAGGCCGCGATCCGGCAGGCCCGCAAGAAGGACGTCTGTCCCCACTGTGGCGAGGTCCAGTACGACATCCAACACGAGAAGCCCACGACCTACTACGAGGTCCAGGACGTCCTCACGGGCGACTATTCGGAGATCATCGCCGAGGCGATGCAACCCGACGAGGACGCCGAGGACGACGTGGGTACCAGTCCCCAGGAACTCGCCGACGACACGGGGATCGACCTCGGCCGGATCAACGAGATCCTCTCGGGCGAGTTCCGCCCGCGCGAGGAACAGCGCAAGGCCCTCGAGTCGGCGCTTTCCGTCGATCTCACCGAGGAGGACATGAACAAGCTGATGCCCAGCGACATCCGGGACTGGTTCGAGGACATCCCCGACGAGGACATCGAAGTCCTGGGGATCGACCCCGAGAAGTCCCGGCCGGAGTGGATGATCCTCACCGTCCTCCCGGTGCCGCCGGTGACGGCCCGCCCCTCCATTACGCTGGACAACGGGCAGCGCAGCGAGGACGACCTGACCCACAAACTGGTGGACATCATCCGCATCAACCAGCGGTTCATGGAGAACCGCGAGGCGGGTGCGCCCCAGCTCATCATCGAGGACCTCTGGGAACTCCTGCAGTACCACGTCACGACGTTCATGGACAACGAGATCTCGGGCACGCCGCCGGCCCGCCACCGCTCGGGCCGCCCGCTGAAGACCCTCTCCCAGCGGCTGAAGGGCAAGGAGGGCCGGTTCCGTGGCTCGCTGTCCGGGAAGCGCGTGAACTTCTCCGCCCGAACCGTGATTTCGCCGGACCCGACGCTCTCGTTGAACGAGGTCGGGGTGCCCGACCGGGTCGCCAAGGAGATGACCCAGACGATGAACGTCACCGAGCGCAACCTCGAGGACGCCAGGCGCTACGTCCGGAACGGCCCCGACGGGCATCCGGGCGCGAACCGGGTGCGCCGGCCGGACGGCAAGACCGTCAAGATCCTCCCGAAGGCCAAGGAGGACCTCGCGGAGAAGATCGAACCCGGCTGGGAGGTCCAGCGCCACCTGGTCGACGGCGACATCGTGATCTTCAACCGGCAGCCGTCGCTGCACCGGATGTCGATCATGGCCCACGAGGTCGTCGTGATGCCGTACAAGACCTTCCGGCTGAACACGACGGTCTGCCCGCCGTACAACGCCGACTTCGACGGCGACGAGATGAACATGCACGCCCTCCAGAACGAGGAGGCCCGGGCCGAGGCCCGGTCGCTGATGCGCGTCCAGGAGCAGATGCTCAGTCCGCGCATGGGCGAGAACATCATCGGGGCCATCCAGGACCACATCACGGGCACGTACCTGCTGACCCACCGGAACCCGCACTTCAACGAGACGCAGGCGCTCGACCTGCTCCGGGCGACCCACATCGACGAACTCCCCGCGCCCTCGGGCACCGACGAGAACGACACGCCCTACTGGACGGGTCGTGATCTGTTCTCCGAACTGTTGCCCGACGACCTCAGCCTCGAGTTCACCAGCGAGGCGGGCGACACGGTCGTCATCGAGAGCGGACAGCTGATCGAGGGCACGATCGACGACAGCGCCGTCGGCGCGTTCGGCGGCGAGATCGTCGACACGGTCGCGAAGGTCTACAGCAAGACCCGCGCCCGCCGCCTGATCAACGAGGTGTCGGCGCTGGCGATGCGCTCGATCATGCACTTCGGGTTCTCGATCGGCATCGACGACGAGACCATTCCGCAGGCGGCCCAGGACCAGATCGACGAGGCCATCGAGAGCGCCTACGAGCGCGTCGAGGAACTCGTCGACGTCTACGAACGGGGCGAACTCGAGAGCCTGCCGGGTCGGACGGTCGACGAGACCCTGGAGATGAAGATCCTCCAGACGCTGAACAACGCCCGCGACAACGCCGGCGACATCGCCGAGGACCACTTCGCCGACGACAACCCGGCGGTCGTGATGGCCGACTCCGGTGCCCGGGGGTCGATGCTCAACCTGACCCAGATGGCCGGCGCGGTCGGTCAGCAGGCAGTCCGGGGCGAGCGGATCAACCGCGGCTACGAGGATCGCACCCTCAGCCACTACGAGCCAAACGACCTCTCGGCCGAGGCCCACGGCTTCGTCGAGCACTCCTACACCGGCGGCCTCACCCCGCGGGAGTTCTTCTTCCACGCGATGGGTGGCCGCGAGGGACTGGTCGACACGGCCGTCCGGACCTCGAAGTCCGGGTACCTCCAGCGCCGCCTGATCAACGCCCTCTCGGAACTGGAAACCCAGTACGACGGGACCGTCCGGGACACCAGCGACACCATCGTCCAGTTCGAGTTCGGCGAGGACGGCACCAGCCCGGTGAAGGTCTCCTCGACCAAGGAAAACGACATCGACGTGGACAAGATCGCCGACCGGGTCATCGAGGCCGAGTTCGACGACGAGACGGCGAAGGCGGCGTTCCTCGGTTACGAGGAGCCCCCGACCAACCTCTCGGAACACGCCGACGAATGGGCCACGGGTGACGACTGAGGTGACACCATGACTGCAATAACCGAGGACATCGAGGCCGTCGTCGAGGACACCGAACTCCCGCGACGCCTCAAGGACCAGGTGTACAGCACGATCGAGGAGCGCGACGACGTCACCGTCGAGCAGGCCGACGAAATCGCGCGGGCCGTCGAGTCCCGCTATCTGGACACCCGCGTCGATCCCCTCGATCCCGTGGGGACGGTGAGTGCACAGTCGATCGGGGAGCCCGGCACCCAGATGACGATGAACACCTTCCACTACGCCGGCGTCGCCGAGATCGACGTGACCCAGGGGCTGCCGCGACTCATCGAGCTGGTGGACGCCCGGAAGGAGCCGGACACGCCGATGATGACGGTGTTCCTCGAGGACGAGTACGCGACCGAACGCGAGCGTGCGCACGAGGTCGTCTGGCAGATCGAGGCGACGAAGATACTTGCACTCGGTGACATCTCGACGAACGTCGCCGATATGCGCGTACAGGTCAACCTGAACCCGGACACGCTCCAGGAGCGCTGGCCGACCATGGACAGCACGGACGAAATCGCCGGCGAGGTCGCCGACATCATCGAGGACAGCCTCGGTGTGACGACCATCCAGCAGGGGACGAACATCGAGTTCGGTCCCGAGGAGCCGAGCTACCGCGACCTGCTCCAGCTGGTCGAGGAGTTGCGTGACATCACGTTCAA
>DATFIX010000034.1:0-8646 GCA_035269625.1 Natrialbaceae archaeon
AGACCACCACCCCGACGGCGACGACGATTCGAAACTTCAGGTCGAGTACCGCGATCTCCTCGAAGAGACTCATGACCATGATATGCTCCGCAACTTACAAAACGGTACGGAACACTTGCGATTTGTCGGACCGTTCCCAGACAGGTCGTGACGCGCTCGAAGGCTACTCTTCTCCGTCGTCCTATTCCCCGTCCTCCACGACCTCACGACTCCCGGACGCGACCACGTCCACCCCCGTACTGTACAGGTGGACGGGATCGCTGTCGGGATCCGCGAACCCGTTCGTCTCGAACAGGCGATTCTCGCGGATCGACACGTCGGCGTCGTACAGCGGCCAGCGCGGGTGCCGGATGCGGGCGTACCGCCGATCCCCGCCCGGAGTTTCGGTGTAGTACCGATATCGTTCGGTGAGGAATTCGGCAAGCGAGTCGGGATTGGCCCCGAATCGGTCGCCGGTCGGTTCGTACGTCGCCGCGAAGGTCGCCGGACGCTCGCCCGGGTGTCGACGCCGACTCGCGAACCGGACCATCTCCCCCGTCACCTGCAGGTCGATGTCGGCGTCGTAGTACGGCAGGTGGTGGAACCGTCGCGCCATGGCGACGCCCAGACGGCCGTCCGCGTCAAGGTTGAAGAAGTACACGCCGGGACGCCCGCCGTGGGTCACGTACGTCCGGAGGTTGAGTTCCGGGAGGTCGAACCCGAGGCGTTCGGGGAGGCCCCGGGGTCGGACCGCCACGTTGGTGAAGGGGACGACCGAGAGCCAGGCGTCGCCGTCGTAGGTGTCGACGGCCAGCCAGTCCGGCAGGTGGGCCGCCACGACGGCGGGATCGACGGGCCAGTTGGCGAACAGGACGTGACGCCAGCCCATCGCGACCGGGAGGCTCGGTTGGACGGGCAGGACGGTGCTCAACCGTCGGAATGGATTGTCGTTGCGCATTGGATCTCACTCCGGGAGGGTCGGCGGTTCGAACTCGCGCAGGCCGAAGTAGGTGAGCAGGATCGCCCCGATGGCGACCAGCAGGAGGCCGATCTGGACGAGGCCGCCAAGGAGTGGGATCAGGGAGAGGCCGTCGAAGGCCAGCATGAGGACGACGACGCCGATAGCGGTCGCGAGGTCCGTCCGCTCCACGGGGCCGTAGCGCGCGACCACTCGCTCCCCCAGCAGGTAGCCGAAGACGACGTAGCCGTAGATCACCACCAGGACGCCACCGAGGAGGCCGAGGAGGCTGATCGGGAGCAGGAGGAGCGTGAACGCCATGAACACGAACAGCGCGAGCAGGGTGAGGCTGGCCAGGAACCCGACGGTCCCGCTGACGACGGTGTGGTGCAGCACCGAGTCGGTCACGTTCTCGACCAGGCGAGGGCGGCGGCGGACGACCAGCGCGCCGACCAGGGCGACGACCCCGATCTGGACGGCCCTGAAGAGGGCGTCGAGGAGTGGCGATCGCTGGCTACCGCCGAGGTCGATTCTGGTTCGCGATTCGACGGTTGCCCCTTCGGCGACTTCCACGTCGCTACCGGCGTACACCTGGAGCGTGCCGCTGACGGTCCCCCCGTCAGCCACTCGGACCGGCCCGCCGAAGGCGATCACGTCTTCGGCGACGGTCCCCTCGACTGCAAGCGATCCGGCCATCACGTAGATGGGCCCGTCAACCTGCTCGCCGGCCGGGACGGTGACGTCCCCACCGACGACGATCAGGCCGTCGTCCACCTCGGACACGTCATGCTGACCGTCCATCACCAGGTCCACGCGCTCGACCGACGTCCCGCCGGCCGTGAGCAGCAGGAGGGCGACGACGAGCAGCGGGATCAGTTCGATCAGGTTCACCATGGTCGATTCCCTCCGCCGCTTTCGATGGTTCGGATCACGTTCGATCACTCCCGTCGTAGACCCGCTTTGCCCGCCACAGGCCGCGGGCGTATAGCGAGACGATCAGGCCGAAAAAGAGCAGGAGGGCGAGGGCGTTGACGACGTTCAGGTGCGAGAGCAGGCCGACGTCGGCCTCCTCGAACGAGAGCGCGACGGCGGTGCTGAGGAACGTCGAGAGAAAGCCCGCGAGGCCGACGCCGATGGCCGAGCGCGTGCCGATCGTTTCGGGGGTGGCGAAGTCCGGCCAGAGCGCGAAGTTCAGCGTCGTGTACAGACTGACCGTCAGCGCGTAGAACGAGGGGTTGAGAAGCGGTGGGGCACGTGGATCTGCCCCGACTCCCGCGCCGGGCGCGAGTTGGGTCACCCGTAGGTCGAAGGTGTACAGCAGGTGCGTAAACCCGAACAGGCCGAACACCCACAGGAACAGCCAGCGGCGGTCGAAATTGCGGTAGAGCACCCCTCCGACGACCGCGCCGATCACGTGGACCGTCCCGAGCCACAGGTGGGTCCCGAACGAGGGCGACTGCCAGGCCGAGAGGATGTAGGCCGGTTCCTCGATGATGCGCAAGAATCCGAGGCTGTCCACGAAGAACACGCCGAACATCAGCCCGACCGCCCCGAGGAACGCGAACCCTCGCGTCCGGACCGGTCCCTGCCGGCAGAAGCGACCGACGCCGAACTCGCGGTGGTTGTCAGCCATCGCCTCGACGAACCCGATCCGGGTGAACGCCAGGACCCCGAGGACGAGCGCCCCGGGGAGCATCGCTGCGGTCATCACGAGGCTGAACGTGCCGATGGCCCACTCCAGCGGGTAGACGTTGCCCGCGAAGTACGCGAGGGCGGTCGCGGCCGCGGCGACGTAGCCCCGGTCCCGGACCGGCACGAAATCGATCGTGAGGGCGAAGGTGACGGGAAAGCCCACGCCCATCGAGAGCGAGGCCGCGACGATCCACGTGCCGAACCCCGTCACGCTTCGGATCCCCGGCGCGACGACCGTCAGCGCAAGCTGGACGACCACGACCCCGAACAGGAGCCGGAACTTCGTCCGCAAGTCGGTGCTCCACCCGCGCCGGTCCATCAGGACGCCCGTCACCACGGCCGAGGCGAAGGTGAGCAGCGCCAGCGCGCCCATCCACGTCGAGACCGCGGTCCCCGAGAGCCCCACGAGTCGCGTCCCCAGGTCGATCAGGCCCAACTGGACGAACGTGATGTTGTAGTAGTAGCCCGCGGCCAGCAGGGTGACGAACAGGCCGTAGCCGACCACCATGGGCCACTCTCGTCGCCGGAGGTACTCGACGAACTTCACGGTGGAGGATGTGGACGAAACTACATTATCCTTCGGCCCCGGAAGCGGTCACTTGGATTACCGTAACGGGCGGGACTGAAAGGGGCCGGGCGCTCCGGGAACCCGGACGACGAAAGGACCGCAGGGAGCGTCGCGACCGAGGACCGCAGCGAGTCCCGGGACCGGAGCGCCCGGGGGCTTTCGCACTGTTGGTAGCCGAACGTGCGAGAGGGTTGTCGAACCAACTGTCGATCCCACCGCGATCAGTCGCCGTACGGTCCGGGGCCGCCGCCGAAACCTTCCTCCATGATCTCGCACTCGCCGTTGGCGTTGATGAGTACCCGTCCCTGGTAGCCACAACTGCCGTTGCTGTTGTACTTGCAGCGGGTACAGCGACATTCGAGGCTCTTTTTCGAGTCGCCGAAGCTCATATCTCCGGGATTGGAGTGCAACTCCTTTGGTGTGTCCATCCGACGCGCGGTCGCTCGTCCGTCAGGGCTTCCCGTCGGCCGACCGTACCGGTACCATGGCGTCCGTAGCGGATGAGGGGAGCTTTCCCGAGGTGGCGGGACAGAACCTCGAGGGGAAGTCGTACGAACTCCCCGGGGATTTCGAGGGGGATCTGAATCTGGTTCTCGTCGCCTTCCGCCGGGAGCAACAGGCCGACGTGGACACCTGGCTCCCGGTCGCCAGGCGACTCGAGCGGGAGTATTCCGCCGTCCGGTACTACGAACTTCCGGTCATCGACCGACTGTATCGCCTCGCCAGGCCGTTCATCGACGGCGGGATGCGCGCCGGGATCGCGGACGCGACGGCCCGGGAACGGACGATTACCCTGTACGTCGACGCGGCGGCGTTCCGACGGTCGCTCGACCTCCCGACCCGGAACGCGATCTACGCGTTGCTCGTCGATCGGGAGGGCGAGGTCCACTGGGGATCCCGGGGGCGTCGGACGGACGCGGCCGAACGGGCGCTCGGGGAGGCCATCGACGAGCATCTCGACGGCGGATAACTGCTCGAGTGCTGAAAGACGCACGATAACACGCCGCTGTCGGCCGATCTGACCGTACGGGGGTCAACGCTTTTATCGTTAGAAAAACAATAATTCGCATGGCTTCCTCTCACGACGCCACCGACGCCCCGGGCGAGTCGCTCGCCATCGAGGCGCGGGGGCTCACCAAGCACTTCGACGAGGTGGTCGCGGTCGAGAACCTCGATCTCTCCATCGAACGCGGGGTCGTCTACGGCTTCCTCGGCCCGAACGGGTCGGGGAAGACGACGACTATGCGGATGCTGACCTCCCTGACCCGGCCGACCGGGGGCGAGGCCCGGATCATGGGCGTCGACGTCCGAAATCGTCGCGAACTCATCCAGCACATCGGCTACCTGCCGGAGGAACCGCCGCTGTTCGACGAGTTGACCGGTCGCGAGCAACTCCGGCACATCGCGGCCCTGCACGACCTCCCGGCGGGGGAGGCCGACGAGCGCATCCAGCGATACTTCGACCGGTTCGACCTCGCCGGGGCGGCCGACCGCCGCCAGGAGGGCTACTCGACGGGGATGCGCAAGAAGGTCGGCCTGATCCAGGCGGTCCTCCACGACCCGCCGGTGATCTTCCTCGACGAACCCACGAGCGGCCTCGACCCGCGGGCGGCCCGGACGGTCAAGGACCTGATCGCCGAACTGGCCGATCGCGAGACGACCATCTTCCTCTCGACGCACATCCTCTCCGTCGTGGATGAACTGGCCGACGAGGTCGGCGTCCTCCACGAGGGTCGACTGGTGGCCGAAGGACCGCCGTCCGACCTCAAACGCCGCGCCGAACGCGGCGAGGCCGGGTCCCTCGAGGACGTCTTCCTCGCAGTGACCGCCGACCACGCCGAGGAGTACGCGACGGCCGAGAGCGAGATGGCGACGAGCGAACGCGACGACGAGGCGGCCGCTCCCGAGACGGACGGTGGCGAAAACGACGGCGAAACGGACACCGATCCCGACGAGGACGGGGAATGAGCGCGTTCGAACACACCCGCCGACTGGCGTGGATCGATATCACCCGGATGCTCCGGAAGAACACCGACTGGGAGAACGGGGCGACGTCCGCCATCAGCGTCGTCATGTACGTCCTCATCTTCGGGGCCTCGACGTTGAGCGGGGGCTACCTGTCCTATCGCCTGGGCCAGCAACTGGCTCGCGGTGACGTGGGCGTCCTCGAGGTCGGGGGCTTCTCCCCCATCGGGGCCATTCGGGGCGTGTTCGCCCTCTTCTGGCTGTTCCTCACGTTCATCTTCGTCGTCCGGGCCGTCGGGCAGCGCGGCACCCTGGTCCAGCCCGAGGGCATCCTGACGGTCGTCCCGACCGGGCAGGCGGTGCTGGGGGTCCTGATCGCGGAATACGTCTACTTCCTGCTCTGGCTTCTGCCACCCGGGATCGGGATCGGCGTGGGGCTGGCGGTCGGAAGCGAGACCGTCGCGCCCGCGGTGCTGGTCCCCCTGGCTGTAGCTGGGGCCGGCGTGGCGAGCGTCGGGATCGGCTATCCTCTGGGGCTCGGGATCCGCCACGTCGCGACCCGGTTCGAGTTCGTCGCCCGGCACAAGGGCGGGATCCTGCTCCTGGTCTTCCTGGCCTACTTCGGGATGCTCGCGACCGGCGCGCTCAACCGGGTCACGATCCAGCTTTTCGAACCGATGCAGGCTTCGCCGTTCGGCTGGTACGCCGACCTCGCGCTGGTCGGAACGCCCGCGCTGACCGCGGCGGCGCTCCAGGCCGCGGGCGCGGTCGCGCTCTCGGTCGGGATCGGTGCTCTCGGCGTCCTCGCGGGAACCAGCCTGGCCGAGCGACACTGGTTCTCCGATCCGGCGCTTGCCGGGGCGGAACCGCCGGAAACGACGGCCGAGGACGCCGCTCCCGGATTCGAGCGCCGACTCGCTCCGATCTTCGACCCGGCGACTGCCTCGCTGATCGTCCTCTCGTGGCGGCGGGCCCGGCGGTCGCCGCTGAAGCTCCTGTACGCGTTCTATCCGGTGCTGTTCATGGCGGGTCCCCTCGCCGAGATCGTCCAGAGCGGGCAGGTGCCCGAGTACCTGCCGTACGTCGTCCTCGTGCTGGTCGCCTGGATGGCGGGCGTGATCTTCACGCTGAATCCCCTCGGCGACCAGGGGGCTGCCCTCGCCTCGACGCTATTGAGCAACGTCGACGGCCGCCGGTTCGTCCGGGCCATCGTGCTCGCTGGCCTCGTCGTGGCGATCCCGCTGGGCGTGATCGTGACGGCCGCGGTCGCCTGGCTCAGCCCCGTCGAAACGGAAACGGCGATCGCCCTGGTGGTCGCCGCCCCGGTCGCGATGGTCGTCTCCGCCGCGCTCTCGGTGGGCATCGGCGTGGCCTTCCCGCGGTTCGAGGCGATGGAGATCACCCGGTCGATGAAGACGGTGCTTCCGAGTCGGTGGGCGTTCCTGCTGTTCAGCCTGCACCTGTTCGCGACGGCCGCCGCTGCCGGGATCGTCTCCCGGGAGTTCCTCCGCGTCCTGGCGGCGGCCCTGCTCTCCTGGGCGCTGCCCTTCGGCTGGGCGGTCGGCGAGGGGACCCTCTACTGGATCGCGGTCGTCACCCTCGTCCCGCTGTTGCTGTCGCCGGTCGTCGCCTATCGATACGCCGTGCGGCGGTTCGATCGGTACACGCTGGCCTGATTCGGGATCCGAAATCGGTTTCGCCTATCGTTCTCGTTTCGCGGCCACCAGCACCCGTCGGAGGTATGGCAGCGCGTCGTGGGCCGCCCGGACCTGGTGGCGCACCACGTCGGGATCGAGCCCCAGTCGTCGGTGAAGCCACGCGAAGGGGGGCCCCGTCGTCCCGGTTGCGAGTTCCAGGTACAGCGCCGACCACTTCCGGAATCGACCGGTGCTGTTCCGGGTGACGTCCGAAACCCTCCGGACCGCGAACCCCGCGCCGTCGATCGCGTCGCGGTAGGCCGACAGCGCGGACGGGACGGGCATGTCCCACGCGTCCGCGAACGTCGCGAGCGCTTCCTGTCCCTCGGCGTCGATCCCGTCTCGGGCGACCAGGTCCGCGACGACGAGGTGGCCGCCGGGCGCGAGCACCCGCGACAGTTCCCCGAACGCGGCGGACTCGTCGGGCACGTACACGAGCGAGTCCAGCGCGATCGCGACCGGGAAGACGCTCGTTCCCAGTGGAAGCGCCGTCGCGTCCCCCAGGACGAACTCGGCGTCGACGTCCCGGTCCCGGGCGTTCGCCCGGGCTTGCTCGACGTTGTACCGAACCAGGTCCACGCCGGTCACGTCGAACCCGAACTCGGTTGCGAGGTGGGTCACCGGTCCCCCGCGGCCACAGCCCACGTCGAGCAGGCGGACGCCTTCGGTCCGGGCGAGGGTCGCGGCGAGGTCGCGGCCGACCCTGGCCGCGAGTCGTCGCTGGCTGTCGCCGAGCGGTGTAGGCTGGTACCACCGCGAATACCCGAGATTGAGGTACGACCGCGTGTCGAGAACCCGGGCGAACCCCGCCCAGAGGTCGTCCCGGTCCCCGTCGTCGGTGAAGTGATCCCGGACCCGGCGGTGGAGGGGTTCTGGTGGAGGGTCATCGTCCGCTCCCGATCCGCCGTCCCCTCCCACGCCACCTCGCCCGGATCGATCCGTCATCTGCTGTTCTCGTTCGGTTTCATTTGCCGGCCTCGGTCAGCCCTCGGTGACCTCCGAGTAGCAGTACGCCGACTCGTCGCAGTAGTCCAGGGTCGCACAGCCCTTCGGCCGCTGATACTCGATCCCCTTGTGTCGCCGGAGGTAGGTGACGTAGCCGTCGTCCACCCGGTCGAGGACGTCGTGACAGAGCCACTTCTGGCCCCAGCGGCCGGCCCCCAGGTTCCGGTAGGGGCACAGGAAAATCGTCCGCTCGACGTCGTTCACTCGCGGCGTCTCGACGATCCGGACGCCCACCAGCCGGTAGGCGATCCGGAGGCGGCGGACGACGGACGCGGGGGTGTCCGCGCCCAGGAAGAGGACGTGCGCGATGCCGTAGCCGATCCAGTGGAGGGCCCTCCGGAGCATGTACGCTCGATCGGGATCGGAGCGGAAATAGGTTGGCCAGAAAGACCCGCGGTTCCGCCGTGGATCACCCCTACTCTTCGACTTTCTCCCACCGACGCACCGTGAATTCCTCGTACCCGCCGTAGGCGACCTCCAGGGCGCGCATCCACCAGTTCCAGCGCTCGCTCGGCGGCCCCCACGGCGCGTCTTCCAGTTCGGCGACGACGAACTCGGGCGTGAGATCGATCCCCGAGTCCTCCCGATACTGCTTGCTGTCGAAGAGGTCGGCCGCCGCTCGCGCTACCGCCCGCCGTTCCCCAGGCTCGCCGCCGAACGCCGTCCGCAGTCGGCGTTCGAGGTCCGCCCGATCGAGCCCCTGGAGCTTCATAGATGAGGGTACGTCGCCTGGACTCTTGACCCTTCGCCGCAAGTACGAGGTCGCGTTAAGTTAGAGGATG
>DATFIX010000035.1:0-26077 GCA_035269625.1 Natrialbaceae archaeon
CGCGGAGTTCCTCCTCGTACTGGTCCTGGGGGACGACGTTCACGGTGAACAGCATCCCCGAGTGGCCCGTTCCGCAGTACTCGGCACAGTACCCCTGGTAGGTCCCGGGTTCCTCGGGAACCGTCCGGATGGTGTTGACCTGCCCCGGCATCGCGTCCTGTTTCAGGGACAGGTCAGGGACGTGGAACGAGTGGATCCACCGCTCGCTCGAAATCTGGAAGTACACCGTCTCGTCCGCGGGGACGATCACCTCGTTCGTCGTGCTGAAGTTCCCGTGGTCCGGGTAATAGAAGTTCCAGGCCCAGGTTTCGGCGACGACCTTGACCTCGGTTTCGTCGTCGCTGATCCGGTCGTCTCCGGGCATGGTGACGTCCGGTTCGGCGAGGACCGAAAACGCCGAGACGCCGACGAACAGCAGGACGAGCGCCGTCGCGACGGTCCAGGTGATCTCCAGGCGGCGGTTCTCCAGGGTCGGCTTCGGATCGTCGTTGTTCCGGAACCGAAGCACGGTGTAGATGAGGATGCCCTCCACCAGGACCGAGATGGTGATCGCCACGACCAGGAGCTTGGTGTTCAGGCCCCAGATCAGGCGGTCGGTGGAACTCGCGGCCGCGACCGGCTGGGTGGCGATCGCCACCACGGCCAGGACTGAAAGGCCCCCGACCATCCACTTCCGGTTCATATTGGTCACCGTAAGTATCATGGGTTTATATATGTATGGGGTCTCGACAAAGGCCGTTCCGAGCGGGACGTCTAAGTACACAGAGACCAACGAATCACCAGATACCGTGACGACCGACCGTTTTCCCGCCCCGGTGCGGACTCATCCCCGGTTCGTCGCCCTGCTGGGCACCGCCGCGATGGGGACGTACCTGCTCATCATCGCGGGTGCGACCACGGCCGTCACCGACGCGTCGACGGCCTGTTCGACCTGGCCGGCGTGTGGCGGGCACTGGCTGGTTCCGCTGGAGCCGTCACAGCTCCTGGTCGCCTGGAGCCACCGCGTCGTCGCGCTCGTCGTCGGGCTGGTCCTCCTGGCGACCGGGATCGTTGCCTGGCGCGGTCCCACGACCCGCCGCGTTCGTGGCGCGCTGGCGATACCCATCGCCCTCTTTCCCGCACAGGTCGCGATCGGTGCGGTCGCGGCCACGGTGGGCGTGGGCCCCTACACGCGGGCCGCCCACCTCGGACTCGGCATCGCCATCTTCGGATCGACCGTCCTCGCGCTCGCGTGGACTCTCGAACGCGAAACCGGGGTGATCGGTGACGAGAACGCGGACGAAGGGCCGCTTCCCGATCCGGATCCGCTCCCGGACGAGACGACGCCATCGCCCCCCGAAATCCCTGAGGACCCGATCGCTCGAACCCGGCTCAAGGCGTCGGCGTACGTGAGCCTGATGAAGCCGCGATTGATGTGGCTGCTGGCCCTCGTCGCCGCGGCGAGCATGGCACTGGCCGCCGGACCGGACCTGTCGGCGGACGTGATCCTTCGAACGCTGGGCGGTGGCGTCCTCGCCATCGGCGCGAGCGGGACGTTCAACCACGTTCTCGAGCGCGACGTAGACCGGAAGATGGCCCGGACGGCCGACCGGGCACTCGCCGTGGACCTCGTCTCGGTGGGGAACGCGGTCGCGTTCGGCGCGATCCTTTCCGTGGCCTCGCTCGCGCTGTTCGCCTCGATCAACCTGCTCGCCGCGGGCCTGGGACTCACCGCCATCGTGTTCTACAGCGTGATCTACACGCTGGTGCTCAAGCCCAACACCGTCCAGAACACGGTCATCGGGGGTGCCGCCGGCGCGCTGCCTGCCCTGATCGGGTGGGCGGCCGTCACGGGGTCGCTCGGGTTGCCCGGGTTGGCGCTGGGTGGTCTGATCTTCCTCTGGACGCCCGCGCACTTCTACAACCTCGCGCTGGCCTACAAGGAGGACTACGCCCGCGGTGGCTTCCCGATGATGCCCGTCGTTCGCGGCGACAGGGTGACACGGAAGCACATCCTGCTGTATTTCGCTGCCACGTTGTCGACCGCAGCCGTTTTGACCGCCGTCGGTGGGCTCGGGCCGCTCTACGCGCTCGCGAGCGTCGCGTTCGGGAGCGTCTTCCTGTGGGCAATCGTTCGGCTCCACTGGGAGCGCACCGAGTCGGCTGCGTTACGGGCGTTCCATGCGTCCAACGCCTACCTCGGGATCGTTCTCGTGGCCATCGTCGTGGACGCGATGGTGCTATGACCGCGACCGATTTCGCGACGCCGCTCCGCCGTTTTCAGCCCGACCGGAGTACCCTTCTTTACGGCGCATTGCTCGTCAACGCCGAAATCCTCTGGCTCCTGGTGTACGCGCTGGTGACGGGCGTGGTGCCCGACGACCCGCTGTACTACTACCCGTTCGTCTGGCTCAACGTCGGTCTCTGGGTCGTCTGGCGAACGCGACCCGCACCGACGACGACCCGGAACCGTCGGATCGCATTCGGGGCTGCGACGGCGTATTTCTTCGTCCTGGCGTACTTCGGCGGCCTGTTCGGTGCGGCTGCCATTCCCCCCGGAACGTCGCCCGCCGGGGCACGGATCGCCCTGGAGTCGCTCCCGCCGGGATGGAGTCCAGCCCTGCTCTACCAGGGCGAATTCCTGCGCGCGGCCCTCATTCCATACAAGCTGGTGGGCTACCTCGCGCTGACCTACCTCGTCTACGCGACCGCGATCGACGCTGCGGGCGCAGCACTCTCGGGCGTTCTCGGCCTGCTCTCGTGTGTGAGCTGTACCTGGCCGATCCTCGCCACGATCGTCAGCGGGGTCGCGGGAAGTTCGACCGCGCTCGTCGGAACCGTCTACAGCCAGTCCTACGGCCTTTCGACGGCCATCTTCGTCGTAACCGTCGCGTTGCTCTACTGGCGGCCCACCCGGTGATCGACCGATGCAGCCCTTCGAACACGCCGTCGTTGGGACCGTCGTCTCGGCGTCCGGGGCTCTTGCCCTCTGGTTCCAGACCGCCCTCTCTCCGGTTGCCCTCGCGGTGCTGTTCGCCTACGGCCTCCTCCTGAGCGTCTTCATCGACCTCGATCACTTCCCGCTGGCCCGCCTCGACGCCGGCCACTGGGGGCACTTCCGGGAGGCCGCCAGGAACCTCCCGGACGTACTGTTGGGCCGGATCACGCTGTTCGAACCGTCGATAGCCGACCGGCTTCGACCTCGACGGATCGCGAGTCACGTCGTGATCGGTGCGATTCTCGCCGGAGCGGGATGGACGATTCGGCCTGGAGTAACCGGGTTCACTGTCCTCGTCGTCGGAGCGCACGTCACGTGCGATCTGCTCAGGGATCGCGAAATTCTGTAGCAAACCAGCAAACCGGCCGGCAAGGTGGGCCGTAACCGACGCCCCTTAACCCGGTCCTTTCAAATGGGAGATCATGCCATCGACCGTGGTCGCCGACGGGGTTCGCAAGACCTACGGCGACGTCGTCGCCCTCGACGGGGTCTCGCTCTCTGTCGAGGCCGGCGAGGTGTTCGTCCTGATCGGCCCGAACGGGGCCGGCAAGACCACCTTGGTTCGCGCGCTCACTGGAACGACGACCCCCACGGGCGGGACCGCCGAACTGTTCGGTTCGGCACCGTCGGCCGTCGATCGCTCCCGCCTCGGCGTTTTGCCCCAGTCGTTTCGCCCGTACAGCCGGCTGACGGCGCGGGAGCTGCTCGCCTACTACGCCGGGTTGTACGACGATGCGCGACCGGTCGAGGACGTGCTGGCGGACGTGGGCATGGCCGATTCCGCCGGCACGCGCTACGAGAACCTCTCGGGCGGCCAAAAGCGACGAACCTGCCTGGGGATCGCGCTGGTCAACGACCCCGACCTCCTGTTTCTGGACGAGCCGACCACCGGCATCGACCCGGCCGGTCGCCGGACGGTGCAGGACCGGATCGCGGACCTCGCGGCGGGCGGGACGACCGTCTTCCTGACGACCCACGACATGGCCGAGGCCGAACGCCTCGCGGACCGGGTCGGCCTCCTCCAGGACGGGGACCTCGTCGCGGTCGGATCGCCGACCGAACTGATCGACGAGCACGGTGGAGAACGACGGCTGGTAATCGAGATCGAGAGGTCGGCCTCGGAGGCAGCGGACGTCCTGGCGGCCGATCCGCACAGTGACGAGTATCGGGCCGAGGTCGCCGACGGTGAACTCCGCGTTTACGGCGTCGAGGCCACGGCCATCGGTGACGTCGTCGCCGCGCTGGAAACGGCCGGGGTCGCGTACACCGAGGTGTCGTGGTCCCAGCCGAGCCTGGAGGACGTCTACCTTTCGCTGACGGGGGAAGCGTTCGAGGGAGACGACGGGAAAGAATCGGTCGCTGGAATCGAGGGAGGTGCCCCCGCATGAGTCGCGTCGGCCGAATCCGATCCGAGGCGAGAGCGGCCTGGCACGCCTTCCTCCGGCGGCGGACGGCGGTCTTTTTCACGTTCTTCTTCCCGGTCATCCTGATCGTCATCTTCGGCGCGCTCGTCCGGACCGATCCGGGCGGCGGTGGGCTGTTCACCGAACCGGCGGGATACTACGTCCCGGGATACCTGGCTGTCGTCGTATTGTTCACGCCCCTCTCTCGACTCGGGAGCACGGTCGCCCGCAACCGCGAGGGCAATCGCTTCGAGAAACTCGCGACGACGCCGCTCACCCGCGCCGAGTGGCTCGCGGCCCACACCGCCGTCAACGGGGCCATCATCGGGCTGGCGAGCCTGCTCATCCTCGGTCTCGTGATCGTCCTCACCGGGGCCGACGTGACGCCCTCCCCGCTTCTCGTCCCGTTCGTCGCCTTCGGCGTGCTCCTCTTCTGTGGCGTCGGCGCGCTGCTCGGCCGACTCGCCGACTCCCAGGACGGGGCCGTGACGGCCTCGAACGCCATCGGATTGCCCCTGCTCTTCCTCTCCGAGACGTTCGTCACGCCCGACCTGTTGCCCGGGTGGTTCGGTCCTCTGATGAACCTCTCCCCATTGACCTACTTCGCCCGCGGTGCGCGTGCGGCGACCTATCCCGCGAACGAGGCGTCGCCGTACCCGAGCCTGACCGTCCTCGTCGTCCTTGCTGTCGTCGCCTTCGCGCTCGGGGCGTACGCCATTCCGCGGACCGATTGACTGTCTTCGTCCGGGACACCAGCCCTTTTCCATCGGCTCGAAATAGGTATCGACATGACCCGGCCGTGCCAGGGGGTTGCCGGAGAGGGGCGACGATCGAGACCGCCGAACCGGGGAGGTCGGTCGCCGTGACGGTAGTGGTCGATTCTGGCGAACTCGTCACAGTCCTCCGCGATCGCTTCGACGACGGCACTGACAGTCGGACTGGACCGATAACTGTCGCATCAGCTCCGGGCCGCGTGAACCTCGTCGGCGGCCACACCGACTACAACGAGGGGTTCGTCCTCCCGGTCGCCGTCGGTCGACGCGTGACCGTCGCGGCCCGGCCGCATTCGGATCCGCGGGTTCGAGTCCACTCGCGGGATTTCGGGGAGCGCGACGAATTCGACCTCGGCCGGATCGAACGCCGCGACGGTTCACACTGGTCGAACTACGTCCGTGGCGTGGCCCGGGAACTGGGGACGGCCGTGGAATCGGACCGATCGCTGGGCGGTGCCGATCTCGTGGTCGAAGGAACCGTCCCGATGGGCGCTGGCCTGGGATCGTCGGCCGCGTTCGAACTCGCGGTCGGTGCGGCCCTGGCCGCCGCGAGCGACTTCGACGTGGACCGCCGCACGCTGGTCCGGATCTGTCGCGCGGCCGAGAACGACTTCGTCGGGGTCGATTGCGGGATCATGGACCAGTTCGTGGCCGCATTCGGCGAGGCCGACGCCGCGCTCTTTCTCGACTGCCGGGACGAGACGTTCGAGACGATTCCCATCGCTGGCGACGTCCGGATCGTCGTCACCGACACGAACGTCCGCCACGACCTGGTCGATTCGGCCTACAACGAGCGCCGCCGCGAGTGCGAGCGGGGCGTCGCCGCGCTCGATGAGTGCCTCGATCGAAAAATCACGGCGCTCCGGGACGTCACCGCGGAGGATCTTGACCGATGCGAGGACACGCTCGACGAGACGGTCCGGCGGCGCGTCGAGCACGTCGTGACCGAAAACGAGCGCGTCGGGGCGGCCGCGGCCGCGCTCGAACGGGGCGACCTCGCAAGGGTGGGTGACCTCATGCACGAGTCCCACGCCAGCCTCCGCGATCGATACGGCGTCAGTTGCGACGAGTTAGATGCCGTCGTCGAGATCACCGACGAAACCGACGGCGTCTATGGCTCGCGGATGACCGGCGCGGGCTTCGGCGGATCGGTCGTGAGCCTCGTGAAACCGGCCGTCGTCGATCGTTTCGAACGCGTCGTCACGGCCGAATACGAGAAGCGGTTCGGGATCGAGGCCGACGTGTATTCTTGCGAGGCAGACGAGGGCGTTCGAATCCGGCAGTGGGGCGACTAACCCCTAGGCGGCCGCGAAGTCGTACCCGTAGACGTGGTTCAGCATGAGGTAGGTGACGACGCCGAGGACGAGACTCACGATCCACGACCCGGCGGCGATCCGGCCGATCCGCTTGTGTGGCGTCTCGTTCCTGAGTTCGGTCGGAGTGTGGGTCACGCCGAGGATCAGCGCGTAGAGGACGACCGGGACGGCGAGGATCGACAGCAGGACGTGAATCGCGAG
This sequence comes from Natrialbaceae archaeon, assembly GCA_035269625.1. Lineage (GTDB taxonomy): Archaea > Halobacteriota > Halobacteria > Halobacteriales > Natrialbaceae > DATFIX01. The sequence continues at coordinate 6,671 of DATFIX010000035.1, forward strand.
CATGGCGAAGTAGGCGATCTTGACGGGGCCCATCGCGAGGTCGATCTCTTTGGTGCCGCCACCGCCGGTCTTGAGCAGGTACAGGACGAGGAAAATCAGGATGAGGGCGAACGCGGACCCCATGGCGGCGCGGTGTTTGTCCACCTCGCCCTTCCGGATCCATCGCCAGCCCAGCACCAGCAGGATCGTCGCCGTCGTGTTGATGCCGGCGATGGCGTGCGAGAGCAGGTTGACCGTTTCCTTGGATATCTCCGGGTAGATCGGCAGCCCCCCGACAAGCGTCCCGAGCACGAGGACGTAGCCGACGACCGTCAGGACGGCCGTCAGCGTCCCCGGCCGCTCCTTCGCCCGTCGTTTCGCGTTCGCCAGTTCCATAGACGTGACTACGACCCCACAGATATGGGCCTACCGTTTCTTCTGAAAACTGCCCCGACCGTTCGTCCTCGTGTCACGAAGCGTTCTCACTCGAAAGTCGATAAAGTGAAATCGGCGGCGACGGAACCTTCTTGATATGAGCGCGGACCAGAAACAGGACACGATTCGCTGTCTCGTAGCCAAAGTCGGCCTCGACGGCCACGACCGGGGCGCACACGTCATCGCGCGCGCGTTCCGCGACGCGGGATTCGAGGTCATCTACTCGGGGCTGCACAAATCCCCCGAGGAAATCGTCCAGGCGACCGTCCAGGAGGACGTCGACGTGCTGGGTATCTCGATCCTCTCGGGCGCACACAACGCCCTCATCCCCAAGATCATCGACGGGCTGAAGGAGTACGGTGCCGACGAGGACACCCTCGTCATCGCGGGCGGCATCATCCCGGACGAGGACAAGGACCAGCTCAAGGCGGAGGGCGTCGCGGAGGTCTTCGGCCCCGGCACCGAGATGGAGAAGACCATCGAGTTCGTCAGGGAGAACGTCAAGGACCGATGAACGCGACCGCGACGTCGCTCGTCGAGGACCTCCTCGAGGGGGACCACCGCGCGCTGGCTCGCGTCATCACGAAAATCGAGAACCGAGAACCGGGCTACCGCGAGATCATCTCGGCGCTGTACGATCACACGGGTAACGCCGACATCATCGGCCTCACCGGGAGCCCCGGCGCCGGCAAGTCGACGCTGGTCGACAAACTGGCGAGTCACTACCGCGACCAGGGACTCACGGTCGGCATTATCGCAGTTGACCCCACGTCCCCGTACTCAGGTGGCGCGGTCCTGGGCGACCGGATCCGCATGACCTCGAACTCCGGGGACATGGACGTGTTCTTCCGGTCGATGGGGGCCCGTGGCAACCTCGGCGGCCTCTCGACCGCGACGGGCGACGCGGTGAAGGCCCTCGACGCGTTCGGCAAGGACAAGATCCTCATCGAGACCGTCGGCGCGGGCCAGAACGAGGTCGACGTCGTCAAGACCGCCGACACGGTCGCCGTCCTCGTCCCGCCCGGGAGTGGGGACGCGATCCAGACCCTGAAAGCCGGCATCCTCGAGATCGGTGACCTGTTCGTCGTCAACAAGGCCGACCTCGAGGGGGCCGACCGGACCGTCCAGGAACTGCGCGAGATGATCCAGATGAGCGGGGATTACAGCGCGCCGGCCGGCGGCGGCCACCACGGCATCGACCAGTCGGCCCTCGATTCCGATGGGGAAGACGCCGACGAGGACGAACCGGCGGAGTGGACGCCCCAGATCGTCGAGACCGTCGCGACGGACAGTGAGGGGATCGACGAACTCCTCGAGACGCTCCAGGCCCACCGCGAGTTCCTGCGGGAGACCGGTGAACTCGAAGCGAAGGTCAGGGACCGCAACGCAGCGGAGATCCGGAATCTCCTGCGAAACGACGTCAGCAGCCTCCTCGAGGACGAGATCGAGCGCCAGGGTGGCATCGACGAACTCGTGGACGCGGTGATGGCTCGCGAGACGGACCCGTACACGATCGCCGACGAGATCATCACGCCCATCGAGGACTGCCTCGAGGACGACAGGTAGTGCCACATCACCGATAAGTCGGTGGGGCACCATCCCTCGTTCATGAAACGCAAAACGGCCCTCGCAGGGGTTGCTGGCGGGATCGGCCTGACGGCGCTGGCCAACGCCCGGCTCCGGGATGCCGGGGAACTGGAACAGCCCCTTCCCGGACGGGATCGCCGGTACGACTGGCGCGGAACGGACATCGCCTCCGTCGAGCACGGCGAATCGGACGACCCCGACCTGCTTTTCCTCCACGGCCCGAACGCGGCCGGCACGAGCAAGGAGTTCGAGCCGATCTGGGAGACGCTGGCCGAGGACTTCCACGTGATCGCGCCCGACTTCCCGGGGTTCGGTCGCTCCGACCGACCGCCGCTCTATTACTCCGCCGAACTGTACACCTCGTTCGTTCGCGATTTCATTGCGGACCGGACCGAGAACCCCATCGTCCTGGCGTCCTCGCTGTCGGGAGCGTACGCCGTCGGCGCAGCGCGTGACGACCCTGGCCGCATCTCTCGGCTGGTCCTCGTCTGCCCGACGGACGACACGTTCCCCGGGCGCAAAGCCTGGCTGCGAACGCTGCTGCGCTCGTCGTTCGTCGGCGAAGCGCTGTTCAATCTCCTGGCGAGTCGCCCATCGATCCGCCACTCCAACGCCGACCACGCCTACTACGACCCGTCGCGGCAACCCGCGGGACTCGACGAGTACCAGTGGCAGACCGCCCACCAGCCGAACGCGCGATACGCTCCGGCCTCGTTCGTGAGTGGCTATCTCAATCCGGCGTTCGACCTCGGGGAGGAACTGGCGGCGCTCGACGTCCCGATCACGTTGATCTGGGGGCGCGAAGCTGAAACCACGCCGCTGAGCGAGGGTCGCGAACTGGCCGAGACTGCCGACGCGCGACTCGCGGTCGTCGATTACGCCAAATTGCTCCCCCACGCCGAGCATCCCGAGGAGTTCCTCGAGGCGATGGACGTGGACGGCCTCCTGGCGAGCGTAGCAGAATAGTTCCGAACGGCGATCCTATCGCGGCCGGAAGACGAGCAACCGATCGCCAGTAGTTTCGGTTTTCTCGGCGACCGGTTCGACGACCATTCCGGTTTCTACGTCGTCGTGGTCGACGCCCCGAACCTGGCCGGTCAGGCGGATCGGACCGAAATCCGCGACCGCGGTGACGTACGGTTCGTCCGCCTCGAAGTCCGGCATCGCGACGCGGGTGACGGTGAACGTGTCGATTTCGCCGGCCTCCGGGAGCGATTCCTCGGTGAACTCGCGAGCCCCACACTCGGGGCAGACCGACCGCGGCGGGAGCGAGCCGTGACCGTTGTCGCACTCGACGTAATACCCTTCGCCAGCGTCGAGCGCGTCGAAGAAGTCGTCGTAGCCGGCGTCGCGGACCTCGTCGCTCATGCGACCACCTCCAGGACGTGGACGAGCGCAGTCGCGACCGTCCCGCCCGCGTTGTGGGTGACGCCCAGGGTCGCGTCCTCGACGTGCTCGCTGTTGACGTGGTCGCCCCGGAGAAGGGACGTCATCTCGGCGATCTGGGAGACGCCGGTCGCGCCGACCGGGTGGCCCTTGGCCTTCAGACCGCCCGAGAGGTTCACGGGGAGATCGCCGTCCTGTGTCGTGTCGCCCTCGCGGGCGGCCGCGATCCCGTCGCCCACGTCGTAGAAGCCCAGCGATTCGAGGGCGAGGACCTCCGCGATGGTGAAGCAGTCGTGGACTTCAGCCACGTCGACGTCTTCGGACGTCACGCCCGCGTCTGCGTAGGCCTCCTCGGCGGCCGCGTCGGCGGCAGGGGTGCGCGCGAGGTACTCGCGGTCGTGGAGCGCGAGTCGGTCGCCGCCCTGCCCGGATCCGGAGATCGCCACGGGTGCGTCGACGTCGTGATCCTCGGCGTACTCCTCACTCACGAGCACGACGGCCGCCGCACCGTCGCTGATCGGGCACGCGTCGTACATCCCGACCGGATCCGAGACCATCGGCGCGTCGAGGACGTCCTCGACGCTGATCTCCTTCTGGAACTGGGCGTGCTCGTTCGGGAGGGCGTTGGCGTGGTTCTTCACCGCGACGTGGGCCAGATCCTCGCGGCTTCCGCCGTACTCGTCGAAGTAGGCCTGCTCCATCAGTGCGTACGCTCCGGGGAAGGTCACGCCGGCCCGCACCTCCCAGAGGTCGTCGGCGGCGATGGCGAGGGCTTCGGTCGCGCCGGCCGTCCCGAGGTTCGTCATCCGTTCGGCCCCGCCGACGAGGAGGACGTCGGACTCGCCGTTCCGGACGTCCTTGACGGCGTTCCGGACGGCCACGCCGCCGGAACAGCAGGCGGCCTCGAAGCGGGCGGCCGGCGCGTCGACGCCCGCGGCCTCGGCCATGAGGGGTCCCTGGTGGCCCTGGTGTTCGGACAGTTCGCCCATGAAGTTCCCGTAGAAGACGCCCTCGACGTCGGTTCGATCCACGCCCGCGTCCGCCAGCGCGCCTGCGCTGGCCTCCGCGAACAGGTCCCGGCCCGTTCGCTCGGGAACGCGGCCGAAATCGGTGAGTCCGACGCCCGCGACTCGTACGTCTGGCATGGATTCCCGTAGTCGATCCGAGCGTAAATAACCAGTCCCTGGGGACGGTTTCCGACCCGGCCTCGCGTCCAGTTCGTATTTAATCGGGGCGGCCAAACGCCGGCATATGGTCGTCGGGTGGCTGGCCAGGGCCGTCGAGTTTTTCCGTCGACGCTGGAAGCGAGGGCTCCTCGTGATCGTCGTGACGATACTTCTCGTCGCCGGGTTCGGCCTCGAACTGGCGGTGACGTACTTCGACACGCCCCACCACGGGACGGACGCCTCGATCGAGCGCGTCGAGGCGGATCCCTCGGTCGAGGTCGAGCGACTGGGCGGCGGGTACGTGATGCGTCCGGCAGAAGGCGAATCCGCAATCGGTCTCGTCTTCTACCCGGGCGGTCGCGTCCACCCCGACGCGTATCTGGCGTCCCTCGCGCCGCTTGCCAGTCGAGCGAACGTGACGATATTCGTCCCGAAGATGCCCCTGAACCTCGCCATCTTCGGGCAGGGCGCGGCGGGACCGATCGTTCGCGATCATCCCGAGGTCGACACCTGGTACGTGGGCGGCCACTCGCTCGGCGGGGCGATGGCCTGCCGGTACGCGGGGAACAACCCGAACCGCGTCGACGGAGTCCTGCTCCTGGCCTCGTACTGTGACCGAAACGTCAGCGACGCGTCCCTCCGCGCCCTGAGCGTGACCGGAACCGCCGACCGGGTGTTGAACCGCGACCGCTACCGGGCGACGCGCTCGAACCTCCCCGCCGATGCGCAATTCGTGACGATTCGGGGGATGAATCACTCGCAATTCGGCTCTTACACCGGTCAGCGGGGTGGTGCCCCGGCGCGGATCGACTTCGACACGGCTCACGACCGACTGGTCGAGGTGCTGGTATCCTGGGTCGAGAAGGGCACCCGTGATCGCGCAGTCGGGCGGATTTCCTCCCCGGTCGCGGGGAGTGTCGCCGCCGTTAACCTTTCCCGCGCCCGGCCCTCAACGGGGGGTAATGGCCGACGAAACGGAACTGTCAGCGGGCTTCTCGAAGTCGAGTCCCTGGCCGCTGTTCGTGGCGATCGGGCTCGCGATTTCCGAGGTCGGGGTGGTCATGGCGCTGTTGCCCGTCACCGCCGGGGGTCTGCTCCTGTTCGTGGGGAGCATCGCCGGTATCCTCGCCGAAACGGAGTACGTCGATAGTCCCTGGCCGCTCCTGGCCGGCCTGGGCGTCGTGCTCGTTGCCCTGGGGGCCGTCATCTACTGGTACACCGGTGCCCCGTTCTCCGTCGAGGTCGTGATCGAAACGCTCGAGTTCGGTCGCACGGTCGCCTATCGCGGGCTGGCGATCGTGACGGCCGGCATCGTCAGCGTCGCGGTGGCGATCGGCGGGTGGATCGCGAAGGCGTCCGGGGCACCAGTCGAACCCTGATCGCGGGACCGGGCCGTCTGCCCCCCAAGGTGGCGGTCGTTGTGGTGACCGACAACCTATTAGCCTTCCGGGGTTCAACGTCCCTACATATGAGCGCCCGAGTGTTCGACCGCGAAACGCTGCTCGACCTGCTCGTGAACGTGGTGCCGCTCGTCATCCTACTGTTTTTCATCGGCCTGTTCCTGGCTTCCGACCCGTTCGGGTACGAAACTTCCATTTACACGTACCTCCAGATCGCGATCGTCGGGGTGACGTTCCTGGCGCTCGCGTACCTGACCTACGTGTCCGGCAAGGCCATCGCGACCGACGAAAAACGGCTCGAAGAGGAAGAAGAGTAGCCCCAACGATTCGGTTTCACGAGACCACGTTCGACGTGCCCCGTATATTCGGGGTTAATGATCGGAACACTCGGCCCCGCTCTTCCCCAAATCCTGTGTTTTCGATAGTCTGGGCAGCTCTAGCTACGTTCTCCGGCAACAATTCAAGAAGCCACTACCCTTAATTTGACCCGGGACTTTCATTACCCTGCAATCCGGAGGCATACCAGAAATGGCTATCGGGGACCAGATCCTGTTGACGCTGCTCATGGGTGGCTTCCTCCTCCTCGTGGCGGTGTGGCTGATGCGCGTGGAGGATCGCCGGGCCTATACGCCGATCGTCGGCGGTGGTGGTGGGGCAACGGCCGAGGAAACGACCGCGGAACGGGTGGAGAAACCCGGCGGACTCGTGCGCTGGCTGACGACCGTCGATCACAAGGACATCGGCATCCTGTACGGCGCGTTCGCGACGTTCGCGTTCGCCTGGGGCGGCATCTCGGTCGTCCTGATGCGACTCGAACTCGCGGGACCGGGCGGCGACTTCCTGACGGCCGGCACGTACAACGCCTTGCTCACGACCCACGGCATCACCATGCTGTTCCTCTTCGGGACGCCGATCCTGGCGGCCTTCGGGAACTACTTCATCCCGCTGTTGATCGGGGCCGACGACATGGCGTTCCCGCGGATCAACGCCATCGCGTTCTGGCTGCTCCCGCCCGGCGCGACGCTGATCTGGGCCGGGTTCTTCCTCGATCCGTTCATGGGCAACATCGCGCCGGCGATGACTAGCTGGACGATGTACCCGCCCATCGCTGCCGAACAGGTGGCCACCGGCGCCGGGGCTGCCGCGACCGGCCCGCCGAACCCCGGCGCGGACCTGATGCTGCTGGGGCTTCACCTCACGGGGGTTTCGGCGACGATGGGGGCGATCAACTTCATCGTCACCATCTTCACCGAGCGCGACGACGAGGTGGGCTGGAGCCGGCTGGACATCTTCTCGTGGACGATGCTCACCCAGTCGGGGCTGATCCTGTTCGCGTTCCCGATGCTCGGCAGCGCGATCATCATGCTCCTGCTCGACCGGAACTTCGCGACGACGTTCTTCACCGTCGAGGGCGGGAGTCCGCTCCTCTGGCAGCACCTCTTCTGGTTCTTCGGCCACCCCGAGGTGTACATCCTCGTCCTGCCGCCGATGGGCCTGGTGAGCTTCATCATCCCGCGGTTCTCGGGGCGGAAGCTCTTCGGGTTCAAGTTCGTCGTCTATTCGACGCTGGCCATCGGCGTCCTCTCCTTCGGCGTCTGGGCCCACCACATGTTCACGACGGGCATCGACCCGCGCATCCGCGCGTCGTTCATGGCCGTCTCGCTGGCCATCGCGGTCCCATCGGCCGTCAAGACGTTCAACTGGATCACGACGATGTGGAACGGCCGCCTCAGGTTGACCACGCCCATGCTCTTCAGCGTCGGGTTCGTCGCCAACTTCATCATCGGCGGCGTGACCGGCGTCTTCCTCGCCGCCATCCCGATCGACCTCATCCTGCACGACACCTACTACGTCGTCGGGCACTTCCACTACATCATCATGGGCGGCATCGGGTTCGCCGTCTTCGCCGGCATCTACTACTGGTTCCCCATCGTCACGGGGAAGATGTACGGCCGCACGCTCGGCAAGTGGCACTTCTGGCTGTCCATGATCGGGACGAATCTCACGTTCTTCGCCATGCTCCTGCTGGGCTACGGCGGGATGCCTCGCCGGTACGCGACCTACGACGCGGTCACGGTCGGCCCGCTCCAGTACTTCACCGACCTCCACCAGCTGGCCACCGCCGGTGCGCTCATCCTGCTCGTCGGGCAGATCATCTGGCTCTGGAACATGGTCCAGTCCTACATCGAGAGCCCGCTGCTGGAGGACGACGATCCGTGGAACCTGGGTCGCGACGACCTGCGGACCCGCGAGTGGAACTGGCTGGACTCGAAACAGGAACGCGGCCTTGTCGCGACCGACGGCGGCGAGGACGACGGCGAACTCGTCACCGACGGCGGCAATGAGGGCACGAACGCACCTGGCGACGGCCCTGATCTGACGGACGACGAACCGGCTGAATAACCCGCTTCGTTCCCGCTCTCCCGAAGCCCGGTTTTGAAGTGCGATCCCCTGTACTGTCAGTCCGTGAACGACGACCTGGCCGAGACGATGGAGACGTACGATCGCGTCGCCGGCGAGTACCGGAAGCGCCACGAGGACCGGGAACCCCTCGCCGACCAGGTCGATCGGTTTTGTGAGGCCGTCGACGGATCGATCGTTCTCGACGTCGGGTGTGGCCCGGGGTGGGAGTCCGCCACGTTCGCGGAGCGAGGGTTCGAGGTCCTCGGCATGGACCTGACTCCCGGCCTCCTCGACATCGCGACCGACGAAGCACCGACCGTCGACTTCGCCCGGATGGACATGCGAACCCTCGGCGTCGCCGACGGGGCCGTCGACGGGATCTGGGCGTGTGCGTCGTTCCTCCACGTGCCCAGATCGGACGCCCAGGAGACCCTCGCCGGGTTCCGGCGAGTCCTGCGGGACGGTGGGGTCCTCTGGCTCTCGGTCAAGCGGGGCAGCGGAACCAGGCCGGGCGACACCTACGAGGGCGACGACCGGGAGTTCACGCTATATCGGGCCGATGAACTCCGCGAACTGGTTTCAGATGCGGGGCTGACCGTCGAATTCGTCTCCGACGGCGAGTGGATCCAGGTGCTCGCCAGGGCGGACTAGCTCAACACGAGCACGAACCCCGTCGCGAACATCAGGACGGCGATCGCCCCCAGGACGAGCAACAACAGTTCCTTCTCGGACATGGCCTCCTGTAAGCGATCGAACCCAAAAACCTCATCGTTCCCGGACCCATAGGGGGGTTCGTGTTCGACACGACGACGGCGAGTGGCCGACGGGTCATCCTGATCATTTACGCAGCCGTAATCGGCATTGCCGGCGTCATGGGGGCCATCCTCGGCGTGATCCTCCCGGAGCAGAAGGGCGTGGCGGTCGCCTCCATGGGGCCGCTGTCGTTCCCGATCACGCCCGTGACGTTCGCGGTCTACGGCATGATCAGCATGGCCGTCATGCTCGGCGTTTTGCTCGGCCTCGTCCAGTTCGTTTCCCGGTTCGACGACGCGTCCCGGACCGGGGAGTAGGAATCAGCCAGGAGCGCATCGGGCCGGATCAGTCGCCGTGGACCTTCCGCTGGATGTCCTCGACGATGCCCGGGTTCCTGAGCGTACTCGTATCGCCAAGGTTCTCGCCGTTGGCGATGTCCTCGAGCAACCGGCGCATGATCTTGCCCGACCGCGTTTTGGGCAGTTCTGGGCTGAAGATCACGGCCTCGGGGCGGGCGATCGGACCGATGGTCTCCTCGACGCCGTCGATCACGCGCTGGCGGAGGGTCTCGTCCTCGTCGTACCCCTCCTCGGTGATGGCGTAGGCGTAGATCGCCTCGCCGGTCACCTCGTGGCTCCCGCCGACGACGGCTGCTTCTGCGATGCCCTCCACGCCGACGATGGCCGACTCGATTTCCATGGTCCCGAGACGGTGCCCCGAGACGTTGATGACGTCGTCGACGCGCCCGAGGATCGTGATGTATCCGTCCTCGTCGATCTTGGCCCCGTCCTCGGGGAAGTACACCCAGGCGTCGCGATCGGGGATCGAATACTCGCGCCAGTACTCGTCGACGAACCGGTCGTCGTTCCGGTAGAGCGTCCGGAGCATCCCCGGCCAGGGCTTGTTGGTCACCAGGTACCCGGCCTCGCCTGCACCGACGGGGTCACCCGAAACGTCCACGACGTCCGCACTGATTCCCGGCAGTGGTCGCCCCGCAGAGCCGGGTTTCATCTCCGATATTCCCGGGAGCGTCGAGATCATCATCCCGCCGGTCTCGGTCTGCCACCAGGTGTCCACGATCGGGCACGACTCGTTGCCGATGTGCTTGTAATACCACTTCCAGGCGCGGGGGTTGATCGGTTCGCCGACCGTTCCCAGCAGGCGGAGCGACGAAAGGTCGTGTTCCTCGGGATGGGACTTCCCCCACTTCATGAACGACCGGATCGCCGTCGGAGCCGTGTAGAAGACGTCGACGCCGTACTCGTCGACGAGTTCCCAGAGCCGGTCCTTCGCCGGGTAATCGGGTGCCCCCTCGTACATCACGGTCGTCGTGCCCAGCGCGAGGGGACCGTAGACGATGTAGGAGTGGCCCGTGATCCACCCGATGTCGGCCGCACACCAGTAGGTGTCATCGGGTGCGAGATCGAGCACCGCGTGGGACGTCCAGGACACGTACGAGAGATACCCGCCAGTGGTGTGCTTGACTCCCTTCGGCTGGCCCGTCGTTCCGGAGGTGTACATGAGAAAGAGCATGTCTTCGGCGTCGCGGGACACCGGTTCGACCTCCTCGCCCTCGTGGTCGTCCACGAGTTCGGCGTAATCGTACTCGTCGTCCGCCAGGTCGTGATCGAGTGCTTCCCCGAGACGGTCCACCACGACCGTCGTGACCCCGTCTCCCAGGGTCGAGACGCCTTCGTCGGCCTTCGACTTGTGGTCGAGCGGATCGCCCCGACGGTAGTACCCGTCGCAGGTGATCAGGTACTCCGAGTCGGCGCTCTCCATCCGGGTGGCCAGCGCCTCCGCGGAGAACCCGGCGAACACGACGCTGTGGGGTGCGCCGATTCGGGCCGCCGCGAGCATCGCGATCGGCAGCGCCGGGATCATCGGGAGGTACATCGTGACGACGTCGTCCTCCTCGACGCCGATTTCTCGAAGGGCTGCCGCGAACGCGTTTACCTCGCGGTAGAGGTCCCGGTAGGTGTACGTCCGCGTTTCGCCCTCCTCGCCGATCCACTCGATCGCCGTTCGGTCGCCGTCACCGGCCTCGACGTGCCGGTCGACGCAGTTGTAGCAGGCGTTGAGTGTCCCGCCGGTGAACCACTCGTAGAACGGTGCGTCGGAACCGTCAAGGACGGTATCATAGGCTTCGTCCCAGTCGATCAGATCGGCCGCCCGCTCCCACGAGTCCGGCCAGTTCTCCTCGAACTCCTCGTAGATCGACTCGTCGTTCACGTTGGCCTGTTCGACGAAGGCCTCGGACGGCTCGAAGGTCTCCTGCTGTGCCAGGCGGGCCTCGAGCTCGACGTCAGGTGTGGTATCGTCCGACATGGTTGTAGGGGCAAACAGGCGAGATGGGGATAAGTATTCCCCTTATTTTTAGGAAGATCGTCGAGTGGCTGATTCGTCCGTGGACCGCCTGACGCCGGGCGGTCGTCGTCCTGCGCCCGGCGTTCGTGACGGCGGGTCTCGGGCTCGGGTTCTCTCGTCGACTTCGCACAGGGTGGCCGGAATTGCGTGCGAGGGCCGACCCGCTCACACGCACGACGCCCAAAACCCTCCCGTTTTCGGAGGTCGCCGCCCACGGATGATCAAGCGGCGCTTGCGGCACGGAGGGTCACCGTTCCCGCACGGAGGACCGTTTCGAACGGACGTTCGAAGTTTTCTCCCGTCCGTGACCGCACTAAAGTTCGAACGGCGCGATCCATCCCTGCGGCCGGCTGTCAGTCCGTCTCAAGACGGCGTTGAACCCACGTTTTACGGCCGGAGACGGCGACGAATTGCCGAAGGATACCCACCTTATATGTCGAGGGCCCGTGTTAATCTCCACTCGAAACGAGCCATGTCGAAGGCGAGTCACGGGGCGTCGCTCGAACTCGTTCGTCGGGTCACCGACGTGGAGTGGCGAGTCGGCGTCGACGCGGCGCTCCTTCACGACCACCTGTATACGGGTTCGCAGTTCTCGGTCCCGATCACGGCCTCCGAACTCGCCGTTCATCGGCGGGCCCTCCGGCACGTAGTCGAACACCGGGACGTTTCGAGCGACGGTCTCACGGTGCTCACGGCCATACAGCTCCGCCTCGAAATCGCCTTCGACGACCTCGACGAATCCGACGGACCGGCACCCCGCACGACCGTGGACCTGGACGGGACGGAAATCCTCGCCCTGGCCACTGCTCATTTCGGCGCGGCCGACCACGCCGGGTCCGCCCCCGAAGTCGAGGACGCGACGCTCCACCGACTCCTCGGACGGCGACTGCTCGACAGGATCGAGGACGTCACGCCGCCGGCTGCCGTTCTCCCGCACGGTAGATGAGCCCGCGAGTCCTGTGACCCCGGCGGTCGTTCGCCCTCAGGCGACACCGACGGCTTCCTGATAGGCGCCGTGGTGCTCCTCGAAGACGCCCATGATCTCACCCATCGTAGCGTAGGTCTTGACCGCGTCGACGATGTACGGCATCGTGTTCTCGCCGTTCGCGATGGCCGACGAGAGCGCGTCGAGCGCGGCGTCGACGGCCTCGGCGTCGCGGTCAGCTTTGACGTCCTCCAGCCTGGCGAGTTGCCGGTCCCGGGTCTCCTGTTCGTCGACGTGGAGGATGTCCGGCCGCGTGTCCTCCTCGATGGTGTACTCGTTGACGCCCACGACGACCTCCTCGCCGTCGTCGACGCGCTCCTGGTACTCGTAGGCGGACTCCTGAATCTCCCGGTGGAAGTAGCCCTGCTCGATCCCGGTGAGAGCTCCCTCGAGGATCGATCCGTTGCCTTTCTCCCTGATCTCCTCGATGTATGCCAGGGCGCGGGCCTCGATCTCGTCGGTGAGCGATTCGACGGCAAAGCTCCCGGCCATCGGATCGACGATGTCGGCGGCCCCCGACTCCTCGGCGATGACCTGTTGCGTGCGGAGCGCGACCCGCACCGCCTGCTCGCCGGGCAGCGCCAGCGCCTCGTCGAAACTGTTGGTATGCAGGCTCTGGGTCCCACCGAGGACGCCCGCCAGCGCCTGGATCGTCACGCGGGCGACGTTGTTCAGGGGCTGTTGGGCGGTCAAAGACTGACCAGCAGTTTGGGTGTGGAACTTCAGGCGACGGGCCGCGTCCGAGTCCGCCCCGTACCACTCCCGGAGCTTTCGCGCCCAGATCCGCCTCGCGGCGCGGAACTTCGCGACCTCCTCGAAGATAGCGTTGTGCGAGTTGAAGAAAAACGAGAGCGTGGGCGCGAACGCCTCGACGTCCATCCCGCGGTCGAGACAACTCTCGACGTAGGCGAACCCGTCCGCGAGGGTGAAGGCGAGTTCCTGCACCGCGGTCGACCCGGCCTCGCGGATGTGGTACCCGGAGATGGAGATGGGGTTGAACTTCGGCGTCTCCTCGACGGAGAACTCGATTACGTCGGTCACTATATCGACCGAGGCTTCCGGCGGGACGACCCACTCCTTCTGGGCGATGAACTCCTTGAGCATGTCGTTCTGGAGGGTGCCCCGGATCTCCTCGCGTGGAACGCCCTGCTGGTCGGCGATGGCGACGTACATCGCGTAGATCACCGGCGCGCTCGGGTTGATCGTGAACGAAGTCGAGACCTCGCCCAGGTCGATTCCGTCGAACAGGATCTCCATGTCCCGGAGGGTGTCGACGGCCACGCCCTCCTTGCCGACTTCGCCGACGGACATGTGATGGTCGGAGTCGATTCCCATCAGCGACGGCATGTCGAACGCCGTCGAGAGGCCGGTCTGGCCCTCGTCGATGAGGTAGTGGAACCGCTCGTTGGTCTCCTCGGCCGTTCCGAACCCGGCGAACTGGCGCATCGTCCACGGCCGCCCGCGGTACATCGTCGGGTACGGGCCGCGAGTGAACGGGAACTCGCCGGGGTTGCCCAGGTCCTCGTCGTAGTCGAGGTCGGCCACGTCGCTGGGGTCGTACAGTCGGTCGACCTCGAGGTTCGAGACGGTCGCGAACCGGTCCTTGCGCTCGCCGTGCGTCTCGAGGAAAGGGTCGAGGGTCTCCTCGGCCCACTCCTCGCGGTCCTTGCGGATCTCGGCGAGGTCGTCCTCGTCGTACATACCCGTACAACGAGGGTGTCTGCGCATTAAGGGTTCCCCCGAAATACCCCCGGTATACGGGGCAGGTGGGATGTCGGTGTACCAACGGGAGCGAATGTTCGGGCCGTACGGGTGAAGATCCCTACAGATTCCGTCGCGACTTCCCGCTAGATAACCGAAGGATACCGGGTGGGTGGCGGTCCTCCAGGGGTAACCCTCCAGCGAACCCCACGCTAAAGCCGTCGGCCGCCGACACAACCCGCATGGCCGAACCGTCAGTCTGTCTGAGCTTCGACTTCGACGCCGTCTCGCCGTGGATCCACATCGACGACGGACGCAACTCGCCGACCAATCGCTCGCGAGGGCTGTTCGGGGCGGAGGTGGGCGCGCCGCGGATCCTCGACGTGCTCGACGGGCACGGGGTCCACGCGACCTGGTTCGTGCCCGGTCACACGATCGAGAGCTTTCCCGAGGTCGCGGGCGACGTGCACGACCACGGGCACGAGATCGGCCATCACGGCTGGAGCCACACACCACCCGGGAGTTTCGAGGACCGGGACGCCGAACGCCGCGATATCGAACGCGGTATCGAGGCCATCGAGGACCTCACGGGGGAACGACCCGACGGCTACCGGTCGCCGTCGTGGGACTACTCGGAGCACACCCTCGACCTGCTGCTCGAACTGGGCTTCGAGTGGGCCTCCAACGGGATGGCCCGAGATTTCGAACCCTACTACGCCCGGCCGGATCGAGCGCCTACCGACGGCCCCTACGAGCGTGGCGAACCGACCGACGTCCTCGAAGTGCCCATTTCCTGGCACCGCGACGACTACCCCTGGCTCGCGTTCTCCGGGGACCGGAGCAAGCGTTCCGTCGCCGAACTCTTCGACGAGTGGCGTCGATCGCTGGAGTGGATGCTCGACGACGTCGAAGACGGCGTGTTCGTCCTGACGATGCACCCCCAGGTGATGGGCCGGACGCCGAACGTCGCCCACCTGGACGAGTTCATCGGGGACGTGAAGGAATCCGACGCCACGCTCCGGACGATCGGCGAGGTGGCGACTGAACGGAAAGAACGGGGAGCACGAAACAAATAGGGGCGTCAGTACTTCCCGAGCAGCCCCTTCCGGCGGGCGCGCCGCTGGCCGTACTGGAAGACGAGGTAACCGGCGGCGAAGTAGCCGGCCGCCACCGCGACGAGGATCCCGAGTTCTGCCGGTGGGAACTGCCAGAGTCGAACGCCGTCGCGCATCGCCTCCTGGAGCATGCCGCTGCCCTGGGCGAGCGGCAGGACCTTGAGTTCGGGGTACGCGTGGACCGGCGCGGCGATCAGGCCGATGAACCCCCACTGGACCAGCTGAAAGACGTTCTCGACGCGCTTGTACAGCAAGGCCATCGCGGCGAAGACGAACCCGACGCCCACGGCCGAGGCCAGCGCGAGCACGGCGATCGGGACGACCGTCACCACGTCGACCGTCAGCGACCGGTCTGTCGTGACGAGCATCAACCCCAGGATCACCGCGCCCCACAGGAGGCTGAACCCGACGTTGACGATCACCTTCGTCACGACGACCCGGCCGAACCCGTAGGGGGACATGAACAACTGCTCCAGGGTCCCCCACTGGGCTTCCCGGGTCATGTCCCAGGCCAGACTGGAGAACGCGACGATGGTCATCGTGAACAGGAAAAACCCCACCACGATCCCGTCGAGGGACCCGGTGAGTTCCGGACCCGCCACCGCTCGCCCGCCGAAGAAGATCAGGGCGAAGACGGCGTAGATGCTCACCAGCGTCGAGAGCGTGTTGACGGGGTAGCGTATCAGGAGGATCGCCCGCTTGTACGCGACGGCACGGAACAGCGTCCGGTACCGCAGGGTGGCGGTGCTCATCGTCGATCACCGTCCGACCGCCGGTCCTCGCTTTGGGACGGCCTCGCTTCGTTTTCGGTCAGTTCGAGGAAGACGTCCTCCAGGTCGGGTTCGATCGCGGTAATCCGGTCGACCGACAGGTCGGCCGCGCGAAGCCGATCCATCAGGTCGTACACCGACCGATCCCCCGGCAGCGCGACGTCGAATCGCTCGCTGTTGGCCACTTCGTCCCACGATTCGACGAGGAACTCGTCTTCGAGCGACCGTTGCGTCGCGGCCGGGACGTCCTCGCTGACCGTAACGCGATAGGCCTGCGTCCGGAAGAGGTCGATGAGGTTCTCGACCGTGTCGTCGGCCACGATCCGGCCGTCGTTCATGACGATCACGCGGTCGCAGACGTCCTCCACGACGGCCATGTCGTGGCTCGAGAGGACGATGGTCATGGACTCCTGTTCGGCCAGTCGCCGGAGTTCCCGCCGCAGTTCGATCGAACTCTCGACGTCCAGTCCGAGCGTCGGTTCGTCGAGGAATGCGACCGGGGCGTCCCGGGCCAGGGCTGCGGCGAGCGACACCTTCCCCTTCATCCCCCGCGAGAGGTCGTTGACCGTGACGTCGGCCTTGTCGGCCAGGCCGAGTTGGTCCAGCAATTCGTCGTGACGGTCGCGGAGCGAGCCATGGTCGTGGCCCGCGAGACTCGCGAAAAAGTCGAGGTTTTCCCGGACCGTCAACCGCCAGTAGACGTTCCGCGCCCCTTCGAGCATCGCCCCGACCCGGCGGTAGGCCGTCCGAGTGTCCTCGTGAACGTCGATCCCGTCGACGGTTACCTCGCCCTCGTCCGGGATTATCAGGCCGAGCATCGACTTGATGAGCGTGGTCTTGCCCGCGCCGTTCGGGCCGAGCACCCCCACGACGGTCCCCGGGTGAACGTCGAAGGAAACGTCGTCGACGGCCGTCACACCGTCCTCACCCGACCCGTACGTCTTCGACACGCGGTCGACTGCGACGATGGGGGGTCCGCCCGGTTCGGGCCCCGACCGGGACCGGTCGGCCGTGGCAGCCATCGGTGATTGCATACCTCGTCAATAGAAGTTTCATCGAGATAATGCTTCCGCGGAACGGACGGGGCGGATCGGTCAACCCTGCTGCAGGCGCTTGGTCGTCTCCACGAGGGGGTGGCGGGCGTAATCGACCACCTCGACGTCGGCAAGCGACTCCAGGCCCTCGTTCTCAGCCGTCTTCTGCATCCCGAGGTCGATCGGGGATCCGATGACGATCACGTAGGCGTCCATCTCCTCGACCCCGATCCGGTCGGCAGCGAGGACGCGGTGGTGGCCGTCCGCCAGGAGGAGCGACTCACTCCCGTTGTCGATGACGACCAGCGGTTCGGCCAGACCGCGTTCGAGTTCGTACTGGCGCCCCTCGAGTTCGTCGGCGTACACCTTCTTCTGGGTCGGGATCAGGTTCGAGAGCTTCACCGTCCGGCGTTCCTGCTCGAGGTCGACGTCGTGGATGTTCTCCAGGGTTCGCTTGAGTTTGCCCACCTTTTCGGGGGTCGCCCGCTCGATCTGGCTGCGAATGACGTCCGCGTTCGAAATCAGCCCCACGAGGTTGCCGGCGTCGTCGACCACAGGGAGCTTCTGGATGCCGGACCGGAGGATTACGCGTGCCGCGTCGGTTACCTTCATGTCCGGGTGCGCTACGATGAGGTCCGTCGTCATCACCGTGAAGATGGGGGCGTCCTCGTCCTCGAGCAGGAGGTCCCGGGCGCTGACGAACCCCTCGACTCGACGGCGATCGGTCACGGGAAACCCGCTGTGCTCGGTGCTCGCGGCGATCCGTTCGGCGACGTCGCCGACCGTGTCGTCCGGCGAAACGGTCTCGACGTCCGTCGTCATGTAGTCTTTGACAAGCGGTTTCCCGTCGTCGACGGGCGCGTCCATGTTCGTCTGCAGGGAACGGCCGGGCGAGGAAAAACCTCTCGGCTACGTCTCCTCGTCCTCGCGCGAGGCCACGATCTCGCCGGGCATCTCGATCAGGTCGTCCGGTTCGACGTGTTCCTCGCGAAGCGCCTCGAGGAACCGGTCGGTCACGACGTCCCAGACGACCGCCTCCACGTCGACCGTCTCGTCGTCCATCGCGTGTTCGATGACGCCCAGCGGGATCTGTGCACCCGCCATGTCGGCGTGCCCGCCGGCGCTGCCGATCGCGTCGAAGGCGACCCGGAGGGTCTCACCGAGGTCGACGTTCGAGGAGCGCGACCGGGCCGACGCGAACACCGTTCCGTTCATGATGCCGTAGACGAACACCGTCCCGATGCCCTCCATCTTCACCAGGCGATCCGCGGCCTGTGCGAGGGCGTCCCGGTCGGCGACCCGGCCCGCGCTCGTCACGACGGCAGTCCCGTGGCGCTCGCGGTTCCTGATCGCCCGCGAGATCACGCCCATCGTCTCCTGGCTGACGCTGGGTTGCTCGACCCGTTCGAGAACCCCCGTGTCGGCGTGCGGGAGCAACCGGGCCGCCGCCTCGAAATCCACCGTGGACACTTCGCGGGTGTAATCGTCGGTGTCGACCCGGATGCCGTACAGCAGCGCGGTCGCGACCGTCTCGTCCAGGTCGACGTCGAACCGGTCGAGGTAGTCGGTCAACACCGTACTCGTCGCGCCGGCGTCGCTCCGGAGGTCCGCGAACCCGGCCTCGACGGGTGCCCGCGGCGGATGGTGGTCGATCACGATGTCGACCTTCAAGTCCTCCGGGAGTCCGTCGTTGATACCCGGCCTGGAGTGGTCGACGAGGGCGAACCCGTCGTATCCGGACAGGTCGGCGTCCGGTTCGAGGTTCACGAGATCGAGCGAGAGCAGGTTGACCAGGGCCTGGTTCTCCTGGTGAGAGATGTCGCCGTAATACATCGGCTCCGCGTCGACGCCCACGGCGGCCGCGATCCTGACGAGCGCAATCGCGCTCGCGATGGCGTCCGGGTCCGGGTTGTCGTGCATCACGACCGCCAGGGTGCCATCGATCCCCGTCAGCGCGCCTCGCAACCCCCGCGCGAGTTCCGTCGACCGGCAACAGGCCTGGTCCACCAGCGCCTCGTGGAGCGTCTCGACGGGGTCGATCGTGCGGTCGGCGACGGCCCCGATCGACTCGCGTTCCGCTATGCCGCCCGTGTCGCCCTCGTAGGCGACGAGCAGCGCCGAGGGGAACGTCTCGCGAACGATCTCGGCGATAGTTCCGTTGCGGGCCGAATCGTCGGCTCCGACGAAAACGGTGTCGGGGTCCACCTCCAGTTCACGGATAACGTCGGGGTCGGCCGGATCGGCCTCTCTGGCGTCGACGTTTCCCTCCCGCAGGTCGTTCACCCGGGACCGGTCATTGCAGACGACGACCAGATCGCCGTTCTCG
>DATFIX010000036.1:0-2085 GCA_035269625.1 Natrialbaceae archaeon
GGTTCGGGTGGCGTCTCGGACACCACTGCCAGCAGGGGCGTCGCGACCCAGGCCGCCGCGGCCGCGCCGAGGAGCGTCCGGACGGCACCGAACTGATCGGTGAGAACGCCCCCGACGCCGAGGAAGACGATCCCGACTGCCGTCGATCCGACGTAGAAGGCAGCATTGGCCTGGTCCAGTCGTCCGTCGGGGACGATCGTCGGCAAGAGCGCCTCCCGGGCGTTGTGGTAGAGCGCCCCCGTGAGCGAGAGGACGACCAGGACGGCGTACACGAGGGATATCGAGAGGGTGCCGACGGCCTCGGCGATCGGGAGGGCGAGGAGGACCCCGCCCTCCACGCCGGCGGCGAGAATCATGAGCCGCCGTCGCGAGTGTCTGTCGATCGCGTCCCCGACGACCGGCGAGAACAGGACGTCCGGCGTCATCAGCAGCGTGAACGAGAGCCCGAGCGAGAGCGGACTCCCGGTCAACACCAGGACCAGCCAGGGGACGGCCACGTTGCGGAGGCCGGTCCCGACCCGGAGCACCGTCTCGCCCAGCCAGAGCGTCCGGAAGTCGCCTCGATCGCGGAGGAGCGAACCCTGCCCGATCATCGTCGATCACCCACGGTGGGGAACGATGGTATCGTTGCCGGGGGTCCACGCCCCGAAAAGTTAATCCTGGTTGTGGCGCGGTACCGACCCACACGAAGGTTCGATCACGCTTCGGCGACGTCGATCTCCTCGGCCGACTCGTCCGCCTCCGACTCGAAATCCACGGTTTCGAAGTCCATCTCGTCGTCGCCGGCGAGTCTGCGCGCGATCGTCGATACCACGACCGAGACCACGATGCTCGCAACGACGAGACCGATAACCTTGCGACCGCGGCCGCCGGAGTTCGTGGCCGCTTCCTCCGCGGGGATTTCATCCTCGGCAACCGTTTCGTCGCTCGTCGCTTCGGGTGATACGGTGGGACCGAACGTTGCGCCGTCGAAGTGCAGTTCGAAGAGAGTGAGTTTTTCGACCATGTCACCTCTGACGCGCCCAGACATCAAATAGATTTAGTGTAGAGCTTGACACGGGAGGACCGGATCGTTCGAGACGAGAGTCGTCCAGTCGCGCCCGGCGTTTTTGTTCCTGGGCAAACACGTGTACCCATGGTCACCGACCCCCCCGGAAGCGTCGGCGAGATCGTGGGCGAAGCGATCGATCGACTCCTGACCGACTTCGCTGCGGCAGTCCCGAAGGTCGTGGCCGGACTCCTGTTCCTGCTCGTGGCGGCGGTCGCCGTCAGGGTCATCATGCTCCTCGTGCGCTGGATCCTCGATCGCACCCTGGTTGGCGACTCCCCCGTCTACCGGCAGTTCGTCACGGCCATCGTAACCGCGTTCCTGTGGTTCGCCGTCGCGCTCGCCTTTCTCGGCGTCGTCGGCCTGGAAAGCGTGGCGGCCGCGCTCGGAACCGCCAGCGGTTTCCTCGCGCTCGGCGTCTCCTACGCGCTCTCGGACATGATCGAGGACGCCGTAGCGGGGATCTATCTGCTGCGCGACCCGGACTTCAACCCCGGGGACACGATCACTGCTGGAGACATGACCGGCGAAATTCTGACCATCGAACTCAGAAAGACCCGCATCGCCGTCGACGGCGACACGGTCGTTCGGGGCAACGCCGAAATCGAGAAACGCTGGACGAGGCGGGGGGCCTGAACCGATCCTGTCGCGCGAGTCACTTTCTCGCACCCCGAGTCACTTTTGCCGTCCGCCGGCGTAGTGACGATTCGATGATGGTCGGTCACGCGGCCCTGGCGTTCGCCATCGCGGCCAGCGTAGCCGCCGTCCGGGGCTGGTCGCGAGAACGCGTGCTCGCGGTCGGCCTCGTCGCCGCCGGGTTCGCCGTGGCCCCCGACGCGGACATGGTCTACGCGCTCACCGGCCTGACCGGGGAGGTGACCGGCGCGATGGACGCCGCGACCGACTTCTGGGGCGCCAGCACGCTCGTCCACCGGTCGATCACCCACTCGCTCGTCCTCGCGATCCCGGCCGGCCTCGCCTTCGCGGCGTGGACGGTTCGCGGCCCGCGGCGATCGATCGCCCTGCCGGGCGCGCTC
>DATFIX010000037.1:0-2613 GCA_035269625.1 Natrialbaceae archaeon
GTGGGCCGCCCCCGACGGTTGCGCCGGTTCGCGCTCGGGCCAGACGTCCAGTGCGTCCGCAGTCCTGACTCGTTCCACCGGGCCGAACCACGAGACAAGGGCCGAGAGCGGGTACACCGCCCCGTCGTACAGCGGCCCGACCTCGAGAAACGACGCCGGGCGATCGTGCCACTCGGTCACGCGGCCGACGTGCGCGAACGCGTACCCGAGGCGAACGGTTCCGAGACGCCCGTCGACGAGCGCTCGCCCGGCGCGGCGCTGGGACGGACACCGGGGTGTGATCGGTGCCGCCGCCAGGGCGAGGTCCCGATCGGCCGCCGTGTCCAGGAGCGACTCGACCGTCGCCGCGTCCAGCGCCAGCGGTTTCTCCGAGAAGACGTGTCGGTCCGCGGCCAGCGCCGCCCGCGTGATCGAGGCATGGGCGCCGTGACTCGTCAGGTTGACGACGATCGGCGCGTCGGTCGCGGCGAGCATCTCGTCGACGCCGGTAAAGACGCTCGCGTCGTGCTCCCGTGCCAGCGCAGTCGCCCGATCGGCGTCCGTATCACACACCGCCTCGAGCGTTAGTGGACTCTGCGACAGCCCCTCGGCGTACTGGGACGCGACGTCGCCGGCACCGACGAAAACGACGTTCACGCGTCGTTCGACGGGGCGAGACGGGTTAAATCCCGACGCTCGATCGGTGGACACAGTTCCGGAACCGGTGGGAGCGCCAGCGTTTATGTGTCAGTAGAACCCTCTAGTTCGTGTGATACGTCGACCCCACGGCCCGGCACGGAACCGCCAGCAGTACGGCAGGACGACGGGGCAATGATGCTCCCGATACACGTCCGCCGGGACCCGCCCAGATGACCGGACGAACCCTGTACTTCGACGGGCCCCGAAGCGTCAGCGTCGAGGAGACGCCGGTGCCGGACCCTGGTCCGGACGAGGTCCTGGTACGCACGACGCGTTCGGCCATCAGTCCGGGGACGGAGTTGCTGGTGTATCGCGACGAGGTGCCCGAGCAGATGGCGACCGACGAAACCATCGACGCCCTGGACGGCACGCTCTCGTATCCGCTCCGGTACGGCTACGCGGCCGTCGGGGAGGTGGCTGCCCTCGGTCGCGAGGTCGACGAGGAGTGGCGAGGCCGCCAGGTGTTCGCCTTCCACCCCCACGAGAGCCACTTCCTGGCGCGGACCGACGAACTCGTCCCGACCACGCTGCCCCCGGAAACGGCGACGCTCATCGCGAACGCCGAGGCCGCTGTGAGTTTCGTGATGGACGGACGGCCCCGGATCGGCGAACGCGTGGCGGTCTACGGGCAGGGGCCGGTCGGCCTCCTGACGACCGCGTTGCTCGCCGCCTTTCCCCTGGATCGGCTCGTCGCGGTCGACTGTTTCGAACGCCGCCGCGACCTCGCCCGGGACCTCGGGGCGGACGTCGCCCTGGCCCCCGACGAGGACGTGCCCGGCGCGATCGGTGGCGACGGTGCGGACCTGGCGATCGAACTCTCCGGGACCCCGGCCGCCCTCGACGACGCGATCGGGGCGACGGGGTTCGCGGGGCAGGTGCTCGTCGGATCGTGGTACGGGACGAAAGCCGCCACGCTCGACCTGGGCGGGGCGTACCACCGGAGCCACATCCGCATCCGGAGCAGCCAGGTGAGTCGCGTCGACCCCGACCACGCCGATCGGTGGGACAAGGACCGACGGCTGGGGCTCGTCCGTGATCGCCTCGCCGAGTTGTCCGTCGACGACCTCTTCACTCACACCTTCACCCTCGAGGCGGCCACCGACGCCTATCGCCTCCTGGACGAGCGCAAAGCCGAGGCCGTACAGGTGCTTTTCCGGTACGATTGAGCATTCCTCGCGAACGACCGGTTTCCCACCCTACACTTAGGTTCCTTCACGACGAATCGACCACGAATGTACACCGTCACCGTCCTGTCGGACTTCGTCGCACAGCACTACCTGACCGTCCCGAACCCGGGACCGGAGGGCGAACCACACACCCATCACTACGAGGTCGAACTCGAGTTCCGGGGTCCCGAACTGAACGAGTACGAGTACCTCGTGGACATCGACGACGTCGAGGTCGCCATCGATGACCTGCACGACCGGTACGCGGACGTCCTGCTCAACGATCTCCCGGAGTTCGAGGGGGCCAACCCGAGCATCGAACGCTTCTCCCGGGTGATCTGGGAGCGAGTCACCGACGCTGTCACCGACGACACGATCGAAACGGTCGCGATCACGGTCTGGGAGGACGAGGAGGCCTTCGCCGCGTACGAGGCCACTGTCGGATGAACGTCGGCCTGACGCTCTACGGGCGTCTCGACGAGCGCTCGGGTGGGTTTCGATACGATCGTCGGCTGGTCGAAGGGCTCCGGGCGGCCGGGGACGACGTCGAGGTGATCGAACTCCCCTGGCGGGCGTACCCGCGGGGCCTCCTCGACAACGCCTCGAGACGCTGGCGGTCGCGCCTGGAAGCCGACGTCGACGTCATGCTGCAGGACGAACTCGCACACCCGTCGCTCGTCCGGACGAACCGCCGCCTGGACTACCCGATCGTGAGCGTCGTCCATCACCTCCGATCGAGCGAACGGCGCCGTCTCAGTGGTCTCTATCG